>JAJYCZ010000022.1 GCA_021777915.1 Pseudomonadota bacterium | reverse complement strand
GGCGCAAAAGCTCGGGCTCTCGTTCGTGCGCCAGAAAATCGGCGGCCCGGGCCAGAGCCTCATGCGCCGTGAGCGCCAAAAACCTTTGCTGGATGCAGGCGATCCTGGCGCCGGAGACGACGACGCTCCATTGCGGGCCCGCCGGCGCCTCGTCGGGCGCAAAGCCGGTCTCCTCCATCATTTCCCGCGCGACGCTGGCGGCGAGATCGACGTTTTGGTCGAAAATATCGCCGCGGTCCGGCGTGCCGGCGGCGAAATAGATTTTTCCGGCGTTCATGGTGTGGGGCGCCATTTCGCCGAGCAGGAAGGCGCCGTCGCTTGTGCGCAGCGCCGCCATCGAAAAGCAGTTGAACGCCCCGCCGCCCGGCGCGCCGAAAGCCAGCCAGGCGTGGAAATTGCGGAAATCGGTTTCGAAAAAGGCGCCGCGCAGCACATCGCCGCCGGGCGCCGAAAAAATCTCCGGCTCGCGCATCAACAAGACCTTGCCATCGAACAAAGCCGGCTTTTCCGCGCGCGCTTGCGCCCAATGGGCGTCGATCCGCGCCGCCTCGCGGGTCGCGAAATCCCAAGGCGCCGGGCGAAACTCGGTTTCGAGCCGCGCGATCCGATGAAGGCCATCGGGAAGTCCGGACATTTTCGCTCCTCTTCGAGTTGGCGCGTTGCGCGAATCCGTTATCCTGTTTTCGCGGAGGGAAGCAATTGGCGGCGCATTTCGATCTGGAGCCCTACAAGGCGCCCCTGCTTTTCCTGAGCGTGGCGGGCGTGGTCGTGCCTTTGTTCCGCCGCCTGCGCGTCAGCCCGGTGCTGGGCTTCCTCATCGCCGGGATGCTGATCGGCCCCCATGTGCTGGGCCGGCTCGACGCGCTTCTCCCCTTCCGGCTTCCGTTCCTCGCCAATAATGAGAATGTCGCCGCCATCGCCGCCTTCGGCGTGGTGTTCCTGATGTTCAACATCGGGCTGGAGCTGTCGCTGGAGCGCCTCGTCCTGCTGCGCCGCTTCGTGTTCGGGCTCGGCGCGCTTCAGGTCGGCGTCTGCGGCGGCGCGCTCTTTCTCATGGTGCGGAGCCTGGGTCTCGCCCAGCCGGCGGCGATCGTCACCGGCGCCGCGCTCGCTTTGTCCTCGACCGCGATCGTCGTGCCGGTGCTGGCCGAAAAGCGGCGCCTCAACACCCTCACCGGCCGCGCGATCTTTTCCGTCCTGCTGTTCCAGGACCTGCTGGTGGCGCCGCTGCTGTTCATGGTCGCGATGCTGTCCGACCCTGCCGCGCAGGCCTCGCCGATTCTCGCCTTCGCCCCGGGCGTGATCGCGGTGGCGGCGATCGTCGGCATCGGTCGGCTGCTGCTGCGGCCCCTGTTCCAGTTGGTCGCCGCGACCCGATCGACCGAGCTCTTCATGGCGGCCTGCCTGCTGGTGGTGATCGCGACCGCCGTCACGGCGGCCTGGTCGGGCCTGTCCATGGCGCTCGGCGCCTTCATTGCCGGGCTGCTGCTGGCCGAAACCGAATTCCGCCGCGCCATCGAAACCGCGATCGACCCGTTCAAGGGCCTGTTGCTCGGGCTGTTCTTCGTCTCGATCGGCGCGAGCCTCGATCCTTGGGAAGTGGTCGCCCATCCCGGCGCGACGCTCGGCGTCGCTATCGGGCTGACTCTGGTCAAGGCGCCTCTGGTCGCGGGGCTCGCGCGCGGTTTCAGGCTGAACTGGCGCCAGGCGGGCGAAATCGGCCTGCTGCTCGGCCCCGGCGGCGAATTCGCCTTCGTCATCCTGACCTCGGCCGCCGCCGCCCGCCTCCTGCCGGAGGAGTTGGCCGCCGAACTGCTGATTGGCGTGACCTTGTCCATGACCATGATTCCTCTGTTCGCCGCTTCGGCCGCTCGGTTCCGGGCCGTGTCGGGACCTGTCCTGACGGGCCCGGAGCCGAGCGGACTCGCGCCGGCCTCGCGCGTCCTCATCATCGGCTATGGCCGCGTCGGCCAGGTGGTGGGCGACCTGATGCGGGTTCACAAGGTCGATTATCTCTGCCTCGAAGGCGACGCCCGCATCGCCGCCCAGGCCCGCGCGCGCGGCGAGCCAGTCTATTGGGGCGATGCGACGAACAGGGATTTTCTGGCGCGCTGCGGCCTCGCCGACGCCCGCGCCCTGATCGCGACCATGCACACGCCGAGCGCGGTGGACGCGGTGGTGAAACTGGCGCGGGCCGAACGCCCCGACCTCACCATCGTCGCCCGCGCCCGCGACGCCGCCCACGCCCGCGCGCTCTACAAGCTCGGCGCCACCGACGCGGTGCCGGAAACCATGGAGGCGAGCCTGCAATTGTCGGAGGCCGCGCTGGTCGATATCGGCGTGCCGATGGGCCTGGTCATCGCCTCGATCCACGAACAGCGCGACATTTACCGCAAAACCCTGATCGCCGACGAAAGCCCGATCGCGGCCCCGCGCCCTTTCAAGGCTCGGCGGATGAAGAGGTGAAGCCGCGCCCGGGCAAGTTCGGGAGTTTTTCTCGCCGAGCCAAGAGTCGCGCCCCCGATTCGGCGAGGTTTTTTGGAGCTGTCCGCGCGGTCCTCCGCCGCATCGCCTATCGGGAAAGATATTCCAGGGCGATTCTCATCAAATCCATCGATGTTCTTGCGCCGAGCTTCGCCTTCAGGGCGGTGCAATTATTGGCGACGGTCTTGTGCGAAACGCCGAGACTGTCCGCTATCTGATAAGTAGACTGTCCATTCGCGAGCATTCTTACGATTTCAAGTTCGCGCGTGGAAAGCCCCGGACGCCTGTCATCGTATCTGGTCAAAACAATCTTCTTGACGATATGGTCGGGGATATAAGTTCCACCGGCGTAAACCGCCTTCAGCGCCGCGGCGAACAAGGACGGATCGTCATTTTTGGTGATGAACCCTTTCGCCCCCTGTGCAAGCGCTCGCGAGACAAACGCCGGATCGTCGTTCATGCTGAACATCACGACGAGCGCTTTGGGGTCGTGCGCCAGAATCCGTTTGAGCAATTCGAAGCCCGAGAGGCCGGGAAGATTGATGTCGATGACCGAGATATCGGGCGCGTGGGCGATGAACGCCGCCATGCCGGACTCGGATTCGTTCGCCTCGAAGACGGAGATATCCGGCTCCGCCGCGAGGAGGGCCTTGCATCCGGAAATGACCACCGGATGATCATCGACGATCAGGACGCGCAACGCAAAAAGCTCCTCGATTTCCTTGCCGCGACCATGCTGCGCGAGGGTCGCCGACGCAAGCGCCTCGCGTCAAGGCGTGCCGAACCATCAGGACTTCACGTGATATTCTTAGCGATTGACCGGCTTGGCAGGAGCAGAAAATGTCGCTCAAATCCCGCATCATTCTGCTGTTCGCCTTTCTCCTGTTTCTCGGAATCGCCGGCGACATCGTCCACATGACCTTGAACGCGCGCAGCCGGGTCGAGGCGGAAGGCGAAGCCATGAGCCGCGTCACAAAGGATTTCATCGAAACGGCCTTGGCCAACATGCGGGACTCCGCGGATGCGGATGAAAACATCCGCCGGATCGTTCGAAGCCTTGGCGCGCTGCGTCACGTCGAGGTTGCCTTCGCGCGCAATGCCGACAGCCCTCCGTCCGCCCTTTTTACGCCGGAGACTCATCGCGGCGCGGCGCCGGTCTGGTTCGCCGAACTCGTCCGCGCGCAAAAAAAGGTCACGCTTGTCCCGGTTGTCGTCGGCGGAAAAAAAATCGGCGCGGTGCTGATCGCCAGCCGGCCCGCCGACGAGATCGACGAAGTATGGCTGGAGGCGCGCAACCTGGCCCTCACGGCCGGCCTGATCGCGCTGGCCGCCCTGTTCGGCGCGAGCGTCATGCTCGATCGCACGCTGCGGCCGCTGCAAGGCTGCGCCGGAGCGCTCGGGCGGCTGCGCGATGGCGATTACAACGTGCGCATCAAGGCGTCCGGCTCGCCGGAATTCGTCGATCTCTGCGTCAAGATCAATGCGCTGGCCGGATCGCTGAATCAGCTCGCCAACGACAATCGCCAACTCCTGCAACGCCTGATCGAGGTTCAGGAGGACGAACGCAAGAAGATCGCTTATGAATTGCACGATGAATTCGGGCCGCATCTCTTCGCGCTGCGCGCCACCGCGACGCTTCTCGGCGCGCGCCTGGGAGAGCCGAGTCTCGAGCCCTTGCGCCAGCACGCGAATGCGCTCCGCGATCAAATCGAAGCGTTGCAATCCCATAACAAAAACATTCTTCGCCAATTGCGTCCGCCGGCGCTTGACGATCTCGGATTGAGCGCCGCGCTGCGAATTCTCGTGGACGACTGGCGCGCGACCGAACCAGGGGTCGACGTTGAGCTTCGCATGGCGGAAAACCTGGGCGAGACGAACGACAAGACGAGCCTGGCCCTCTTTCGGCTGGCGCAGGAGGCGTTGACGAATATTTACCGCCATTCGAAAGCCGCTCATGCGACAGTGACAGTATCGGTCAAGCCATCGCCCCCGGAAATCGAGGTTCGCGTCGAGGATGACGGGATCGGAATCGACGCCTCCAAATCCCCCGGCCTCGGCCTCACCGGGATGCGCGAGCGCGTGCGCGCGCTTGGCGGCCGATTTTTTTACGGCGTCGGCGAGAATGGCGGGGGATTCGTCGCGGCGTCCATCCCCCTCGACGGCGTCTCGACATTCTATGGCGAGGGCTCGGGGCGCCGTCCGGCGAACAGGGAGACGTAGATCGGGCGCGGTCCCGTCGCCGTTTGGTGAATTTTCCAGATTTTCCCGGGATTTTCTCCCGCGCCTTGTTGTCTATGCGACACACGGTACGAATGAACGATCGGCGCCATTGACTTTGCGATTCAAATCCCTTGCCGAACCTGCTTTCAATCATGACGGCATCGGGCCGTGGCGGCTTACGGCCCGGCGCGTATCAACGGGAGCGGGCGCAAGCGACATTTGCGCCCGGAATTGAGGAACCCAACCATGGATCGCCTTCGCGCATCCCTTCTTTCGGCCATCGCCGTTCTTGGCCTGCCGTCGCTGGCGCTGGCGCAAAGCGGCGTCGCGCTTCCCGATATCGACGTCACCACCGACGTCCCGACCGCCGCGCCGGTCGTCGTCGCGCCGGCCCCGGCCACTTCGCCGGATAACGGGAACGCCGCCGCCGCGCCATTCAATTTCACCCAGGACGTGACGCCCGCCAACAACACCCGCATCGACGCGGGGCAAATCCAGCGCACCGGCTCGCCCGACGCCGCCGCCACCCTTCAGCGCGTCGTGCCCGGCGTCGATGTGCAGGCGACCTCCGGCAATGAACTGACGCCCGACGTGGTCTATCGCGGCTTCGTCTCCTCGCCGGTCCAGGGCACGCCGCAGGGCCTCGCCGTCTATCAGAACGGCGTGCGCATCAACGAGGCGTTTGGCGACACGGTGAACTGGGACGCGATCCCGACCTTCGCCATCGCCTCGATGGACATGATTTCCAGCAATCCGGTCTATGGCCTCAATGCCTTGGGCGGCGCCGTCAATATCAAGATGAAGAACGGCTTCACCTCTCAGGGCGGCCAGTTCCAGCTGGAGGGCGGCTCCTATGGCCGCCTCGAAGGCGCGCTCGAATATGGCAAGCAGGTCGGCGACTTCTCCTTCTATGGCGCGATGGAAGGCGTGCGCGACAACGGCTTCCGCAATTTCGGCAGTTCCGACATCCGCCGCTTCTATGGCGATCTCGGCTATCGCGCCAATGGCAATGAATTCCATCTGACGGCCAGCCTAGCCGACAATCTCTTCGGCGCCACCGGCCCGGCGCCGATCCAGATGCTCCAGCAATATTGGGGCGGCATTTATACTTATCCGCAGATCCAGCATTACCAGATCGGGCAGGTCGCGCTGACGGGCGCCTTCGCCCTGTCGCCGGGCTGGACGCTGACCACCGACGCCTATGTGCGCCGCTATATCCAGCACACGGTGGACGGCAACGCCACCAATGTGCAGGTCTGCAGCAATCCGGCGCTGCTCTGCTTCAATGACGGGACGACTCCGGCCAACGGGCTGAACGGCCAGCAGCTCGTCAACAGCTTCGGACCCAATCCGGTGCTGGGCGAAATCGACCGCTCGACTTATCTGACCACCAGCGTCGGCGGCAGCGCCCAGCTCACCAACACCGACACATTGTTCGGCCTGAAGAACCACGCAACGATCGGCGCGAGCTACGACTTCGGCTCGACCAATTACACCGCCTCGCCGGAACTGGGGCTGGTTCTCCCGAATTATTACGTCGCCGGAACCGGCGTTTACATCGGCAATTCCGGCAGCCCGGTCACCGAAGGCCCGGTCGACGCCAATTTCTATAACCGTTATTTCGGCCTCTATGCCCTCGACGCGCTCGACCTGACCGACAAACTGACCCTGTCGGCCGGCGCGCGGCTGAACATGGCGTCGATTTCGATGTCCGACCAGCTCGGCGGCAATCTCAACGGCAACGACCAGTACAACCATCTCAATCCGATGGTCGGCCTGACTTACAAGATCACGCCGGACCTTTTGGCTTATGCATCCTATTCGGAGTCCAATCGCGCGCCGACGCCGCTCGAACTGGGTTGCGCCAATCCGCGGCAGCCGTGCATCATGGCGAGCTTTCTGGTCTCTGACCCGCCGCTGCAGCAGGTGGTGGCCCAGACTTTCGAGGCCGGTTTGCGCGGCCAGCAGGTCCTGGCCAACGACTGGGGCGCCGTGGGCTGGAAGGCGGGCGTCTATCGCACCCTCAGCACCAACGACATCCTCAATATTCCCGATCCCTTCATGCAGGGCTATGGCTATTTCGCCAATGTCGGCGACACCTTGCGGCAGGGCGCCGAGGCCCAGCTCAATTATCGCAAGGGCCCCTTCACCGTCGGCGCGAGTTACGCCTATATCGACGCGACCTTCCGCAATTATCTGACGCTCGGCTCGAACAGCCCTTCGGCCGACGCCAACGGCAATATCCAAGTCGTCCCCGGCGATCAGATCCCGCTGATCCCTCACCAGCGGGCGAAGCTCAGCCTCGACTGGGACATCGATTCCCGAACCCATGTCGGCGCCGACCTGCTGATGACCGGGCCAATGCGCTTCTATGGCGACGCCTCCAACCAGCAGCCGCTTCTGCCCGGCTACGCGACGGTCGCGCTCAGAGCCTCCTACAAGATCATGAAAGATGTCGAGGTCTATGCGCGGGCGGAAAATCTCTTCAACCAGCGCTATTATACTTACGGAGCCTATTTCCAGACCAATTCGCTGTACAACGCCTTCACCAATCCCGAGATGATGTCTCCTGGCCAGCCTCTCTCGGTCTATGGCGGCGTAAGGGTGACGTTCTGAACGTCAAGGCGGTCACACGATCCCGCCGTGCCGACAGGCGGCGAGGAAGAACGCGACCTTGTGGCGAACGCGGGTTTCGGCTTCGCCGCGCAGATCCTGCACGTTCTCGCCCGACAAGGCCCGCATGAGCGGCGGCAGCAGCACCAGATCGAGGAAATAGCGCGCCGCCAGCGCATAGCGGTCGGCTTGCGTCTGAGGCAGATCCGCGAAAGCATCGCATCCGGTGACGTCGGCCAGCATCTGCGCGACGATCTGGCCGCTGTGCTCGCGCGCCATCTGGATGACATTGCGCACGAGGTCCGGAATGCGGCGCGTCTCGCCGACGGCGACGCGGACGATGCCGACATAATCTTCGGTCAAGATCTCGTCGAGCACGGCCACGGCGATGTCGAACAATCGTTCTTCGATCGTCGTTCCGCTGAGCGTGTGGGCTTTCACCCGCGCATAGCGCTGGCGAATGCTGCGGGTGAGCGTCGCCTCGAACAGGGCCTCCTTGTTGGGGAAGCGGGCGTAGATGGTCGGCTTGCCGGAGCGGGCGGTCTCCGCGATCAGGTCGATGCTGGCGCCCTCGAAACCGCGCTCGAGAAAGACCTTGTGCGCGGCGTCGAGGATGCGTTCCTCAACCTCGCCGGCGCGATCGGCCGGCGGCCGCCCGCAGCGCATTCTTTTCGGCGGCGCCGGCGCTTCGGTCATGTCCGCCTTGTCAATCACTTCCATCATCCCGTCCCCGGCCGGCGCCGCGCCTTTCAGAGCGAAGTGCGCCCCCTCGCCCGTCGCGGTCGCGCGCCAATAGCCCATCCTTCTTGTAAGATAGCGATTTCAATTTTGCGTGTAAAGAGAACGATACGGTATCGTTTCATATTGACCACAACATCCTCTCTCGCATATAAAACGAAACCGTTTCGTTTTTGAACCATGCCCGAGCGAAATGGCGCCTTTTCCGAACTGCCCGTCGCCGGCCGAGCGCCAAGGAGGAGCGACATGCTCAAGCAACCCGTCGAGGACGAGCGCAATTCCGACGCTGACCAAGCTCCGGCCGGTCCCGAAGGGCGGGACAAGGTCCTTCCCATCCGCCGCGCCCGCAGGGGCGAGACGGCGGCGCCCGCTCCCGAAGCCGAGGCGGCGCCCAGGTCCGGAACGCCCGCCGGGACCTCGGAACATCAGCCGCGGCAGGACGCCAGGCGCCGCCGGCCGGCGCGCCTCGTTCTCGGCGCCGCGGCCCTCGTGGCCGCGGCGGGCGCCGGATATCTGTGGTGGGACAACGCCAGCCATTTCGAAACCACCGACGACGCCTTCATCGCCTCGCGCCCGATCGGGATCGCTCCGCAGGTTCCGGGCTATGTCGCGCAGGTGCTGGTGACCGACAACCAGCATGTCGCCAAGGGCCAGACCATCGCCCGCATCGACGACCGCGATTATCTGGTCGCGCTCGCCCAAGCGAATGCGAAGGTCGGCGTCGCCGAAGCCGGCGTCAAGAATATCGAAGCGCAGATCCAGGTGCAGCAGGCGCAAGTCGACGCCGCCCAAGCGCAGGTCGATCAGGCCAAGGCCAGTCTGACCTTCGCGAACCAGCAGGCGGCGCGCTATGGAGAACTGGCGCACACGGGCTATGGCTCGGTCCAGAACGCACAGCAGTACAGCTCGGAACAGGCGCAGCGCCAGGCGGCGGTGAAGAGCGCTTTGGCCGCGCTTGAAGTGGCGCAACGGCAAATCGATTCCCTGCAGGCGCAGGAAGCCAGCGCCAGGGCCGATCTCGCGCAGGCCAAGGCCCAGCAGGATCAGGCGCGGCTCAATCTGTCCTATGTCAATGTCACCGCCTCCGAGCCCGGACGGATCGTCGTTCTCACCGCCGCGCCGGGCGAATATGCCCAGACCGGGACCAATCTCGCCATGTTCGTCCCCGACGAACTCTGGGTGACCGCCAATTTCAAGGAGAACCAGCTCGACCAAATGCGGCCGGGCGAGAAGGCGACCCTGCGGATCGACGCCTATCCGGAGCGCGAAATCCGCGGAACCGTCGCCAGCATCCAGCCAGGATCGGGAACCGCCTTTTCCCTGCTGCCGCCGGAAAACGCCACCGGCAATTATGTGAAGATCGTCCAGCGCGTGCCGGTCAAGATCATCATCGACAATCCGCCGAAAGATGTCGTGCTTGGCCCGGGCATGTCGGTCGAGCCGAGTGTTCGGATCAATCCCCAAAAGTCGCTTTACGAGCGGGTGGTCGGCTTTTTTGGCGGCGCGGGGCGGAAATGATGAGCCAGGCGTCCGGACGTAATCCCTGGGTGATCGCGGTGCTGGTGGCTCTGGCCTCCTTCATGGAGGTTCTCGACACCACCATCGCCAATGTCGCTTTGCGCTATATCGCGGGCGGCCTCGGCGTCAGCGCCGACCAGGCGTCCTGGGTGGTGACCAGCTATCTCGTCGCCAATGCCGTCATCGTCACCGCCACCGCCTTTCTCGCCAGACGATTCGGGCGCAAGAGCTTTTTCCTGACCTGCCTCGGCCTGTTCACGGTGAGTTCGGTGCTGTGCGGCTTCGCCTGGAACCTGGACTCGCTTCTGCTGTTTCGCGTGTTGCAGGGGATCGCCGGCGGCGGCATGGTGCCCGTGGCCCAGTCGATCCTGGCGGATTCCTTTCCCCCGTCCAAGCGCGGCCAGGCCTTCGCCTTGTTCGGCCTCGCGGTGGTCGTCGCGCCGGTGATCGGGCCGACCTTGGGCGGCTGGCTGTCCGACAACTTGTCGTGGCATTGGTGCTTTCTGATCAACGGCCCGGTCGGCTTGATCACCATGGCGCTCATCGCCGCTTTGGTCAAAGACGGGCGGCCGGCGCAGCGCGACGCGCGTTTCAATCCGGTCGGCTTCATTCTGGTCGCGGCTTTTCTCGGCGCCCTCGAAGTCGTGCTCGATCGCGGTCAGATCGAGGATTGGTTCGGATCGAACCTGATCGTAACCTTTACCGCGATTTCAATCGTCTCCCTCTTGCTGTTGATTCCGTGGGAGGCTCGCCATCGCGATCCGATCGTCGATTTCAAATTGCTGGCCTCGCGGCAGTTCGGCTCCGCCTTTGTCGTGATGCTGGCGACCGGCGCCATTCTGCTGGCGACCACCCAGTTCATGCCGGAGCTGGTGCAGGACGATTTCGGCTATACCGCGACCTGGGCGGGTCTGGCCCTTTCGCCCGGCGGAATCGTGGCGATGGCGATGATGTTCGTCGTCGGCCAATTGTCGCGCCGGGTCCAGCCGAAATATCTGATCGCGTCCGGTTCGGCGATCGTGGCTTTCTCCATGTATGGCCTGACCAACCTGACTCCCGATCTCGGCTTCTGGTTTTTCGCCGGATGGCGGATGGTCGTCAGCATCGGCCTGCCGCTGGTCCTCGTTCCAATCCTCGCCGCCTCCTATGACGGCCTGCGGCCGGACCAGACCGACATGGCTTCGGCGCTGATGAACGCCGCGCGCAACACCGGCGGTTCGATCGGCATCTCGCTCGCCTCCAATGTCCTGGCCGACGCCGGGCAAAGGCACATGAATTTCCTGGCCGGGGACGTGACGCCCTCAAGCGTCGAATATCAGCGAACTCTGGCGCGCGCGACCCAATATTTCATGGCCCATGGCGCGTCGCTCGGCGCGGCGAAACAGCAGGCCTTCGCCTGGATCGGCCACGAGGTCCAGACCCAGGCTTCCCTCCTCGCCTATATCGACGTGTTCAGAACCCTGATGCTGCTCGCGCTCGCCGCCATCCCGCTGGCCCTGCTCCTGCGCAAGGTCAAGCTCGGCGGCCCGGCGGCGGCGGCGCACTGAGCGGCGGCGGCGCGAAGGCCGCCTCGCGTCAATAGGCAGCTTCCTTGACCGGCTCGCTGTAAAAAGCATTCAGGATCGAATGGCGCGGCTTGTCGTTGGCGACATGGATTTCGTCGCGTCCGTGCCAGCTCGTCTTCCAGAAATTGTATTTCCAGTCGATCACCACGAAGGCGAGACCGGTGTTGGGCAGGAAGGGCAAGGTCTTGTCCACCGCCAGGCCGTAATGTCTGCGGTCCAGCAGGCCCGCCGGCGAAATCTTGAAGACGCTGGCGCCCAGATCCTTCTGGCTGTCGTCCTCCGGCATATAGATCAGCATGGTGAGGACTTTTCGCCGCGTGTCGGGATGCGGCTTGATCGCATAGCCGTCATAATCCGCGTAAAGCACCGGCCGCGGATACATTGGCGCCGGCCAGCTCTCGCCGCTGCCGTTCGCCCTGATGCGCAGTCCCTCGTCGAGCTGTTGGCGCAGGGCCTCCTCGATTTCCGGCGCGGACAGAACGTCCGACACCAGTTTCCACAAGCCCCGGCGCTCGTCGTCGCCGGCGTCGCTCGAGCCATTGAATAGAGTGAACTGGCGGCGCGTATTATATCCGTTCAGATTGACGTAACGATCCTCGTCGGGCCGCTTGGCGATCAGCTCCAGGTAAAAATCCTCCGGCCAGAAATTCGTGAAAGCCATATGCGGGTAGGGCTTGGAAAAAACCTTGGCGTTCATGATCGACCGCACGCCATGGGCCACAAGCTCGTCATATCGGGAATCGCTATGCGCTGTCTCCGCTCAAACCGGCGCGGGACTATTTGCGCCGGTTTCCGAGCGGTCATTGATCTGGATCATGTGGCGTGAGGGTCAGATTTCCTCCGCGACCATGGCGATGGCGCCGCAGGGGCATTCGCTGGCGCACAGGCCGCAGCCCTTGCAGAAATCGTAATTGAACTCGAAGCCTTTTCCCGGACCGAGCTTGACCACGGCATTGTCCGGGCACACGCCATAGCAATTGTCGCATTCGAAGCAATTGCCGCAGGACAGGCAGCGCCGCGCCTCGTAAAGCGCGTTGCTTTCGTCAAGCCCCTGGACCACTTCCTCGAAGGTCGCGGAGCGGCGCGCGATTTCCAGCATCGGCCGCATGGTCTTGGGCGCCTCGCCATAATACCATGTGTTCAGCCGGTCAAAGGACGCCAGCTCATGGCGCGGCGGCGGCGCAAAAGTCTCGCCGCGCAAAAAAGCGTCGATGTTGCGCGCGGCCCGCTTGCCGTGGCCGATCGCCACCGTCACCGTGCGCTGCGAGGGCGCCATGTCGCCGCCGGCAAAAATCCCCCGCGCCCCGGTCATCATGTCGGGGCCGACGTGAACCACGCCGTCCATCATCTCAAGTCCGGGCACGCCGTTCAGCAAAGAAAGATCGACGTCCTGGCCAAGCGCCAGCACCACGGAATCGGCTTCAAGCGTCTCGAATTCCCCGGTCGGCTGGGGAAACCCTTTTTCGTCGAGCTTCATCTTCTCGACCGTTATGGCTCCGGCCTCGACATTCTTGATGGTCGAGAGCCATTTCATCATCACGCCTTCTTCCAGCGCCTCTTCCAGCTCGAAATCATGCGCCGGCATTTTTTCGCGGGTGCGGCGATAAACGATAATGGCTTCCTCCGCGCCCAGGCGCTTCGCGGTGCGCGCGACGTCGAGCGCGGTATTGCCGCCGCCATAGACGACGACGCGGCGACCGAGCAGAGGCTTGTCCTCGCCCTCCATCGAGCGCAGAACCTGCACCGCGTCGAGCACCTTCGCCGCCTCGCCCGCCGGAATATAGGCGCGCTTGGCGATATGGGCGCCGACGGCGAGAAAGGCGGCGTCGAAACCGCCCTCCTTCATCGTCGTCTGCAAATCGGCGACCTTGGAATTGTATTCGATCCGCACGCCGAGATCGGCAAGGCGGGCGACCTCGGCGTCGAGAATGTCGCGCGGCAGGCGATATTTGGGAATGCCGAAGCGCATCATGCCGCCCGGCGCCGGCCCCGCCTCGTGAATCGTCGGCGCATGGCCGAAAAGCGCGAGATGGTAGGCTGCCGAGAGCCCCGCCGGCCCCGCGCCGACGACCAGCACCTTTCTGCCGCTCTTGTGCGCCGGCGGCGTAAAACGCCAGCCCTTGGCGATCGCCATGTCGCCCAGAAAGCGCTCGACCGAATTGATGCCGACGGCAGAATCGATCTGGGCGCGATTACAGGCGTTTTCGCACGGATGGTAGCAGACCCGCCCCATCACCGCCGGCAGCGGATTGTTTTTCGTCAGCGCCCGCCACGCCGCTTCATAATCGCCGGCTTCGGCAAAACTCAGCCAGCCCTGAATGTCCTCGCCCGCCGGGCAGGCGTCGTTGCAGGGCGGCAACCGGTGGACGTAAGTGGGCCGGAAAGTGCGCCACGAGCCGGTGTGATTGGCGAGCGACGTGCCGACGTCCAAGGTGATCGCGAAATCATGATCCATTGTTTTCATGTTTCGATTCCCCGCGTCAAACTTCGTTGTCTTCGCCCAACAGGCCGTATTCCGCGATATGGGCGTCGCAGATCGCCTGTAATCGCGCCACGCGCGGGTCGTCCACGCCGTCGCGAAAAAGATGGGCGAAGCGTTTCTGCAGGATCAGATATTCACGCACCGGAACCTGTTTTCGGATCTTGCGCGCCTGGGTGACGCGGCCGTGTTCGGCTTCGAAGATCGGATAAAGCCCGCTTTCCACCGCCAGCCGCGCCAGCTTGATCGTGTCGCAGGAGGCCGCGCCCCAGCCGAGCGGGCACGGCACATTGATCTGGATATAACGCGCGCCATGGATTGACATGGCCTTCACAACCTTGCGCTCCAGATCGTGGAGATCGGCCACCGTCGCCGTGGCGACATAGGGGATGTTGTGGGCGACCGCGATTTTCGGCAGGAACTTTCCGGTTCCGAACACATTGCCCGGCGACGGGCCCACGGCGGGCGTGGTCGCCGTGCGCGCCGCCGGCGGCGTGGCGGACGATCGCTGCACGCCGGTGTTCATGTAACCTTCGTTGTCATAGCAGATGTAGAGCACGTCGTCGTTGCGCTCGAACATGCCGGACAGGCACTGGAAGCCGATGTCGGTGGTGCCGCCGTCGCCGCCCTGGGCGATCACCCGCGTCTTTTTCTTCTTGACCCGCATCGCCGCCGCGACGCCGGTCGCCACCGCCGCCGCATTGCCGAACAAGGAATGCAGCCAGGGCAATTGCCAGGAGGTTTCGGGATAAGGCGTGGTGAAGACTTCCAGGCAGCCGGTGGCGTTGACGGCGATGAGATCACTGTCGGTCGCGCGCATGGCGGCGTCAATCGCGTAGCGCGCGCCGAGCGCCTCGCCGCAGCCCTGGCAGGCGCGATGGCCGCTGGTCAGGGCGTTGGAGCGATCCTCCGAGGCCTGGACCGAACGCTCCTCCTCGGACACCAGACGATTGCCGACGGTGAACGTGCCTTTCTGGTAGAATTTCAGTTTTTGGCGCGCCTCTTCGGGTTGAAGCGTTTTGGCTTGCGTCATGTCGCCCTCCCTCAACCCGGCGGCAGCGGGTTCGCCGCCGCGAGCTGCCGCAGGATATTCTCGGCGGTCGATCCCGACCGGCGAATTTTGCGCACCCGATGGATCTCGCGCCCGACCGCATGTTCGTTGAGATCGAGGAAATGCGCGCCCTGCCAGGGGTTTTCGACCGCCGTGTGGAACAGCCGGCGCAGGCTGGCGCGGGTGATCGGCCGGCCGCCGAGGCCCGCTATGGCCGAGTGAAGCTTCGGCCGCCCATCGAGATTGCGCAGGGCGCCGTCGATATTGTCGGCGAGCGGCCCGCCGACGCCGACCGCGATGCTTTTTTCGACCACCACCACATTTTTGGCCGGCGCGAGAATCCGGCGCAGCTCCTCGACCGGGAAAGGCCGGTAGGAGACGAGAGAAACCACGCCGATTTTCGCGCCCTCGTCGCGCATTTCGTCCACCACATCCTTGATCGTGCCGCAGACCGAGCCCATGGCGACGACGACGGTCTCCGCGTCCTCGGTGCGATAGGTCCGCAGCACCCCCCCCGACGCGCGACCGAAGGCTTTGGCCAGTTCGCCGGAAAAGGCGGGGATCAGCCGCAGGGCCTGCTGCTGCTTGTAATGGGCGAGAAAGCGGACCTCCGTAAAAGCCTCGGGCCCGACCATGGCGCCGATGGAGGCAGGATGCTCCGGGTCGAGCACCTGCACCGGATCATAGGGCGGCAGAAAGGCGTCGACCTGCGCCTGGTCAGGAATATCGACGCGCTCGACGGCGTGGGTGAGAATGAATCCGTCCACGCAGACCATGACCGGCATCGACAATTCCTCCGCCAGCCGGAAGGCGAGAATATGCAGATCGACCGCCTCCTGGTTGGTCTCGGCGAAAAGCTGGATCCAGCCGGCGTCGCGCATCGCCATGGCGTCGGAATGGTCGTTCCAGATATTGATCGGCGCGCCGATCGCGCGATTGCCGAGAGTCATCACGATGGGCAGGCCGAGGCCGGCGGCGTTATAGACCGCCTCGGCCATGAACAGCAGGCCCTGCGAGGCCGTGGCGGTATAGGCGCGGGCGCCGGCGGCGGAGGCGCCGATCGCCACCGAAAGGGCGGCGAATTCGCTCTCGACATTGATGAATTCGCAATTTTCCAGATCGCCCGTCTTCACCAGCGCGCCGACCCCCTCGACGATATGGGTCTGCGGGGTGATCGGATAGGCGCAGATGACTTCGGGACGGCACAGCGCGATCGCCTGCGCCATGGCCTGCGAACCTTCGATTTGCTTCAGCATCGGCGCTCCTTAAACGGTCGCGGCGCGTTCGTGAGAAAAGACGAGATCGTAAGCCTCCTGCGCGGCGGCGATATTGGCCTCGCCGACCTTGCCGGGAAAGGTCTCGGCTATGGCGCGCTTGACGCTTTCGAAATGGACGAGGCCGGTCAGCGCCGCGAAGGCGCCGAGCAGGGCGGCATTGGGCGCCGGCCTTTTCACATGTTTCAGCGCCAGATCGGTCGCCGGCACGATCACCGCATGGCCTGGCGGCAGTTTTTCGACCACGCCGCGCAAATGCAGCTCGTCGAAACTCTTGTTGGTGTTGACCAGCAGATAGCCACTTTCCTTCAGCCCCGAAAAGACGTCGATCACCTTGAGCAAAGTCGGGTCCTGGAGGATCACGCAATCGGGGTCCTGCACCGGCTCGCGCAGACGGATTTCCCGGTCGGCGATGCGGCAGAAGGCGACGACCGGCGCCCCTGTCCGCTCCGAGCCGAAACTGGGAAAGGCCTGGGCGTGGCGGCCTTCGACAAAGGCGGCGACCGAGAGCATTTCCGCGCCCGTCACCACCCCCTGCCCGCCCCGGCCATGAATGCGAATCTGGAACATTGCGCCTCTCTCATGCCGGCGCCACACTCGAATCCTGGCGTGACGATTTTTTGAAATTATCCTTCCCAAGCTAGCGCGGCGCCTTGATGTCCCGCAAGGACGGCTTGCCGTTTCACTCCCGTCCGATCGCCACCGGAATGCGGCGGCGGCCGAAATGGCCGACGGCGTCCTCGAAACGGCCGGGAATCGCCGTTCCGCACGAGGGGCAGAAGCCGCCCTGCGCCAAAGCGTGACGCTTGATCTCGTACCAGTCGCGCACGATCAAGGGCGCGCGGCATTGCGGGCAAAAGGTCGTGTCGCCGGCCTCGTCGTGGACATTGCCGAGATAGACATGGTCGAGCCCCGCCTTCATCGCGATTTTCCGCGCGCGGACCAGAGTCCCAGGGGGCGTCGGCGGGGTGTCGAGCATCTTGTGGGCAGGATGGAAGGCCGAGAAATGCAGCGGGACGTCCCGCCCCAGTTCGCGCGCCACCCAGTTCGACAGCGCCGTCAATTCCTCGTCCGAATCGTTCTGGCCCGGAATGAGCAGCGTCGTCAGCTCCAGCCAGACGTCGGTTTCGTGCTTCAGGTAAAGCAGCGTGTCGAGCACGGGCTGCAGATGGGCCGCCGTCAGCTTGAAATAAAAGTCGTCGGTGAACCCTTTCAGATCGATATTGGCGGCGTCAATCTTCGAATAGAAATCCCGCCGCGCGCTTTCGTGCATATAGCCGGCCGAAACCGCGACCGTCTTGATGTTGCGGGCGTGGCAGGCGTCGGCGACGTCCATGGCGTATTCGAGGAAGATCACCGGGTCGTTATAGGTGAAGGCGACGCTGCGGCAGTTTTCGCGCGCCGCCGCTTCGGCGATCGCTTGCGGAGAAGCCTGGTCCATCAGCCGGTCCATGTCGCGGGTCTTGCTGATGTCGGCGTTCTGGCAGAACCGGCAGGCGAGGTTGCAGCCCGCCGTGCCGAAGGACAGCACGCTCGAACCCGGATAGAAATGGTTGAGCGGCTTTTTTTCGATCGGATCGATGCAAAAACCCGAGGAACGGCCATAGGTCGCCAGGACGATCTCGCCGCCTTCGCGCATGCGCACGAAACAGGCGCCGCGCTGGCCCTCGTGCAATTTGCAGTCGCGCGGGCAGACGTCGCACTGGATGCGGCCGTCCTCGATTTCATGCCAATATCGGGTGGGATGGAACTCGGACATTACGATGCGGTCGGCCCCGTCTCGGGCTCGCTCCATTTGGCGACATGATAACGATACAGACGAAGGTCCTCGGCCCAGAAATCGGGCGCGAGGCCGGCCTTCAGCTTGAGATGGGCGAAAAAATCGCGCGGATCAGGCAGTTGGTCCCAGACTTGCGGCAGAAAGGTCGCGCGTTTGCCCCGCCAATCCAGCATCAGGCCATCGACCCGCGCCGTCATCCGCGCCAGGGCCTCGTCTTCCGAGCGCGCCGAAAAAGGCTCCAGCGGCGACAGAAGCGAGACCTCGACGCGCGTGCGGCGCAGTTCTTCAACGACGAGCGGGCGAAAACGCGGGTCGCGGAACGCCGCCGCCCGCGCATTGGCCGCGACATCCTCCAGCAGCGGACGCCGGGCTTCGAGACTGCCGATGCAGCCGCGCAAATCGCCGCCCTGCGTCAAAGTGACGAAACTCGCGCCGGGCTCGCGCAGCCAAGGCGCGGACGCGTCAGCCCGCCCCCTTTCGCCCAAGGCGTCGGCGATGGCCGCGCGCGCCAGCGCCAGCAGCACCGGGCCGCGATCGTCCAGTTTCATGGCGGCGTTCATCGTTCTCCGTCCCCGCCTTCGAGAAACTCGATCGCCGCATAGCCGACGACCCTTCGCCGATCGCCTGCCGTATCGCCCGAATTGCATTGCGACACCAATTTTGGCCTCAACCCGTGGCGGCGCGCGGCCTGCAAAAGCCCGTCGATGGGCAAGGCGCCGCAGGCCTGGTCGAAACTGTCGAGCAGCTCGCCGCGCAGGATTTTTTCCACTGTGTCACGGTCCTTTTTTTGGGCGGTTTCATAAGGCAGGTAATGCGACAGGTCGGAGCTGACGACGATCAGGGTTTCCGGCCCGCCCCACAGGACGTCGAGCACCTCGGCGACTTCCTCCACCGTCGCGTCGCCCACCGCGAGGGGAACCAAAGTGAAGTCGCCCAGCGCATTTTGCAGGAAGGGCAGTTGCACTTCGAGCGAATGTTCTTGCGCATGCGCGGCGGCGCTCACGCTCACCTGTTTCAGGCCGGCGACAAGCCGAACCGCATCCTGGTCAATCGCCACTTCGCCGAGCGGCGTCAGGAAACGGTCGGCCTCGGGCAGCGCCAGGCCGCGCACGGGCGCGCGATGCGCGGGGCCGAGCAGGACCACGCGCCGGATGGCTTCGGCGAAGGGCGCGAGACGGGCATAAGCCAGACCGGCGACGCGGCCCGAATAGATATAACCGGCATGCGGCGCGATCAGCGCCTTGGGCCGCGGCCCGGCCATCGAGGCGGGCGGCTGCATCAGTTGCGCCAGGCTCTGGCGAAGAATCGCCGCCTCGGCCGGATAGAACGCCCCCGCGACAGCAGGCTGACGGATCAAGGATTTTTCCCCCACGGGACGCAGGCTGCGTCCCACGTCCGGAATATAGGATCGCCCGGCGGCAAATGAAGAGCGCGGCGGCGGCTCGCCTGAGAAAACAACTCGCGTCATCCCGGCTCGCCGCGATCCATTACAGCGCGTCATTGTTCTTCCCGCTGAAAACTTGAGCCATTTGTCGAATGAATGGCCTCGCCATCGGCACGCCGCCGGAACGCGCTCGCCGACGCGAATTCCCAGACCGGAGCGCCGATCCGCAAAATTTCGCTCGGAAAGCCATGGCGGCGCAGCCCGCGCGCGGGGCAGGCCTTGCCCGCTGCGGGGCTTGAACGACGCCGCGCAGGGGGTTAGGCTTTCTTTCGGCGTTGGAGTTCGCCTTTAAACGCCTTTTGGCCAATGACTCCTGCTGAAGTCGATCTTCGCGGGGACTCTCATGCCGGCAAAGTCCAAGACGCGCCCTTCCGACTTTTCGAACCTGTTCTGTTTCGCGCGGCCGGATGCGCGAGTTGCGTCCCGCTGGGAAGCCGCCTCATGAATCTGCGCGACTACGAGCAATATAAATTCGCCCTCGCCGACGTGGTTCGCGCGATGGCCGATCAGTTCGAGTCGACCGAGTCCGAATGGCAGAAGCGGTTCCACGACCTGTTCGCCAGACTGGCCGACGACCGGTTCAATCTCGTCTTCATCGGCCGGTTCAGCCGGGGCAAGTCGTCCTTGATGAACGCCATGATCGGGCGGCCCTGCCTGCCGGTCGGCGTCGTTCCGCTGACCTCGGTCATCACCACCGTCTCCTATGGCTCGAAGGACAATGCGGTCCTGCGTTTGCGCGGCTCCACGCTGACACAGGAAATCCCGATCGCCGCGCTGGCGCAATATGTCACCCAGCAGGGCAATCCGGGAAACAGGAAGCGGATCGAGGTCGCGGAAGTTCAGGTCCGCGCCGATGTGCTGCGGCGCGGTCTCCAGTTCGTGGATACGCCCGGTCTCGGCTCCGCGATCGCGGAAAACACCCGCACGACCGAATCCTTCCTGCGGGAAGCCGACGCTTTCCTGGTCGTCACCAGTTTCGAAAGCCCGCTGTCGGAAGAGGAAATTCGCATCCTCCGCAAGGTCGCGCCGTCGGCGCGCAAGATCTTTGTGGCGATCAACAAGCAGGATCTCGTCAAACCCGAAGAGCGCGACGACGTCGCGGCTTTCGTTCGCGGCCAGCTCGCCGCGATTTTCGGCGAGAACGCGCCGCGGGTCTTCGCCTTGTCCGCGCGCGACGGGCTCGAAGCCAGGGCGGAGAAGGACGCGGTTCGCCTGAGAGACAGTGGCCTGATCGACCTCGAACAAGGTTTGATCGATTTTCTGCTGACTGAAAAGGCGGCGCGGTTCCTGACCCGCATGTGCGAGCGCATCGCCGAGGTCGCCCGACTGCTCCCCAAGGCGAAAAAGGGCGACATCACGCAACGGCTCGGCGCCGTGGCCAGCCGGATCGCCGCGCAGGCCGCGGGGCAGCGCTTTCAATGCGAGACTCCCGAGCAAGGCTTGCCGGCCCTGCCGGCGCTCCACCAGTTCAACCCCTGCGAGATTTGCGCCGACATCGACGAGGCGCAATGGAGTTTCCTGCGCGATTTCCAGTTGCGGCTCAGCGGCGATCCGCAGGAGCGCCAGCGCTTCGCCGAACATCGCGGCCTGTGCGGATTTCACGCATGGCTGCTGGAATCGGTCGCCGCCGATTACGCGCTGTGCATGAGCTTCCCCCCGGTTCTCGACCGGCTCGCCGCCTGGCTTCGCGCCGAGGCGGCCAATGCCGACCTGCTGGAAACGCCGAAAAGGATTCGCGCGCTTCCACCCGGACGCGGAAGCTGCGTGTTGTGCGATCTTCGCGCGGCGGCCGAATCCAACGCGATTTCGGCGGTCGCCGCTCGTTTGGCGGGCGACGAAGCGCGGGCGCTGGAATCTCTTTCCGCCATTTGCCTCCCTCATTTCGGCAGACTCGCCGAAGCCCTGCGCGACCCCCAACAACTCGCCCGGCTGCTCGAACATCAGGCCACATTGTTCGAGCGCCTTTCCGAGGACATGCGCCGGCGTGCGCTCAAATACAACGCCCGGCGGCGCGGCGACGACAGCGAGGAGGAAGAAAGCGCGGGCCGCAGGGCCCTGCTGATCCTGGCGGGATTTCGCAACGTGAATCCATCCTGACCCGCGCCCCGGCCTTGACGCGAGCCAGGACCGGCAAGACTGGTCCGCCTTGGAAGGAAATAGATGATTTCGATTTTCAAAGGCTGAAACCATCGCCCCCGCGCTCGTGGGACGCGATCCGTCGCGGCATGCCGACAACAGCGTCGATTTTCAGGAATTCATGGTCATACCTATCGGCGCGCCGACTTTCGCGGAAGCGTTGCGCTATGGCGCCGAGACCTTTCACGCCTTGGCGGGAATTTTGAAAAAACAGGATTGTTCGACATCGGTCGGCGACGAGGGCGGCTTCGCGCCCAATCTGAAAAGCAACGAGGAGGCCCTGCGAACGCATCGCCAAATATAACTGCCTGCTCGAAATCGAACGCGCGCTGGGCAAGGCCGCCGTCTTCGCCTCGCCCTTCGCGGACGGAGGAGCGCCTTAATTAAGCCTTTACCATGTGGCGCAAAGCTGGCCTGAATTTCGGGGTCGGGGAACCATGGGCTATCTGCATCCACCGCCCGGCAATGGGCCGGTGATCGTGATGAAGGACGTCGGCGGCGATGTCCACCAATATGCCGCGCAGACCTATGCCTATATCCGCAGCGGGCGCGAAGTGCGGCTGCATGAGTGCCGCTCGGCCTGCACCCTGGCGCTGGCCGTGCCGAACGTCTGCGTCTATCCCGACGGCGTGCTGCGCTTCCACAAGGCCTATAATCCGATCACCCGGGCGGCCAATGACGGGGTCTCCGACGCGATGATGACAGCCTATCCGCCCGCGGTGCGCGAAAGGCTCGGCGCGTTGACCCGCCAGTACAAGTCGCTGACCGGCTCCGAACTCATCCGGCTCGGCGTGCGCGACTGCACGGCGCCGGCCGAACCGCGAATCACCCTCGCGCGGGCGAGCGCGCGGCCCCTCGGCGCGCAAGCTTCCGTGTCCAGCGGTCTTGGCGGGCTGTTCGCGGGCTTTGGCGCGTCCGACATCCCCGCATACAGCGGATATGGCGCGCCGATCCGCGTTCAGAGCGTCAAGGTTCAGGTCGCCGAGACCGCGCCCCCGGGCGGATCGACGACCGCCGTGGCGCGCGGCGCCACGGAAGCGGCGCCGCCCGCGCCGCCCCCGCGCCCCGAGGAACTGGCCCCCGGGCCCGAAGCCGTCGCCACCAACGAGCCGGACGCTTCGACGCCCTTGCCGCCCGAACGCCCGCGCTCGCCCGCGGCCCCGCCATCGCGAGCCTCAGCCTGGGGCCTTCCCATCCACGGCTCGGCGCCGGCGCTCGCCTCGGCCCGCTTCGCGCCCATTCCCTATCGCCTGACCAGAAAAAGCTGAAGCTTCAGATCGCGCCCGTGTTCCGCGGCCCTGACGCGCCCGGACAGGCGGTAATTTGAAAAGGGCGGTTTCGACCGAAGGCGGAAGCCGGGCCGGCTTCTCCGACGGATCGGGGACCCACGGAAACATTGTTCCGCTCGCGCGGAAATCCGCCCATCGCCAAGTGGAATGCCGCGTGATCCGTTTCCACGGATTGCGAAGCAATCTTGCGGCGACTCTATTGCACGATCAGGCCAGGCGAACGCGCTGCGGAACGATAATGATCCAATAGCGCCTTAACCTTGCGCAACACGTCCCTCTTACGGGAACAGTACAAAAGAATAAGATAAAACACGGTTTCGCATCGCGGCTTCGGCGTGTTTCCGATGAAACCGCCCACCGGCGCGCTCGATTAAAATTTTATGCAATTCGCGCCCGTTCATTTTATTCGCGGCGCCTAAATTCGGGAACTGACGCCTGATGACTTGCAGTTGAGCGAGACATGGAAAAACGCCTCGGATATCTGGACGCCTTGAGGGGTGTCGCCGCGCTCGCCGTCATCTATGCGCATGCGACCGCCCAGCTCATGATGAACGGCGGCCTGCATGATCCCGTCGAGAATGAAATCGCCAAATTCACCCTGGTCTATCTCGACGCCGGCAAGGTCGCCGTCATCCTTTTCTTCGCGATTTCCGGCTTCGTCATTCCCTTTTCCCTGTTCAAGGAAGCGAACGCGCCGCTGCAAAGCTTCGCGATCACGCGGTTTTTCCGCCTTTATCCGGTTTACTGGCTCAGCATATTCGTCTGGGTCGGCTATTCATATTTCTCTCTCGGCAAGAGCACGCCGGCGCGCGAAATTCTCGTCAATCTCACCATGCTCCAGCAATTCGTCGGCGTGAAAAACGTCATCGAACTGTTCTGGACCCTGCAGATCGAACTGGTCTTCTATGTCCTGTGCGCGGCGCTCTTCGCCGTGGGCCTGTTGAAAAGCCCGCGCCAGATCGCCTGGGCCTCGATCCTGTCGCTCGCCTGCGCTTTTGTCCTTGCCGCCGCGCGGGGCTTTCTCGACCAAAAACTGCCGGTCGCTCTGCCGCTGGCGCTCTCGATCATGTTCTGGGGATTCCTGTGGCGCCGCGCCACGATCGACCACGCTCCCGACGCCCGCGCATGGGTCGCCCGCCTGACCCCTCTGATCTTCCTCGCCATCGCGCCGATCGCGGTCATGGCTTATTCCGCCGACCACGGCTTCCACGAAACCTGGTGGCGCTATGCGAATTCCTATCTCCTGGCCCTGACCCTTTTCATTCTTTTCACGACCAGGATCAAAATCTACGCGCCGTCCGCCCTTTTCCTGGGCCGGATCAGCTATTCGGTCTACCTGTTCGGACCGCTCGGCCAGGAACTGGCCATGAAGGCGCATCCCTTCCTTCCCCAAGGCGCGCCGGCGCTCCTGACCGTGGCGCTGGCGATGGTCCTTACCCTGCCGATCGCGGCGACCACCTATCGGCTCGTCGAAAAGCCCGCGATCGCGATGGGAAAGAGCCTGTGCCGGCGCCTCCAGCAGCGCCGCGATGAGCGCCGCGACGCGCTCAGGCCCGAGCCACGGCGGGAATGGAAGCTCGATCAGGCCCGGAACTGAGAGCGGCGCTTTCGATCGCCGCGCCGCGCCGCGCCAGAATTTCCGCGTAAACCGCGCCAAGCCGCTCGACATGGCGCGCCAGAGTCGGCGGATCGGCCCAGAAGGCGTCATAACCGGCGTTGGACATCGCGGCGACCAAGGCGTCGTCCTTGGCCTTGACCAGCGCCTGAGCGAGCGAATCCGCACTGGCGCTCTCGAACCACAGGCCGCTGACGCCGTTCTCCACCTCCTCGCGCCCGGCGCAGCCGTCCGAGACGACGATCGGCGTTCCCATGGCCTTGGCCTCCAGCACCGTGAGCGGCTGGCCCTCGAACCACAGCGAGGGAAAGACCAGGACGCGGGCGGCGCGCATCAGGGCCTTGACCTCGCCGGGCGATTTCCAGCCGAGCAGCCGCGCCTCGGGATAGGCCTCGCGCAAAGCCGCCGCCGCTGGCCCGTCGCCGGCGAAGACCGGGATCACCCCGGCGCGGCGCGCGGCCTCGGCGAACAGCAGCGGACCCTTTTCCGTGGACATCCGGCCGACGAACAGGAAGTCCCCGCTTGCCGGATCGGGCTTGCGGCCAAGGTCATGGCAGTCGATCGGATTGGAGACCGCATGGACCCGCGCGCCTTTCGGCAACCGATGTTCGACCACGCCAGCCTGAAAGCGCGAAATCAGGATGAAATCGTCGAAGATTTGCGGCAGGCGGGCGACGCGCCGCATCACCGTCTGGCGCAGGCAGCGCCAGACTTTTCGGGGATAAGTGCGGGAATCGCAATGGGTCGCCCAGCAGGCCGCCGACAGGGGCGCCAGCTCGCAGACATGGTTCTTCTGGTAATTGTAGAAGCCGCCGTTGGGGCAGAACATGAAATATTCATGCATCGTATAGACCGCCGGCAGGCCCGACTGCCGGATCGGCCGGGCGATCGAGGCCGACAGCGCCTTGGCCCAGCCATGGACATGGACGATGGTCCTTTCGCACGGGAGGCGGGCGAGGAGCTTGCGCATTTCGGCCTCCGCCAGGAAATTCCACGTTCCCTGCACGGCGGCGGCGGCCTTGGAGGCATTGCCGAGCAGGTCGGCCTGACCGAGGCAGACGACCTCCACCCCCGCCTCGGCAAGGCGCGGATCGACCGGCGCGGCGGCGGCGAAAACGATCGGATTGTAGCCGGCTTCCTTCAGCCCGAGCGCGCTTTCCAGCGCCACCTTGGCCTGCCCGCCGGTGATCGAGGCGTGATCGATCGCGATGACGATATTGATGCCCGACCCTTTTGCGCTCATGAATGCGTCTCGACCCAGAAACCGACGGCGCGAGTGTGGCGCGAAAGACCTTTCGGAAGACTGACGGGACATGAGAAAAATCCTCGACGCGCTCAACGCCTGGGCCGGGCTCCTCGGAGCCTGCGGCGTCGCGGCCGCCGCGGCGGCCGCCCATCTGCCCGGCGGCGAAAACCTGCGCTCGGTCGCGCTGGTCCTGCTCGTCCACGCCGCCGCTTTGCCCGGCCTGACGGCGCGCGGGCGGGAAAACACGCCCGCCGCCCGGCTCTGGCTCGCCGCCGCTCTGGCCATCGCCTTGGGCGCCGCCCTGTTTTCCGCCGATGTCGCGCGGCTGACCCTGCGCGGCGCCCGCCTCTTCCCATTTGCCGCCCCGCTCGGCGGAACGGCCATGATCCTTGGCTGGCTGATCGCCAGCGCCGCCAGCCTTGCCGACCTGTTCCGGGGCTACCCTTAATTAACGCCGCCGCCCTATGCTTCGGCACGATTTTGGCGCGCGGGTCAGGGATGAAGGTCGCAATCGTTCACGAATGGCTGGTGACGCGCGCGGGCTCGGAAAAGGTCGTCGAGGAAATCCTCGGGCTTTATCCGGACGCCGATCTCTTCACCCTGATCTGCGCCCTGCCGCCCGGCCAGGACAACATGATCCGGGGCCGCAGGGTCACCACCTCCTTCCTGCAGCACCTCTGGGGCGCGCGAACCAGACATCGCGCCTTCATGCCGCTGATGCCGATGGCGATCGAGCAATTCGACGTTTCGGGCTATGACCTGGTCATTTCCTCGTCCCATGCGGTCGCCAAGGGCGTGATCACCGGACCGAACCAGGTTCATGTTTCCTACATCCATTCGCCGATGCGCTACGCCTGGGACCTCCAGCACACCTATCTCGCGGAATCCGGGCTCACGCGCGGCCTGCGCTCGGCGCTGGCGCGCATCCTGCTGCATTACCTGCGCATCTGGGACATGCGCACCGCCAACGGTCCCGACCGCATGGTGGCCAATTCGGCCTATATCGCGCGGCGCATCGCCAAGGTCTATCGGCGCGAGGCGGAAGTGGTGTTCCCGCCGGTGGACATCGCCGCCATGCCTTTTTCCGCCGAGCGCGAGGACTTCTATCTCGCCGCCTCGCGCATGACGCCTTACAAGCGCATGGCGCTGATCGTGGGCGCCTTCGCCCGCATGCCGGACAGGAAGCTCGTCGTCATCGGCGACGGCCCCGAACTCCCGCTGGTGCGCCGAATCGCCGCCTCGGCCGCCAATATCGAGGTGCTCGGCTATCAGGACGACGCGCGTTTGCGCGATTGCATGCGCCGTGCGAAAGCCTTCGTTTTCGCGGCGGAGGAGGATTTCGGCATCATGCCGGTCGAGGCGCAGGCCTGCGGCGCGCCGGTGATCGCCTTCGGGCGCGGCGGCGCCCTGGAGACGGTCGCCGGCCCCGAAAGCGGCCGGCCGACCGGCCTGTTCTTCGACCGCCAGAGCGAGGAAGCGATCGTCGCCGCGGTCCGGCGTTTCGAAGGAGAAGCGGCGCGCTTCACGCCGCAGGCCTGCCGCGCCAATGCCGAGCGCTTTTCGCGCGAGGCCTTCCGCGCGCGTTTCAAGACAATCGTGGACGAGGAAATGGCGCGGGCCGCCGCCGGTCGACCAAATTCCGCCTGAAAGATTTGCTGTTTGCCCCGACGATGCAGACAGCTATTCTCCCGACATGAAACACAAGCTCAAGTGGGTCCTCGCCGCGGGCGCCGCCGTGGTCGTCGCGCTCGCCGCCGCGCCGTGGACGGTGTCGCGGCAAGCCCAGATCGACGCCATCGAGAAGGGCGTCCGCTCCGCCCTCAATCTGCGCGTGACCTCCCATGGCCGCTCGGTCTTCGCCGTTCTGCCCCGCCCGCATATCCGCATCTATGACGTCGCCCTCGACTATCGCGGCGGCGCCGCGACGGTCACGGCCTCCAGCCTGAAAGTCGATCTCGGCTTTTCCGGGCTCTTCACCGGCCGCCTCAATCTTGCGCGCGTGACTCTCGCCGACGCTGTGATCGCCATCGATCCCGCGCGCGCGCGGCTCGGCGACGTGGCCGGCGCCGCAACGCCCGGCGCGGACGCGGCGCCCGACGAGGTCCATGCGACCAACGCCAAGGCCCTGCTGAAACTTCCCGACGGCGAAACCAGGGCATTCGCCGAAAAATGCGACGCGCGGCTCGACATCGGACGCGACAGCGCGCCGCTTTCGCTGATCGGGCATTGCGTCCTGCCCGTCCTCGACGACGGCGAGTCCGCGACCCGTTTCGCTTTGTGGGTCGCCAGATCGGGCGACCTGCGCAATGGCGGTGAAAGCCAGATCAACCTGCGCCTGCGCGGCGAGGATTTCCAGCTCAGGCTCAACGGCGGCTTCGCACTGCGGCCCCAGCCGCATTTCCATGGCCAGGTCGCGGGTCTCGCGCCTTCGCTGCGCCAGGCCGCGGGCTGGTTCGGCCTGACCATGCCCCTGCCCGGACGCTATCGCGACGCGACGGTGAAAGGGGAAGCCTCGATCGACGCCAGTGCGCTGTCCTTTTCCCAACTCTCGATCTCGATCGACGGAAATACGCTGGAAGGCGCGGCCTCCGTGCGCCTCGATACGCCTCGTCCGCTGATTTCCGCCACGCTCGCCGGCGCCGACGTCGATCTGAACCCGATGTTCGAAGATTCGCCGGCGCCTTCGTTGAATGGCCAGTGGAGTCGCGACATTTTCTCGTCGTCCGATCTCGCCGCCGCCGACCTCGACCTGCGGCTTTCCGCCACCCGCGTGCGCCTCGGCGAGTTCCAGGCCGACAACGCCGCGGTTTCGGCGATCCTCAGGAATGGCCGCCTCGATCTGTCGATCGCCGGGGCTTCGGCCTATTCCGGCCAGATTCACGCGCGGGCGA
>JAJYCZ010000187.1 GCA_021777915.1 Pseudomonadota bacterium | reverse complement strand
TCCCATCCCCTGACGCGGAGCGCCGGGTCTAATTTCGCGCGGCGCCCGGAAGTTGTTACGTCGGTGCGTTGGATTTCATCGGCGGCCCCTTGGAACAGACGCCGCCTCCGCCGGGGGGCCCAGCAGATATTCCCGCACCAGTTCGCGCGCCCGGTGCAGCCGGCTTTTCACCGCGCCTGCGGGTTCGCCGAGAGCGGCGGCGATCTCGGAAATCGTCATCTCCTCGAAGTCGCGCATCAGAATGATCCGGCGGTAATGGGCCGGCAGAGATTCCAGCGCGGCGGCGAGTTCCAGCCTGAGTTCGACGTCGTCGCGCGTCGCCAGATAGACCTCGACCTTGGCGTCTTCGATGTTTTCGTGGTTCAACATCGCGCGCGCCATCCGGTCGCATTCGCGCTTCACGATGGTGAACAGCCAGCCCGAGAACGCCGCAGCGGCCTTCAGCGCGGAGAGTTTGCGCGCGATAATGAGCAGCGCCTCTTGCACGGCGTCTTCGATGTCGCTGGGCTGGCAATGGCGTCGCGCGTAACGGCGCGCGTCCGTGGCGCTGACCAGCAGCAGCCGGTCCAGCGCGGCGCTATCGCCGAGTTGCGCCGCCAGAACGAGATCGTTGCGAAGCTGCTGGGTCATATCCGATTCTGCGCGCCGGCGGGATGCGCCGGCCCCTCCAAGTGAGTGCTCACCCATTATGAGGGGCCCGAAACGCGATTGGGTTCGCGACGGCGAAAATAGTCTTCGCAACGAACCCGCAGTCTCCGGATGCACACCCGAGGTGGGCTTCAGGGCTTTCTAACGGAGACCCGTTCCCTCGCGCCACCGTCGTAGGGCGGGCGAACGCGGCGCTTTCCTGCGGCGGATCGCCTGGCTTCCTCCCTTCGAAATCAAGCGGCGATCAGCGGACAATAGGGCCGCGCGCGCGGCGGGAAGCCGAGACGCCGTTCATGAGCCTTTTTTCCGGATAGCCCTTTGGCTGTCGTAACGTCCCAAACACCCGCGACCGTGAAAGATGGCGTGCGTTGCCGTCGAGATAGGTTCGCGCTTTCACCCGTGCTTTGACGAAATGAGGCCGCAGCGGGCTCTCGGGGATTGGCAGGTTCAGGCGGTTGATTCCCGGTTGCTCGGGCGCGACCGCAAAGCGTGCGTTTTGGACGGGAATGTGGACCTGGGCTAAGAATCATGCGCCCCGCCCTTCGCGTCGAGGCCTTCCAAACTGTTGCATCTGGGACTCAGTAGAGAGCGTTGAACAGCCCTGCTCGGCAGGGCCGCCGCCTACGCCGCGCGTTCCGTCACAGGGCGCGGAACGCAGAAGTCCTACGCCGACGAGGCCGAGTTCGAAGCCTTCTCGCGCCGGCTCACGGCCGCTAGGCGATAACGCGGGTCGAGGGGCGGGCGGCGGGTCGTCGCGACGTTGCAAGGCGCAACGGTCCACAGAAATCGGCGACGACGCGGGCTCAAGCGTCGGCGTAAGGAAATACCCCTCCCCTCCGCCCGGATTCGATTATCGCGGCCGGGCGGAACCTTGCCGTCGCCCTCGGGTTAGTGCGCCGACGTTCCCTGCAAAGGATGCATCGTCTCGGCTTGCGCGCCCTCGGCCCGCTTTGACGAGACCGTCCGGCCAATGTGAGCTACGGCATGAACTATATGGGATTGGTCTCGCGGTTGGGCGAGCGATATCGTTCGGTGCGGGCGCATACGGAGCGTCTCGCGTCCGCCTTGTCTGACGAGGATCAGTGCGTCCAGTCGATGCCGGACGCTTCGCCCGTCAAATGGCATCGCGCGCATACGACGTGGTTCTTTGAGCAGTTCGCGCTCAGTCCGCATTTGTCCGGCTATTCCGTCTTCGATCAGAAGTTCAGCTTTCTCTTCAACAGCTATTACGAGACGGTGGGCGCGCGTCATCCGCGCCCCACGCGCGGCCTGATCACCCGGCCGGGCGCGCAGGAAATCAGCGCCTATCGGCGCCATGTGGACGAAGGCATGATGCGGTTGCTCGAAAGACGCGAGCCCGAGATCGCCAATCTCGTCGAGTTGGGCCTCAATCATGAACAGCAGCATCAGGAATTGCTGGTGACGGACATGATGCACGCCTTCGCGCAGGGTCCGTATGCGCCGGCGGTCTGGCCCGACTGGCGCGAGCCGCAGGGCGCGGCGGGGCCGACCCGCTTCGTGGAAATCGCAGGCGACACGGTCGAGATCGGCCATGCGGGCGGGGCGTTCGCGTTCGACAATGAAGGGCCGCGGCACAAGGCGCTGCTGGCGCCGTTTCGCCTCGCCAACCGATTGGTGCGCAACTCCGAATGGTTGGAGTTCATGAACGACGGCGGATACATCACGCCGACGTTGTGGATGTCGGATGGTTGGGCGCTCGTCGCCGCCCATCAATGGCGAACTCCGCTCTACTGGCGCGAGAGCGGCGCCGGTTGGTTGCAGGTTGGGCCCGGCGGGCTAGCGCCGCTCGATCCCGAGGCGCCGGTACGGCATGTGAGCTGGTACGAGGCCGACGCCTACGCCCGCTGGGCGGGCGCACGCTTGCCGACCGAGTTCGAAATGGAGGCGGCGGCAGGGAGGCACGACATGGAGGAATGGGATAGCTACGTCTGGCAGTGGACCGGCAGCGCCTACTTGCCCTACCCCGGCTTCCGGCCGGCCGAAGGCGCTATCGGCGAATACAACGGCAAGTTCATGATCAACCAGATGGTGTTGCGCGGCGGCAGTCTAGCGACTCCGCCCGAGCATCTTCGAAATACCTACCGCAACTTCTTCCACCCCGACAAGCGTTGGCAATTCACCGGGGTTCGGCTGGCGGAGGACGCGGCTTGAGTGCGGCGGCTGAGAGGCGCGCGCTCCCGCCGGATTTCGATGCAGGCGTCGCGGACGCGGCCCTTTCGGGCCTCATGGCCTCGCCGAAGACGCTGCCGCCAAAACTGTTCTACGACGAGAACGGTTGCCGGCTGTTCGAAGCCATCACTCAAGCGCCCGAATATTATCCGACCCGAACCGAGCGTGCGCTGCTGGGCGCCGTTGCAGCCGAAGCGGTCGCGGACGTTGCGCCGGGTTCCGCGCTCGTCGAATATGGCGCGAGCGACGAAGGCAAGGCGATGTTCCTGCTGGATGCGACGGACGCCTTCTCCGCTTATGTTCCCATCGATATCGCGGCGCAGGGGCTCGCATCGATCGTGGCCCGCTTGACCCGCGCGCGGCCGGGGCTCGCGCTTCACCCGGTCGCGGCCGACTTCCTTTCGCCGTTCACACTGCCCGCGGCCGTCGCGCAAGCGCCGCGCTTCGGCTTCTTCCCGGGCTCGACTATCGGCAATTTGGAGCCCCGCCGCGCCCGATCCTTTCTAGCCGACGCGCGCCGGTTGCTGGGGGCCGACGCTCGGTTCCTGGTAGGCGTCGACCTGCGCAAGGATCCGGCGATCCTCGTTCCCGCCTATGATGACGCGCAAGGCGTAACGGCCGCCTTCAATCTCAATTTGCTGCATCGCCTGAATCGCGAGGCGCAAGCCGATTTCGATCCGGACGGGTTTTTTCATCGCGCGCTCTGGAACGCCCAGCAGAGCCGGATCGAGATGCACCTCGTCAGCAAGCGGGCGCAGACAGTGTACGTCTCCGGGCGGCGCATCGTGTTCGCCAAGGGAGAGACGATCCATTCCGAAAACAGCTACAAATACGCGCCGGAAGACTTTCTGAGCCTTGCGGAATCCGCAGGATGGAGAGGCTGCAATCTCTGGACGGATTCTGCTCGCCTGTTCTCGTTGCATCTCTTGCGCGCATGAGCGCCGCCGCGCGCCCGTTAAAGCGCGGCCCCCGAGGCGCGAATAAGTTTGCAGCGTAGAACCCGGCGCTTTTGAAGGGAAATGAGACCCCGATGATCCCGGTTTGGCTTCACGATCTATCGATTGTTTATCTTGCTCTGGGCGCGGTCTGTGCGGCCGCAATCGCCATCGATCTGCTTCGCCATCCGCAACATATGTGGATCATGAACGTTGTCTGGCCCGTGACGGCGCTGTTTGGGACCGTGTGGGTCCTCTGGCAATATTACGCCTACGGGCGCCTCGCCTCGCATCAAGCGATGCACGCCGCCAAGCAGAAGGGCGAGGGTCCGCCGAACAAGACGCAGACCCCGTTTCCCGTCATGGTCAGCAATGGCGCCCTGCATTGCGGCAGTGGCTGCACGCTCGGCGACATTTGCGCGGAATGGCTGACCTTCGCGATACCGGCGGTCGCCGTAGGGTTCGGCTGGCACGGGGTTTTCGGCCACAAGATCTTCGCTGTTTGGATCGTCGATTACATCTTCGCGTACATATTCGGGATCGTTTTCCAGTATTTCACGATTGCCCCCATGCGCGGCCTGTCGTTTGGAAAGGGGATCGTCGCCGCGATCAAGGCGGATACTTTGTCGCTCACCGCCTGGCAGGTCGGCATGTACGGCTTCATGGCCGTCGCCTATTTCGCCATTTTCCAGTACCGTTTCGGCGCAAAGCTGGAGACCGACAGCGTCGAGTTCTGGTTCATGATGCAGATCGCCATGCTTTTCGGGTTCATGACCGCCTATCCGGTGAACTGGTGGCTCATCAAAAGCGGCATCAAGGAAAAGATGTGAACTCGCCGAGCGCCAGCTGTATGGGCGCGGCAAGATCGACAGGAGGCGAGCTCTCGCATCGTCGATACAAACAATCACCCGAGACCGATTTTGTTTGGTGAAGAATGCCCCTTCCGGATGCGCCCATTTTGACGCATCGCCCGCGATGCGGTCGGTCTCAGCTGATCGGACGCCCAGCGTCACGGTAATGACGGTCTCCGCTGACAATGTTGCCCGCCTCGCCCTTTTGCGGTCGCCTCGATACGATCCCGGATCCCGAACGCTACGTGTCGAGTGCGCAATCGGGGATCACCGGAGGTGTGTTAAGCATTCATTAGCCTAAAACGTGTCCTGATTACGCGCTTGCGTCAGCTTGGATTTGCGAGTAGAACAAAGCACGAACATATTGTTTTCGAAGGAGTTTGGCGATGGCGCGCAATCGGGTCCAATTCCAGAAAGGCCTCAGCGAAGCCGATTTCGATAAAAGCTACGGAACCGAAGAGCAATGCCATGCGGCGCTCGTCGCATGGCGCTGGCCAGCCGGGTTCGAATGTCCGGATTGTTGCGGCCACAATCATTGCGTCGTTACGCGCCAAGCGCGGCGGCTGTTCCAGTGCAACGCCTGCCGCAAGCAGACTTCCGTCAAGGCTGGGACGATTTTCGCCTCAAGCAAGCTGCCACTGCGCCTCTGGTTCAAGGCGATCTATCACGTCATGCAATCTAAGAAAGGCATTTCCAGCATCGAACTCGGCCGCCAACTCGGCGTCACCCAGACGGCCGCCTGGATGATGAAGCATAAACTCGGGCAGGTCATGCTGGAACGCAACGCGAGCAAGCGTTTGAAGGGATTCGTGCAGATGGACGACGCCTATATCGGCGGGGCTCATCCCGGACGACGGGGCGCGGCGCAAGCGGCAGGACGCCTTTTGTTGCGGCCGTCGCCACGACCGAGGACGGCAAGCCCGATCAGATCATCCTGCGGCGCGTCAAGGCGTTCAGTAAATTCGCGATCCGCAAACTCTCCAGTACGGCGCTGACGTCCGGAGCCGACGTCACTTCCGATGGATTGGCTTGTTTCCTCGCTGTCGCCGAAGCCGGGTGTTCCCACACCGTCATCAAGACTGGCAGTGGCCCGAAAGCCGCAAAGACGCCCGTCTTCAAATGGGTCAACATCGTCCTCGGCAACATAAAGGCCGCTTTGGTTGTTAGCGGCGGCGAGAATCCGCGCTTATCCGGCGGCGGCAGGGCGCGTGTGGCGTAGATTTTCTGGGCTGGTGGCGCCAGTTGGGCTTTGAGGGTTTCAGAAGTCTGGCTTGGACGCTGTCGCGGCGTCGTCAATATGATCTGGCTCGGTCTGGCGACGCAGGTCGTCTTGGATGACAAGACCGTATCGGCGCCAAATCTGATTGCGCAGGTCGTCGATGAGTTCGAACACGGCGAGAGCGGCGTCAGGGGTCCAGTAATCCGGGATCGTGAGCCGGGCTGGTTGAAGACCTGCGTTGTCCGGCTTGCTCATGAGCTTGCCGTCTTCCGCTGCCGCGCCCGTCGATCGGCGCGTTCAGTGGCTTCCTTGAGACGGTAGGATTCGCCGTCGATGGCGACGACTTCGGC
>JAJYCZ010000186.1 GCA_021777915.1 Pseudomonadota bacterium | reverse complement strand
GGGGCTTTTTCGTCGCCGGAAAGCTGATTTCCGTCGGGGAGAGTGTCCCGAGCGGCAAAGGGGGCGGACTGTAAATCCGCTGGCTAAGCCTTCGTAGGTTCGAGTCCTACCTCTCCCACCATTTCCTAAAAATGTATCAAAAACAACATATTAGCGTGGGACCGCGGGTCTCCTGCCATGTTGGGTGCGCTCGCGTTATCGAGCCTGGCGGCGGGGGCCACGGAAAACAGGAAATTTCGAATGGCGTCCCCGTCACTGGCGCGCGCCGTCATTGCGAGGAGCGAAGCGACGAAGCAATCCACGTTTGGGCGCATCGTAGGTTGAGGTTGGATCGCTTTGCCGCGCTCGCGATGACGGAAGGTCGCCAAAATGCGTCTCGAAAAATTCGAAACGCGCGGCGACCAATTTGTGTGATTGGTCGTGCGTCCCCGAACCCCCACAACGGCGTCGACGTGATGGATGCCGGTGGCGGTTTATTGGGCGGGAAGGTCACCCTTGTGAAGCCACTGGACGGAAAAGGCGAAATCTTGGGGTTACGGTGAAAGGGTCATGGGTTACGGGATGACGGTGACCGCGCGTCTCATTGGGCAAAGGGCGAATCGCGACGCGCCGGTCAGGACGGCGCGGAGCCCGCGCCGTCCGGCCAACCTCAGCGCCCGCATTTGGTCGCGGGGGGGAACTCGATATTGGTCAGTTCGCCGCGCAGGGCGAAATCGCCGTAATCGAGCTTCAGGCCGCTGGAGACGCCATTTTCATAAAGATCGAACGATAGGGTGTATTCCGGCAGGCCGTCGCGCCGATCTTGCGGGAAATAGGCGACTGACACAAGCCAGCGCGTCATGTCGCGGAATTCCTGGCGTTGGGCGCCCCGGTCGGCGTCCGGCCCGCGCGCCGGCTTGCCGATGATCGCGGTGACATTGTAAATGCGCTTGCCGTCGTCCGAGCCGTCATAGAGCCGGGCGACCAGGACCTTTTCGCCGCGCCGCGCCGCTTCGATGATCCGCGCGATATGCTGGGTGGGAAAGAGCACGTCGGACTGGGCCTTGAGCCGGACGGCGTCCGGCCGGGTCAAGGCGATCGAGACCCCCTTGGCGCCGCGTTCGGCATGGCCGTCGACTTCGCCGCCTTCCGCCGCGCTCCGCGCCGTGCTGAAACTGAAATCCGCGCCGGCGGCGTCCTCGAATGTGGTGGTGCGCGTATCGGAAAGGCGCGCCTCGCCTTCCCCCGGCGCGAGATCGACCACTTGCCGCAGGGTCTGATTGTAGCCGCCGCACTCCGACGAGAAATCGAAGGCGATCTTGCCCGACGCCTCGGCCGGCGCCTTGGCGCCGGTCGCGTCGGTCAGCCGCAGGTCGTAGATGGCGCGGTGGCTGACCAAAGTCACCGGCTGGCTCGAAAGAGGCTTGATCTGCGCGGCGGCGGGCACCGCGGCGCAACACAGGGTGAGGGCGAGAATTTTGAGGATCGGATGCATCTTCACGTTCGGGATGGGGGATTCGCGACGACGGGAGTATATGTTCGCAATCCTGTTGCAGGAAAGCTGTGGCAAAACTTGGGTCGCTTGAGCTGGAGAGGACGATGGAACGGAGCGGAAGCGAAATCGAGCAAAAACTCAGGGAGCTGGGCCATGGCCTGCCGCAGCCGGCCGCGCCGCTCGCCAATTATGTCCCCGCCGTCGCCAGCGGGGGGCTGCTGTTCGTCTCCGGCCAGTTGCCCTTCGGTCCCGACGGCAAGCTTTCGCCGACGCATGTCGGCAAGGTCGGGGCAGGGGTGACGGAAGCCGAAGCTTTTCGGGCGGCGGCGCTGAGCGCCCTGAATTGCCTGGCCCAGGCCAAGGTGTTTTTGGGCGATCTCGGGCGAATCCGGCGCTGCGTGCGGCTCAGCGGCTTCGTCAACTGCGCGGAAAATTTCACGGCGCTGGCCGGCGTCATGAACGGCGCCTCCGACCTGATCGGCGGCGCGCTCGGGGAAGCCGGCCCCCACGCCCGCTCGGCCGTCGGCGCGGCGCAACTGCCGCTTGGCGCCTGCATCGAGGTCGAGGCCATTTTCGAGATCGCGCCGTGAAAGGCGATAACGGTTGGCTGATCGCGCGCCCGATCGCCCATCGCGGCCTGCATGATCCGGAGCGCGGCATTTACGAAAATTCGCTGGCCGCCGCCCGCGCGGCGGCCGAAGGCGGCTACGGGATCGAATGTGACGTCCGCCTGTCGCGCGACGGCAAGGTTTTCGTGTTCCACGACGACAGGCTGGACCGGCTGACCGGGGAGCGTGGCGCCTTTCGCAAGCGCGACGCTCATGAACTGGCCCGAATCGCGCTGGGCGACGGGGAGAAAATCCCAACCCTCGCCGCCTTTCTGGCGGCGGTCGGGGGCGCCGTTCCCCTGATTCTGGAACTGAAAAGCGATTGCTTCGGCGACGTGCCCCTGGCGAGCGCCGTCGCGGCGGAACTGGCCGATTATCGCGGCCCGGTCGCGCTCAAGAGCTTCGATCCGGCGCCGATCGCCAGGCTGCGCGCCGCCGGCGCGTCCTGGCCGCTCGGCATTGTGGCGCAAAGCGATTATGAGGACGCGGAATTCGACTGCCTGTCCGCCGAGCAATGGGAGGATCTGGCCCGCTTCACCCACGCGGCCGCGACCCGTCCGGACTTTTTGTCCTGGCGCGCGACCGACCTGCCGGCGCCCGTGGTCGAATGCGCCCGCGCCTGCTGCGCCCTTCCGGTGATGACCTGGACCATCCGCTCGCCGCAACAGGCGAAAACCGCGTTCAAACACGCCGACCAGATCGTTTTCGAGGGTTTTATGGCCTGACCGCTTTTCCGCGAGAAAAAGGGATTGACGGAACAGAATCTCGCCCCTATGTTCCGCGCCACTCCAGACAGGCCGTAGACCGGCGTGTTTTCCGGCGCCGCGCTGGAAACGTAAGCCGTCTAAACGCTGTCGACCAGCTTTGCGACTGAAGAGTCATTCGGTTTCGCGCTTAATTCGCGCCGGAATCGTTCATCGACACGATTGGCGCCGCGAAAGCGTCGATCCTCTGTCTGGCAAGCGCCGGAAGCCCCTTGGGGCTGAAGGCGCTCGTTTGTTTCGCCACAGGTTGATTCGGCCTTTGGCGAAGCAGGGCGGGGCGGCAGCGTCTCGGGTCAATGTTTCAACATTCGCTTCGGAAGGGCGAAGGATGCCGACAATTTCCCAGTTGATCCGCAAGCCGCGGCAACCGAAAACCTATCGCGAAAAGGCCCGCCACCTGCAGGCCTCCCCGCAGAAGCGCGGCGTGTGCACCCGCGTCTACACGACGACCCCGAAGAAGCCCAACTCGGCGCTCCGCAAGGTCGCGAAGGTTCGCCTGACCAATGGCTTCGAGGTCATCGGCTATATTCCGGGCGAAGGCCACAACCTTCAGGAGCACTCCGTCGTCATGATCCGCGGCGGCCGCGTGAAGGATCTTCCCGGCGTCCGCTATCACATTCTCCGCGGCGTGCTCGACACGCAGGGCGTCAAGGACCGCAAGCAGCGCCGTTCGAAATACGGCGCCAAGCGGCCCAAGTAAGCCCGTCGGACGCAAGATCAAGAGGAGCGAACATGTCTCGCCGCCACGCCGCCGAAAAGCGCGAAGTCATTCCGGACGCCAAGTTTGGCGATATCGTCGTCGCCAAGTTCATGAACTCGATCATGTACGACGGCAAGAAGTCCGCCGCCGAGGCCATCGTCTATGGCGCCTTCGACATTATCGAGAGCAAGGCCAAGGCCGATCCGCTCGGAGTCTTCAAGCAGGCGCTCGAAAATGTCGCGCCGGCGATCGAGGTCCGCTCCCGCCGCGTCGGCGGCGCCACCTATCAGGTGCCGGTCGAAGTCCGCACCGAGCGCCGCCAGGCCCTGGCGATCCGCTGGATCATCACCGCCGCCCGCGGCCGCAACGACAAGACCATGGTCGATCGCCTCTCGGCCGAACTGCTCGACGCCTCCAACAATCGCGGGTCCGCCGTGAAGAAGCGCGAAGACACCCACCGCATGGCGGAAGCCAACCGCGCCTTCTCGCATTACCGCTGGTAAGCCCGCAGCCCAAGTCAAGGAATTTCCACCATGCCGCGCAGTCATCAGATCGAAGACTACCGCAATTTCGGCATCATGGCCCACATCGACGCGGGCAAGACCACGACGACCGAACGCATCCTTTACTACTCCGGCAAGTCGCACAAGATTGGCGAGGTGCATGAAGGCGCCGCGACGATGGACTGGATGGAGCAGGAGCAGGAGCGCGGCATCACCATCACCTCCGCCGCCACGACCACCTTCTGGAACGGCAAGCGCCTGAACATCATCGACACCCCCGGGCACGTCGACTTCACCATCGAAGTCGAGCGCTCCCTTCGCGTGCTCGACGGCGCGGTCTGCGTCCTCGACGGCAACCAGGGCGTCGAGCCGCAGACGGAAACCGTCTGGCGCCAGGCCGACAAGTACAATGTTCCGCGCGTCGTCTTCGTCAACAAGATGGACAAGATCGGCGCCGACTTCTTCAAATGCGTCGAGGACATCAAGACCCGCGTCGGCGGCAAGCCGGTCTGCATGCAACTCCCGATCGGCTCCGAATCGAACTTCAAGGGCATTATCGACCTCGTCCGCATGAAGGCGGTGGTATGGGATGACGAAGGCCTCGGGGCGAAATATCACGACGAGGAAATCCCGGCCGAATTGCTTGAGCAGGCCAAGGAATACCGCGAGAAGATGATCGAAGCCGCCGTCGAAATGGACGACGCCGTCATGGCCGCCTACCTGGATGGCGTTGAACCGGACGAAGAGACCCTGCACAGGCTGGTCCGTATCGCCGTCCGCAAGATCGCCTTCCATCCGGTATTTTGCGGTTCAGCATTCAAGAACAAGGGCGTGCAGCCTCTTCTTGATGCGGTGGTTCATTATCTGCCGTCTCCCGTCGATCGCGACGCGATCAGGGGCGTGGACATGGACAGTGGCGAGGAAATCATTCGCAAGCCTTTGGATTCCGAGCCCTTTTCCATGCTCGGCTTCAAGATCATGGACGACCCCTTCGTCGGCACCATCACCTTCTGCCGCATCTATTCGGGCAAGGTCGAGTCGGGCACGACCGTGCTCAATTCGACCAAGGACAAGAAAGAGCGCGTCGGCCGCATGTTGCTGATGCACGCCAACAATCGCGAGGACATCAAGGAAGCCTATGCGGGCGACATTGTCGCGCTCGCCGGCCTCAAGGAAACCCGCACCGGCGACACCCTCTGCGACCTGCAGAAACCGGTCATCCTGGAGCGCATGGAATTCCCCGATCCGGTCATCGAGATCGCGATCGAGCCGAAGTCCAAGGCCGATCAGGAAAAGCTCGGCATCGCCTTGTCGAAACTTGCGGCGGAAGACCCTTCATTCCGCGTCTCGACCGATCAGGAATCCGGCCAGACCATCCTCAAGGGCATGGGCGAGTTGCATCTCGACATCAAGGTCGACATTCTCCGCCGCACGTACAAGGTGGACGCCAATATCGGCGCGCCCCAGGTCGCGTATCGTGAGAAGCTGACCAAGAAGGTCGATATCGACTATACCCACAAGAAGCAGACCGGTGGCACAGGCCAGTTCGCTCGCGTGAAGATCAGCTTCGAGCCGAATGAAACCGGCGCGGGCAATGTGTTCGAGTCGAAGATCATCGGCGGCGCCGTTCCGAAGGAATTCGTCCCCGGCGTCGACAAGGGCATCCAGAGCGTCATGGGCGCGGGCGTTCTCGCCGGCTTCCCGGTCGTCGACATGAAAGCCACGCTGTACGATGGCGGATTCCATGACGTCGACTCCTCGGTCCTTGCCTTCGAAATCGCCGCGCGCGCCGCAACGCGCGAAGCGCTCCAGAAGGGCGGCTCGGTCCTGCTCGAGCCGATCATGAAGGTCGAAGTCGTGACGCCGGAAGACTATACCGGCTCGGTCATCGGCGATCTGAACTCGCGTCGCGGCCAGATTCAGGGCCAGGACATGCGCGGCAATGCCGTCGTCATCAATGCGATGGTGCCGCTGGCCAACATGTTCGGTTACGTCAACCAGTTGCGCTCCTTTTCGCAGGGTCGCGCCAACTTCACCATGCAATTCGACCACTATGAACAGGTGCCGGCCACCGAGGCCGCCAAGGTTCAGGCGAAATACGCCTGAGGCATCTGCCATCACTGAACACGCTTGAGGAGTCCGGGCCATGGCCAAGGAAAAATTTTCGCGCACGAAGCCGCACTGCAACATCGGAACGATTGGTCACGTGGACCATGGCAAGACGTCGCTGACGGCGGCGATC
>JAJYCZ010000185.1 GCA_021777915.1 Pseudomonadota bacterium | reverse complement strand
CTGCTGGCGTTTCTGCTCGTCCATTTTTCCCGTGACGAGAAATTCGCCGACGCGACCGAAGCCGTCCCGGTCGAAACCATCACCGACGCCCAGTTCCACGAAGTGATGCAGGGCGAGAAGACCGCCAGGCTCGCCGAAAAACCCCAGGCCGACAAGGTCGCCGAACCCTCCGAGGTGAAGCCGCCGCCGCCCCCGCCGCCGCCAAGGCCCGAGCCGCCCAAGGCGGAACAGACGCCGCCCCCGCCGCCGCCCCCGGCGCGTCCGGCGCCCCCGCCGGTCGCCAAGGCGCCGCCGCCCGAGCCGGAAAAGCAGGCCGAACGCGACGACGCCGAGGCGGTCCGCCCGCCGCCGCGCCCGAAAAAGCCTGAGCAGACGCAGCAGACGCCCGCGCCCGAGCCGCCGAAGCGCCCGCCGGAAAAGCCGGCGCCCAAGCCGACGCCCAAGCTCGACGAAGTGGCCAAGCTGCTCGCCCAGAGCAAGGACAAGCCGGCGCCCAAGGCGCAAAGCGACAAGCCGCACCAGACCGCCAATCTCGACGAGGTCGCCAAGCTCCTCGACGAGCGGGCGCCAGAGGCGAAATTCACGACGGGGCGCGAGGTCAGCCGTTCCGCCGCCCTGGGCGCGCGCCACGCCACGGGCGCGCGCATGTCGCCCTCGATGGCGGACGCGCTCGGCGCCCTGCTGCAGGAGCAGTACAAGCAATGCTGGAACTATTTGCCGCTGACCGGCGACAAATATGTCGCCAGGATCCGCGTCTCCTACCGTCCGGACGGTTCGCTCGCCAGCCAGCCGGTGCTGCTCAACCCGCCGTCCGACCCCAACTTCCGGGGTCTGGCCGAAAGCGCCCTGCGCGCGGTGCGGCGTTGCAATCCCCTTCGCATTCCCGCCCAATACCAGCCCTATTATGACCAATGGAAGGATTGGGTGGTCGGCTTCGACCCCGAAATCTTGAATTGACCTAGAGCATAATCCCAAAAAGTTGCAGACTTTTTGGATAAGATTATGCGTCAAAAACAAACGCTTCACACGGAACTCCAGGACCTCCCGATGCCATTCACTCCCAGCCGCCGCGCCGCAGCCGCCCTGTTCGGCGGCCTCGCCCTCAGCCCGCTAGCGCCCCGGCTTAGCGCCGCCGAACGCTATCTCGACGTGCATGGCGGGGGCAATTTCACGCCGGTCAATGTCGCGATCGTCCCCTTCGCCGGCGACGGCGGCGCGTCGGTCGCCTCGGTCATCGTCAATAATTTCAAGCGTTCGGTTTTCATCAATCCTCTGGACGCCGGCGCGGCCGGGACGGGCGTCAACCCCGACGCGGCCCCGAACATGGCGGCGTTTCGGGCGCTCAACGCCCAATATGTGGTGGTCGGCCGCGCCGCGCGCGGTCCCGACGGCCGCATGAAGACCGAATTCCGCCTGTGGGACGTGGGCGCCGGAACCCAGGCCGCCGGCCAGCAATATGTCACCGACCCCAAGAATTCGCGGCGCGTCGCCCACATCGTCTCGGACGCGATCTTTTCCAAGGTGACCGGCGAAGGCGGCTTTTTCGACACCCGCATCGCCTTCGTGGACGAGACCGGCTCGCGCCAGAACCGCACCAAAAAATTGGCGATCATGGACCAGGACGGCGCCAATGCGCGTTATCTCACGCGCGGCGACGATCTCGTGGTGACGCCGCGCTTCTCGCCCAATTCGCAAGAGCTGACCTATATGTCCTTCGGCGCGGAGGACCCCCGCGTCTTTCTGCTGAACATCGACACCAGCCAGCGCGAGGTGGTCGGCAATTTTCCCGGCATGACCTTCTCGCCGCGCTTTTCGCCGGACGGCCAGCGGATCGTCATGTCGCTGGAGGACAACGGCGTCGCCAATATCTACAGCATGGACCTGCGCTCGCGCGCCACCACGCGGCTGACCAATTCCTCGGCGATCGACACCTCGCCCTGCTATTCGCCGGACGGCTCAAGGATCTGTTTCGAATCGGATCGCGGCGGCACGCAGCAGATCTATGTGATGAGCGCGGGCGGCGGCGCCGCCAACCGCATCAGTTTCGGCCAGGGCCGCTATTCGACCCCCGTCTGGTCGCCCAAGGGCGATTATATCGCCTTTACCCGCCAGTCCCCCGCCGGCTTCGCCATCGGGGTGATCAAGCCCGACGGCTCGGGCGAGCGCATTCTCGTCGAGGGCTTCCACAACGAGGGGCCGACCTGGGCGCCCAACGGCCTGTTCGTGATGTTCTTCCGCAACGTGAGCGGCGGCCCGCGCCTGTTCATGCGCGATATTTTCGGCCACGCCGAATTCGAGATCCCGACGCAGAGCTTCGCCTCCGACCCCTCCTGGAGCGGCCTGATCGGCTAAGCGATCGCGCCGCCGCCCCATTCCCGCCATGAACGCCCTGTTAACCACGCCGGGAAAGATCACAATGCCACCGGATTTCATAACCTTTCATCAAGGTTACGAAAACGCTCGCTTAACATTCGCGGTCTAGGACTTGAGACAGAACCCGCCCGGCCTTCGGTCCGGCGGGCTTATCGCGAACTAGAGCGTAACGGCGACCGGCCGCGAGGGTTCCCGCCCTGCCCCGGCCGCCAGGTAGAGGAGCGCAACGGATGAAGAAACTTGGCTCGATGGTAGGCCTGAAGCACGCCGCCGTTCTCGCCGCGGCCCTGGCTCTCGGGGCCTGCGCCAAGAACCCGACCGACATGGCCGGCCTCGACGGACGCGGCGGCGCCGGCGTCGGCGTCGCGGGCTCCGCCACGCCCGGATCGAGTCAGGACTTCGCCGTCAATGTCGGCGACCGCGTCTTTTTCGACAGCGACTCGAGCCAGCTGAGCGCCACGGCCCAGGCCACGCTGGACAAGCAGGCGGCCTGGCTCAGCCGCTATGCGAGTTACAATTTCACCGTGGAAGGCCATGCCGACGAGCGCGGCACCCGCGAATACAACTTCGCGCTCGGCGCCCGCCGCGCCCAGGCGACCAAGGATTATCTGGTCTCGCGCGGCGTCGCCGCCTCGCGCATCAAGACCATTTCCTATGGCAAGGAACGCCCGGTCGCGGTCTGCGACGACATTTCCTGCTGGTCGCAGAACCGTCGCGCCGTCACGGCGCTGCACGGCGGCCAAAGCTGATCCAGCCGAGGCTCCACGGCTCCGCCGGCGCCCTCGGGCGTCGGCTTTTTTTGTTTCCGTGGCCAAAAAGCAACGCCGACGCCACTTTTTTACCTCATCACGGCGCGACATATGTTAAGCATGACTTCTCCCCCGCAGAGGTTTGAAAAAGAATGGCCATGTTGTCGCCGCGCGCTTTTCCTTTCGCCGCGTCACGCAAGAATTTGATCGCGGCTTTGGCCGCCGGCGCGCTCGTTTCGGGCGCCGGCGCGGCGCGGGCCCAGTTCTTCGACCGCCCCGCCGCCAATGTTCCGAGCCAGGGCGCCGACGCCCCGAGCCAGGACGCCAGGCAAGACACGTCCGCGCTCTTGCGCGTCGACCGGCTGGAAGGCCAGGTCCGCGACCTGAACGGCCAGATCGAACAGTTGCAGTTCCAGATCAAGCGGCTCGAAGACGCCTTGCGCAAGTTCCAGTCGGACGCGGACTCCCACGTCGATCAGCCCTCCGACCGCGCGGCGCCGCGTCATCGCTCGGAGCTGAACGGCGATCCGGACGCCGGGACGGCCGTCGCCGCCAATGTCCCGCCGCCGGCGGACAGCACCGCTCCCGCCGCCGCCGCGCCCGATCTGGCGCCCCCGGCCGCGACGATCGGCGGGGACGGGCGGCGCCACGACGCCTTCGACCCCGGCGCCCAGCCCGGCGCGCCCGGCGCGCCGCTGCCGCTCGGTTCGCCCGGTTCGGCCAGCAAGCCGCTGGACATTCGTCCCCCGTCCCTGCGAGGCGGCGACGCCGCGGCTTTGGCGCCAACGCCCGCGGGGCCATCCGCCGAAAGCGCCTCGACCCCGACCGCGGCGCGCCCGACCGCCGATCCGGTCAAAGCCGAATATGACGCCGCGCTGGGCGAACTCAGGTCGCTGCATTACGACGCCGCCCAGCAGGCGTTCGCCGCCTTCATGCAGAAGAATCCGCGCAGCCGCTATATCGCGACGGCGATCTTCCACCTCGGCGAGTCCTATTTCTACCAGAATCGCCATCGCGAGGCGGCCGAGCAATTCCTGAAGATCGCCAAGGATTACGCCACCAGCCCCGTCGCGCCCTACGCCATGGTCAGGCTCGGCGTTTCGCTCAACGCCCTCGGCGCCAAGGAGCAGGCCTGCGCCTTCTTCTCGGAAATGCCGCACAAATATCCCAACGCCTCGCCGGCGGAAAAGCTTGCCGCCGAGCGCGAGGCGAAAAAGGCCTCTTGCTGACGGCGCCCGACGATCTCGCGCCCGACCGGCTGTTCGCCGGTTTTGAAGACCTGTCCGGCCTGCTGATCGCGGTGTCGGGCGGGCCAGATTCCCTGGCCTTGATGCGCCTTGCGCTGCGCTGGCGGGAGCTGCTCCGGCGCAACTTGGGAAGCGGCGTCGCGCTCCACGCCGCCACCGTCGATCATGGGCTGCGGCCGGACTCAGGGGGCGAAGCGGCGCAGGTCGGCCGTTGGGCGCGCGGCCTCGGCCTCGATCACGCCATTCTCCCCTGGCGCGGCGACAAGCCGGCGACCGGCGTTCAGGAGAAGGCCCGGGCCGCCCGCTACACCCTGCTGTTCGACCATGCGCGCATCGTCGGCGCCGAGGCTGTCGCCGTGGCCCATCACGCCGACGACCAATGGGAGACCATCCTGATCCGGCTTGCGCGCGGCAGCGGGATTTCCGGCCTTTCGGGCATGGCGCGCGACCAGAGTCGCGCCGGGGGCCGCCTCATCCGTCCCCTGCTCGGCCTGCGCAAACAGGCGCTGATCGATTTCTGCCGGCGCGAAGGGCAGGACTTTTTCGACGACCCGGCCAATTCCAATGCTTTTTTCGCCCGCGCGCGCTGGCGCGCCGCCGCCCCCGCGCTGCACGGCCTCGGCCTGACGCCGGACAGGGTGGCGACCTTCACCGAGCGGGCGCGCAAGGCCGACGAGGCGATCGACTGGGCGGCGCGCGATGTTTTGTCGCGGGCCGGAACGGCGGAGCCCCAGGTTTCGGAGCCCCACATCTATGACCTGCGCCGGATCGGCGGCGCGCCTCCGGCCGTGTTCGAGCGCTTTCTCGTCCTGGCGCTGGCGCGGGTCGCCGGCGCGCCGCCCTCCCGGCTGGAGCGGCTGGAGGCTTTGGCGAAAGATTTGCGGAACGCGGGCAGAAATGGCGAAAGCCTGCGCGCCACGCTCGGCGGATGCGCCGCGAGGCTCGGCGCGAACGGCGTCCTGGCGCTGCGCCGGGAAAAGGAGCGCCGGCGAGGCGCCGGCGCCGCGGGCGAAAGCGTGGCGGGTGAATTTCGCGGGCCCTCGACGGAATGACGCGCATCTCACTTGGCAAGGCCGCGCGGCGGGCCTACATACGTCACAAGGCAAGCGAGCGACGCTCGACCGGAGAGGCTCCGCGGGACAGACGATGAATCCGAATTTCCGTAATTTCGCATTGTGGGTGATCATCGTCCTTCTGGTGGTCGCGCTGGTGGTGTTGTTCCAGAAGCCGAGCGAGCGCGCTCCGACGCAGGAAATCAATTTCAGCCAGCTGCTCACCGAGGCCGATCAGGGCCGGATCCACGACGTCACCATAGCGGGCTCCGAAATCGCCGGCCATTACACCGACGGCAAGGCGTTCTCGACCTATGCGCCGAACGACCCGACGCTGGTCAACAGCCTCTACAAGAAGAATGTCCAGATCACCGCCAAGCCGCCGTCCGACGGCAACAGCTGGCTGATGACGCTGCTGGTCAACGGCCTGCCGCTGCTGGCCTTCATCGGCATGTGGATTTTCCTGTCGCGCCAGATGCAGGGGGCCGGCGGCAAGGCCATGGGCTTCGGCAAGTCCAAGGCCAAATTGCTGACCGAGGCCCACGGCCGGGTGACCTTCGAGGATGTCGCCGGCGTGGACGAAGCCAAGGAAGACCTTCAGGAAATCGTGGAGTTCCTGAAGGATCCGCAGAAATTCCAGCGCCTGGGCGGCCGCATTCCGCGCGGCGTGCTGCTGGTCGGCCCGCCTGGCACCGGCAAAACGCTGCTCGCCCGCGCCATCGCCGGCGAGGCCAACGTGCCGTTCTTCACGATTTCCGGCTCGGATTTCGTCGAAATGTTCGTCGGCGTCGGCGCCAGCCGCGTGCGCGACATGTTCGAACAGGCCAAGAAGAACGCGCCCTGCATCATCTTCATCGACGAGATCGACGCGGTCGGCCGCCATCGC
>JAJYCZ010000021.1 GCA_021777915.1 Pseudomonadota bacterium | reverse complement strand
GCCGTCGATGGTCGAGCAAATCACCTATCGTCATCACGTCGTTCGCCATCATGTCGTCCATCGCCACGACCGCCCTGTCGTCGCTCACGGCTACCGGCGCAATGACGACTCCGATTACGATCCGGGCACGATCATACCTGGGGGCGACTGGTCGGCCGCGTGGTGATCGGCAGGGCGCCTTATCCGACCTGCGGCTGCCGCCCGCGCGCCATGGAGGCGATGCTTGAACCGGTCCGACCGGTGGCGTTTTATTTTTCGCGGCGCGTCTGGCGAAACTTTGGACGCGGGGCCATTTCGATGCAAAGACCCCGGTTTTCGAAAGAGTTTTTCTGATGTCTCGCCTGCTCTCCGCATGTCTTGCGGCCTCGCTGGCCGGCGGCGGTTTGACCGCCGCCGCCGTGCCGGTCGCGCCTTCGGCGCTTCATGCGTTGGCCCATTCAACGGTCGAACCAGCCGTTCATCGTCACATTTACCGCCATGACGGCGACGATCGCGGCGCGGGGACGTTCCGCGCGATCGTCGCCGGCATGCTGGCCAATCCCTGCCTCTACGGCGAATGCTACGGCTATTACGACGCCGGCTATGACGGCCCCAGCTGGGGCAACGGCTATAATGGCGGCTATGCCGGCGGTTGGGGGCGCGGCGGCGGCTCCTACCACGGGGGCGGTTTCCATGGCGGCTTGCGCAGAGGCGGCATCGGGGGCTTCCACGGCGGCATCCGCGGCGGCGGCAACCATGGCGGAGGTTTGCACGGCGGCGGCTTCAACGGCGGCCATCTTTGAGCCGGAGGGGTCGGGCAGGAAGCCGGGCCCGGTCGCCGCGCCTTGTCAGCCGAGCTTCGCCAGACCCGGAAAGGTCTGCAACAGCCAGAAGCTGACGTTCTGGAAGCCGCCGGTGAGGAACAGCACGCCGGTTCCTACCAGAAGCAGGCCGACCACGCGCTCCACCTTGCCGAAATGCGCCTTGAACCGGCGCAGGAAAAGAACGAAAGGCTCCATCGCCAGCGCGGCAAGGAGGAAGGGAAGGCCCAGCCCCAGAGAGTAGGACGCCAGCAGCACAGCGCCCTGCCCGGTCGATTCCTCCGAGGAGGCGACCGCCAGAATGGCTGCGAGAATCGGCCCGATGCAGGGCGTCCAGCCGAAAGCGAAGGCGAGGCCCATCACATAAGCGCCCCACAGGCCGACCGGCTTTTCCACGCTCATCCTCTTCTCGCGATAGAGCAGGCTCAGGCGGAACACGCCCAAAAAGTGCAGGCCCATGGCGATGATGGCGAGGCCGGCGAGCGCGGAAAGCAGAGGCAGATGGGCGCGCACGGTCTGGCCTACCGCCGAGGCCGTGGCGCCGAGCATGACGAAAACCGTGGAAAAGCCGAGGACGAACAGGACCGCCGCGAAGAGCGTATCGCGCCGCGCCCGCCTTTCGCCGCCCTCGACCAGCTCCTCCAGCCCCGTGCCGGCGATGAAAGTGAGATAGGGCGGCACCAGGGGCAGCACGCAGGGGCTCAGGAAGGACAGGAGCCCGGCGAGCGCCGCCGCCGAAATCGTCACATTGCTGGTCATTTTTTCTCCGTCCCGCCCCCGACCCGAATCCCGTCGTCCAAGCTTATACGCTAGAATTTGGCGGAAGTTTCAAACTGAAAGGCCGAGCCATGCGCAACCTGATCACCGATGTCGCCGGCGTCAAGGTCGGTTCCGCCCATGACCCGAAACTGGCCTCCGGAGTCACGGCGCTGATTTTCGACGCGCCGGCGGCCGCTTCGCTCGCCGTTTCAGGGGGCGCGCCGGGTTTGCGCGACGCCACGCTGCTCGAAGCCGACATGACGGTGCAGCAAATTGACGCGCTGGTTTTGTCAGGCGGCTCGGCCTTCGGCCTCGACGCCATGGGCGGCGTCCAGTCCGCCTTGCGCGAACAAGGGCGCGGTTTTCAGGTCGCGGGCCAGCTCGTTCCCATCGTTCCCGGCGCCATTCTGTTCGACCTCGCCAATGGCGGCGACAAGAATTTCTGGGGCGAGCCGGCCTATTGGCGATTGGGCAAGCAGGCGGCGCGAGAAGCCTTGAATTCGCTGGCGCTGGATTTCCGGCTCGGCAGTTTCGGCGCCGGACACGGCGCGACCCTCGCCGATCTCAAGGGCGGGCTCGGCTCGGCCAGCGCGCTGACCGAGGATGGTTTTTGCGTCGGCGCCCTCGTCGCGGCCAACGCCGTCGGTCAGGCGACCGTCGGCGAGACGCCGCATTTCTGGGCCGCGCCCTATGAGCGCGACGGTGAATTCGGCGGCCTCGGCTGGCCCGCCGCGATCCCTGAGGGCGCGCTGAAATTGAAAATGAAAGGCGCCGAACCGAGAAACACCAATATCGCCATCGTCGCCACCGACGCCGCCTTGACCAAGCCGCAGGCGCGGCGCGTGGCGGTCATGGCCCAGGACGGCCTCGCGCGCGCCCTGCGGCCGGTTCACGCCGCGATGGACGGCGACACGGTTTTCGCCGCCGCCACCGCGCGGGCGCGGGGCGAGGTGGACGCCATCGCCCTGACCCGCATCGGCGCCGCCGCCGCCGACTGCCTCGCCCGCGCCGTCGCGCGAGCGGTTTTCGAGGCCAGTTCTCTGCCTTTCCCCGGCGCTTTGCCGGGCTGGCGGGAGAAATTCGGGCGATAATGGCCCAAAGGTCAGCTTTTTGAACGAAGGCGGAAGCTGATCTCGATCCTGCCGACAAACCTCCCGCCCGGCGGGGGCGGAAAATGGGCGGAGGCCGCCATTTTCCGCGCCGCCTGGTCGAGCAGGGCGTCGCCCGACGAGCGGGTGATTTCGCCATGCAAAAGCGCGCCGTCGGGACCGATCGCGAACGTGATTTCGACGACGCCGCCGTCGCCTTTTCCGCGCGCCGCCGCGGGATAGTATTTGCGCCGGTTGATCTCGGCCGAAACCAGAGCCGCATAGCGCCTCCGGCTCGATGGCGAGACCGCCTTCGCGCGTTCCTCGACGCCGATCTGGCTGGCGGCGGCCGGCGCGGGTTGCGGCGTTTTCAACGCCCGCGCCGCGGCGGGCGCAGGCGCGGGATTTTCCAGCGGCCGTGGCAGGTCCTTGTCGGGATCGTCGCGCGCGGGGGCCGGCGGGGTCTTCGGGCGGTCGTCCCGCGCCGCCTCCCGCGCCCGCGCCGCCTCGACGGCGGGTTCGGGAACGGGCGGGGTCTGAACCGGGCTGTCCGGCGCCGGCGCCGATCCGGTCTCCAAAGCCATTTCGCCCCGGCTGACCACGTCCACGCCCAAAACGCCGGGCGGCGCGATGGTTTCAGACCCGATCAGCAGCGAGCCCGCCAGGACCATCGCGTGCAGACTCGCGACGCCCGAAACCACCACGAGGCGCTGGGACAATCCCAAAGCCAGCGGAAATCTTGAATCTGGCGTCACCTCACAGGGTCCTTCCCGCGTTTCCCGCGATCGGTCAGGACGACCACCTTGGCGACGCCGGCCGTCGCCAGCGTGTCGATCGCCGCGATGACCTGGCCATAGACCGCGTCCTTGTCGCCCTGGACATAGACGGGCCCCGACAGGTCGCCGTCGAGCTTCGCCCGAACGGCGTCGGCGAGGTCGTCCAGCGCCGCCGGCGTCCCTCCGACCAGGGCCTTGCCATCCTTCGTCACCGTGACGACCAGCGGCGGTTTGGGCGGGACCGGCGTGGCGCTGCTGGCGCGGGGCAGGTTCAGCTTGATGCCCGCCGCCAGCATCGGCGCCGTCACCATGAAGATGATCAGCAGCACCAGCATCACATCGACCAGAGGCGTGACATTGATCTCGGCCTGCGCGCGGTGCAGGTTGAGCTGGTCGTCGCGCGGAACGGGAAGCGGCATCAGCTGGCCCTCCCCTTGGGCGATGCCGCCCGCGCGCGAAGCCCGGCGCGCTCGTCGATGAGATCGACAAGCTCCTGACCGCAGCGGTTGAAGGCGGCGCCGATGCGGTTGTAGCCGATTGACGCCGGTATCGCGGCGGCCAGGCCATAGGCGGTCGCCGCCAAAGCCTCGGCAATGCCCGGCGCGACGATGGCGAGGCTGGTTTCCTTGGCCTCTGCGATGCCGGCGAAACTGGTCATGATGCCCCAGACCGTGCCGAACAGCCCGACGAAGGGCGCGACGGAGGACACCACCGCGAGATTGGGCAGGCCGCGCTCGGCCTCGGCGAGCAGGCGCCGCGCCGCGCGCGTCATCTCGCGCGCGAAGGAAGCGCGCCTTTCGGCTGTTCCCTTTTGCTCGTCCAGCCCGTCCGGTTCGGCCGCGAGAATCCTGCCGAGAAGCCCGTCCGCCCGATCGGGCGCGTCGAGCGCGCGGCGCAGCCGGCGCAGCTTGATCAGGGATTCGGCGATGATGATCCAGCACCAGATCGAAGCCGCGAACAAGGCGGCCATGACGGCCTTGACCACGATCCCGGCCTGGAGAAACAGGCCCCAGGGCGTCAGCGTGAGAGAGTCCATGAGATTTGTCCTTGGATTTCGTCCTTGCCGCCGCCTGTGCGGGGCCGCGGAAACGGGATTTCCACCTGCCGCTCCCCGCCAGGCCGGAGCCCCGCGACGCGCGGCGCCCGGGCTGGCGGAGGAGCCGCTCGGTTCTTCGCTCAGAAATCGACCTTCATGCCGGCATAGAAGGTGCGGCCGGGGCCAGGAACGGGCGTTCCCCACGGCACGCCGTTCAGCGACATGGTCCTGCCCTGGCCGACGTAAGCCCCGCCGAGCGGCGGGTCATAAAGCCGGTTGAACAGGTTTTCGACGCCGAAGTTGAAGTGGACGTTCTGCCACGCATAGGCGCCGCGCAGGTTGAACAGGCCATAGCCCGCCGTCCACATCTCGTTGCGCTGCGCGGAGACATAGTTCTTGTCCGCCACCGCCACGAATTCGACGTCGCCTTCCCAACCGCCCAGCTTGTGGATCAGGGTCACTTTGCCGTTGAGCGGCATCATGTTGTACAGGCCTGTGTTCAGCGAGACGTCCTTGCCGTTGGCGTCGCTGAGCATGCCCGCCATGCTGAAATCGCCATAGGCCGTCCTCGCGATCGGCGCCCTGGCCGACAGGTCGAAACCATAGATGCGCGCGTCCTCGTTCATGTATTGCAGGATCACGAACTGACCGGTCTTCAGCGTGGTCGCCGGCACATTCGTGCCCGGTTTCACCTGTATGGCGTCGATATAGTCGTACACATAGGAGTAATAGGGCGAGAACTTGACTTCGGTCTCGTGGTCGGCGCTGTGCCAGCTGAGGTCCAGGCTCACCTTTTCCGCGATTTCGGGCTTAAGATTGGGATTGCCCAGATAGCCGTTGCCGTCGCCGTAGAAATTGTTCATGACCGCCGGCATGCTGGCGGGCGACCAAGTATAAAGCTCATAGAGGTTCGGCGCCTGCCCTGTCTGCGACAGGCCCAGAACGGCGTCCATGTTGGCGTTGGGCGTATAGTGCAGCAGCGCCGACAGATCGACATTGTTGAAGTCGCGCGCGCGATCCATGGCGTTGAAGGTCGCGAGCGTCCCGACCGAGCTTGTCTGGTACATCGCCATCGTGTTGTAACCGTGAACCGGCCCGGTGTTCGTTTCGACCAGCTCATAGCGGGCGCCGAGCAAGGTGCTTACGGTCGGCGTCCACTGGCGCTCCCATTCGAGATAGGGCGAATAGCGGTCGCGCTCGCCATTGTTGATGTTCCAGAAGGTCAGGGGCGACATGCCGCCGGAGCAATTTCCGACGCCGCAATCGGGCGACGGCGGCCACCAGTCGTTCAGATTGTACCATTGCAGGTCGTAGCCGACGCGCAGCACGTCGTGGCTGGTGATCTTGATGTCCGCCTTGGTCGAATTGCCGAACGTGTTGCTCGTCGTGTTCATCGGCATGCCGAGAACCGGATAGACGACCCCATTCTTGCCCGTCACCGTCCCATAGAGGAACAGCTTGTCCGGGCCGAAGTTCATATAATGGTCGACATGCTGCCAATAGGCGCGGGTGTCGAAATCGCCCCAGTCGAACGCGCCGGAATAACGCAGGTTTATCCCGGTCTCCTGGTTGTCGAGCATGTCCATGCGCTGGTTGGGATAGAGCTGATAGGGGACATGCTGGTAATTGGCCTTCAATTCGAGCAACTGCCCCTCGTTCTGGTAGGCCAAAGTGGCGAGGTGGTTCTGCGTTTCATAGGCGGTCGAACCCACCTCGCTGGCCGAAAGCGTGGACGTGGGCGTCAGCGGCGGGTTCCTGAAGGCGCCGCCGGCGTTGTAATTGTTCGACCGGGCGAAAGCGCCGTCATAGGCCATGCTGAAATGCTCGGTCGCGGCCATCGCCGAGAGGCTGGCGCCCAGACCGGTTCCGTTGCTGCGGAAGAAGGCGCCGATGCTCTCCTTGGTCACCAGCGTCTCGCCGGCGGAGGCGAACAAAGGCGGACGCGAATTGACGACGACCGAGCCGCCAAGCGCGTCGCCGCCGACGCTGACCGGCGCGACGCCGGCCCAGACCCGAACCGAGCCGATCTGCGACGGGTCGAGATAGGACAGAACCGGATTCATGTGGTTCGGGCACGAGGCGATCGTGTCCATCCCATCGACCTTGACGCGCAACTGGTCGTCGGCGAATCCGTGGATCGTCGGCAGGCCGGAAGCGCCGCCGGCGGTGGAGACATAGACGCCCGGAAGAGCGGTGAGCACCGTCGCCGTATCGGTGGTCGCGGCGGCCTGCGACGCGATCGCGCCGGCGGGAAGCGACGCGCCGCCGACCGAGGGATCATGAGGCAGGACGCCCGGCAAGGCCGGCGAGAAGGGACCGGCGGCGCGCGCGGCGGAAGGCCCCGCGGCCGCGCCCCCCGCCCGCGACGCGCCGGCGCTCTGCCGCGTCGCGTCGCGATGGGCGACATGCTGTTTCGGCTTTGCTTCAGGCCTGGCCTTCTGGGCTTCGACCGCAACCGGCGGCACGGCGGTCGGGCTCTGGGCGAAAGCCCGAGAGGCGGCCAGGGCGAAAATGGAAACGGCGATACAGGCAAGGGCCGCGCGCGGCGGTCTTGCGGCGCCCGCGACAGGCGCGCCTTGGAGTTTCGACATGGTTTTGGGCTTTTCAACACGAATGATCGTTCGGCGCGCGCGGCCTGAAAGCCGGCGCGCCCGTTTTTTCGTTCAGACGATCACGCGTTGAAGGGAGGCGCCTGGGCCGACCAGGAACTGGCCCAGCCGATCTCGGGGAAAGCCGCGAACCGGAAATCGCGTCGCGGGAGATCGAGGACGATGAAGAGCCGCGCGATGGCGACACGCAATACGCCGCCGTCCGGCGCCGCGGCGAGAACGCCGCCATGCTGGATCAGGCAGAGCGGGCAATGGCCGGCGGCGTGTCCGATCGGGGCCTGGCCGGACTTCGAGTTGTCGCCGAACAGCCCCTGGCAGATCGACCGCTCGATCTGCGCGTCGATGCCGGAAAGGTCCGCCGAGGACCCGCGCGCCATGAGAGCGCTGGCGACAAAGGTCTGAAAGGAAAACAGCAGAACGAAGGCGTAAGCGAAAACGCTCCGTCCGGAAATCGCCCTGCTTCTGCCCCATTCCGACATGGCGGACTCATAGGCGCCCGGAATTCCGCCTGTCAATTGGGCCAGATTGCCGCAGGAGAAGGATCAGCGGCGCCGGGACGGCGAGCGGAGATCGTTCCGCGACCGCCCGCCGTCCCGGATGGGCCGCCTAATCGATCCGCGCCGTCCCGCCATGCGCGGCGCCCGCCGGCGCCGCGCCGGAATAGGAAACCCACACATTGGGGTCTTGCTGCGACTGGCGTTTGACATAGCGATAGCCCGTCGCGGTCCAGGGGCGGATGCGGTCGGTCAGGTTGTCGAGGATGAAATCGCCATGGTCGGTCTTGACCGTGAGGATGGCGTGGCCCTCGCCCTCAAGGTCGCGGACGATGGTCATCAGCAGCGCCTGACGAGGGAATCCGCGGTCGATCAGCAGCTTGCGCTTAAGAAGCGCGTAGACCTTGCAGTCGCCCTTGCCGTCGGTGGGGTAGTCCCAATGGTCGAGCATCGTGCCCCAGTGATCGTAATTGGAGACCGGCTCGATCGCGGAATTGACCTTAACGTTGATCCGGTTGAGCGCGCGCCAGGTCGCGGCGTCGAGCGCCACGTCGCGCGCGGGCAGAGGGGGCCGCGAACATTCGCGCGGCCGGCGCTGGCAGAAATCGACCCAGCCGTAGGGGATCGAGGTTTCGCCGCCGACCACGGCGGAACTGCTGGCCGGCAAGGCGCCGCCGGCCTCGGCCACGCCACAGGCCAAGGCCAGCGACGCCGAAAGGAAGAAGACCGCCATCCGCGACATGATCCGTCTCGCGTCCCGTTGCGACGGATCCTTGAGACTCCGTCCTTGTCGGGAGCGATGGTCGGCGCGCCGCCTTGCCGTCCGCGAAAGAGAAAAACGCGCATTTTAATCAAATGCCGCCCGCAGCCAGCTGTTTTCATTCGCGATTTATCCCGGGTGAAGCGCCGTCGCCCGATTGTCCGCAAGCAGGCAAGGTTTCATTGACCCTGCACGGCGAGCCAGAGGGTCGCCTGGCCGGGATCGGTCCAGGCGACGCGATGGCGGACATGGGCGGGGATTTCGAGATAGTCGCCGGGGCCGAGCCGCCGCGGCGCGTCCTCCCCCTCGATCAGCAGCTCCGCCGCGCCGGACAGAACGATCACCCATTCGGTCCAGGCCTGATCGTACCAGAAGCCGGGCGGGCTCGCCTGCCCTCGCGACACGATCCGCTCGATCCGCGCGCCCGGAAAAGCGGCGAGAACCTGCGTGATTTCGTCGCCCGAGGCGTCGGGGAGATCGGCAAAGAAATTGCCCGCCGCGATCATGGTCAGAAAAAGGCCGCCGCCGCGCCGACCGCGCCGATCGCGGCCACGCTCGCGGCGAGAAAAATCATCAATGCGAGGCGCGGGCCGCGCAGGCGCAGCGGCGGCGCGAGCGCCTTGGCCGCAAGGGCGATCAGCAGGCCGGCGATCAGCGGGAACAGCAAGGCGTTGGCGACCTGGGTCGCGATATTCAGCCAGACCAGATCGCGCGTGGCGCCGACCAGCGCCGCCGCCGCGCCGACGCTCACGACATAGAGCGCCATGAAGCGTCGCGAGTCGAACAGGCCGGCCTCGGCGCCGCGCGGTTTCCGGCCAGGCTGCGAAAAGACTTCGGCGACGCCCCAGGACAAGGCGAGCGAGGCGACGATGGCCGCCGCGAAGGACGCCCCCAGCACGCCGAGACTATACACCAGCAGCGCATTGTCGCGCCCGAGCACGCCGGTCAAGGCCTCGCCGACCTCGCCGATGCTGGCGAGGCTGCGCCCGTGGTCGCCGGAATAGAGCGCCGCCGCCGCCGCGACCAGAACCGCGCCGGTCAGGGCCTGGGTCAGCACCGCGCCCGCCGCCGTGTCCGCGCGCACCGCGCCCAATTCCTCCGGCGCGATGCCGCGCCGCGCGGTGGCGGCCTGCTGGTAATAGATCATCCAGGGATTGAACACCGCGCCGACGATGGCGGCGGCCAGAAAGAGGAAATTGGGATCGGCGATCGGCGCGTGGAAAAAATCGCGCGCCACGGCAAAGGGATGGGGCCGGGCCTTCCAGGCGACGATCAGGAAGGCGCATTCGAACAGACCGACGCTCAGCGCGCCCTGCTCGACCTTGCGGTAGGAACCGGTCGCCGCCACCGTCAGCAGGGCGAAGGCGGAGAGGGGAAGCGTGACCTCGCGCGGGAGGCCGTAAAGCTCGCCGACGCCCGCGACGCCGGTGAATTCTGTGACCAGAGTGCCGAAGGCCGCCAGCGCGAGGCCCGCAAGCGCCAGCAGCGCCGCCCGCTTGCCGAACCGCGCGCGAACCATCTCGCCAAAGCCCTGGCCGGCGAAAAGGCCGAGCCGCGCCGCAAGCTCCTGGACCAGATAGAGGGCCGGAATCAGCGCCAGGATCAGCGGCAGAAGGCGAAAGTTCCACCGTGCGCCGGCCTGGGCCGCGGTCACCACATTACCGGCGTCGGTGTCGGCGAGCATCACCAGCAGGCCGGGCCCCCAGGCCGCCAGATGCCGTAGGATTGTGCCGCGTCTCGCGGCGACGCCGCCCGCTTCCGAATCCATCCCGCGCTTTCGGTCTCTCGCGCGTCAGTTGACGGCCAGGATCACCTGGCTCGGATCGACAGGCGCCACGGACTTTGCGCCCACTTCAAGGCCGAGGCTTTCCACGATCCGACGCGGCGCCACGGCGTGTAGCGTCTTGCCATGGCCGATGTCCAGCCGAATTTCGCTGTTGCGCTCGGCGTCCGTACGCTCCGCCACCACGCCGGGGAAGCGATTGCGGCCCGCTTCCGGGGCGCGTCCGGGCGCGTGAAGCCGAAAAAACGGCGCCTTGACCAGCGCCAGGACGTTCCTGCCGCCGCCAGTTCGAGTTCGTCGGCGGCCGAATCGGCGACAATCGCCATCAAGGTCTTGTCTTCCCCGAATTTCCGCGCGAACCCGACATCGACCGTCCAGCGATTCACCTCGCTCACCGCGGCCCGGAAGACGTTGCGGGTCAAGATCCGCACGCCGAGCGGCCAGAGCAGCGCCTCTTCCCGCCCTTCGAGTCCGTCGTCGGCGATGCGATTGGAAAGGCGCGAGAGTTTGTCCTCGAGACGGCGGAAAGTCGCGATCAGGCAACGACCCTCTTCGGTGACCTCGGCGCCCCCGCCGGGCCGGTCGCCAAAGGCCGGAATTGGCAGCGGATTGTTTACCGCAATCACCGAATCCCATTGGTCTTGTAACTCAATCCGGTCGCCTGGGCCGCCTTGGCGATGCTGCCGAAACCGGCCACTCTTGGAGCAGACCGATCCGGTCGTGGCCGACAAGAAATCGGCCGTCGCTGCGGAGCGCGAGGAGAGCGCTGATTTTCCTGTTCGTCATTTCCGATTCGCCCTTTCCGCGCAGGAAGGCGCCGAAACGTCTTGCCTCGCAAGCATTTACCGCCATCCCGCGCGACAGGCGCCGTCCCGTTTCGCGATGCGCGGCCTGGGAGGCGTCCAACCGGATCATTCTATCCGGCGCGCGGCGACGCGCCTGAGCGGCGCGCCGAAAATGACGGGGGAGCGCCGGTCGCGCCAAGGGCCGCGCGGCGCAAGCCCGGCCCGTCCCGACGATTCGAACCGCGCCGTGAAGAATGCGCCGTTAAAATGCAACCGAGAACCGTAATCGCTCATTAATCGCCCTCTGGTTGCATGGGCGCAAACGGCCTCCGGCTGTCCAATGACCCGTTTCGTCCGGAAGGAAACGCCCGTGCAGCGCATGACCCGAAACTTTCTTGACGACGAAAGCGCGACGACCGCGATCGAATACGCCTTGCTGGGCGTGTTCATCGCCATCGCCATCATCAGCGGCGTGAGTTCCCTCGGAGCCCAGTTGAATCAGGCTTACGTGAATATCGCCAATGGCATTTGAGCCGCTGACGCGGCGCGGGCGGACCCGGTTGCAAGCTTTCCCGGGCGCGGTCGCCCGTTTTTTTTTCGAGGCCCGCACCCGTCCCTGTTGAAGAGCGACGCCCGCGTCAAATCGTCTATTGACGCGGGCAAAAAAAGTGTCAGACTTCATCATATTGCAGCCTTGATCCAGAGACGTGCGGAGCCGCTTTGGGACCAGGGAGAGCGCCGACAGGCTACGAACCTGGCTGGCGGGCAATGACCCGATCGATACGGTCAATGGAGCCACACGACTTAAAACGCCGTGGTTCTCTTGATTGTGCGACGAGCCGAAACCAATCGTGGTCGCTTGCTTGGCTGTTGTCTTGCTGCATTTGCACAGGCGGGGCGAGGACGTGGCTGCGATAAGGATCGGGACGCGGGAAGGATGACTCCACCTGATCTCGCCGCTTCCGGCGACACTCGCCTTGGCGCAGCGTTCTGACGCTACTGCAGAGCGGCGACGCGGAAACGGCCTCATTGACGGGAGACGCCAATCATCGCAATAAATCGAGCTTCATAGCGGAATGTTCCGCAGAAACATCTGATCATTATCGGAATTCGCATCAAGCGAAAAAAGGCCCCGTGCGCAGCAGGCGACGGGGCCACTTATTTTTTTACCCCGTCGGGACGGAGACGGGGTCAGGCCGGGCGGAAAATCTGGTCGGCGCGCGTTTCGAAGGCCGAAGCGAATTTCCTGAAAGCGGCGTCGAACATCGAGCCCATCAGGGTCGCCAGCATCCGGTTGCGGAATTCATAGGCGATATAGAATTCGACCCGGCACCTGCCGTCCCCGGCGTCATCGAAGCGCCAGACGTTCTCCAGATGGCTGAACGGCCCGTCGACATATTCGACATTGATTCGCCGTTCCGCGCGTTCGAGCGTCACCCGGCTGGTGAAGCGTTCGCGAATCGCCTTGTAGCCGACCTCCATCTCCGCCACCACGATCTCGGCGCCCTCCGCGCCGCCAAGACGCCGGCGCACCCGCAAAGCCTGGCAGAGAGGGACGAACTGGGGATAGGATTCGACATCCGCCACCAGATCGAACATCTGCTCCGGCGTGTGATTCACCACATGGCTGGTGCGGAAGCTCGGCATGGCCCCTCACCCGCGCGCGGCGCGGCGGCGCGCGCGCAGGCGCTCGAAATCCTCGCCGGCGTGATGCGATGAGCGCGTCAGCGGCGACGACGAGACCAGCAGGAAACCCTTGGCGTAGGCGGTCGACTCATAGGCCTTGAACTGTTCCGGCCGCACGAATTCCTTGACAGGATGATGCTTTCTCGTCGGCTGGAGATATTGGCCGACGGTGAGGAAATCGACATCGGCCGAGCGCAGATCGTCCATCAGTTGCAGGACTTCGTTGCGCGTCTCCCCCAGTCCCAGCATGATTCCCGACTTGGTGAAAATCTCCGGGTCCAGCTCCTTCACCCGCTGCAACAGGCGCAGGGAATGGAAATAGCGCGCGCCGGGCCGCACGGTGAGATAATTCGACGGCACGGTTTCGAGATTGTGGTTGAACACGTCGGGCCTGGCCGCGACGACCACCTCCAGCGCGCCTGGCTTGCGCAGAAAATCGGGCGTGAGAACTTCAATCGTCGTTTCCGGGGTCGCCGCGCGAATCGCGGCGATCACGGCGGCGAAATGGGCGGCGCCCCCGTCGTCGAGATCGTCGCGGTCGACCGACGTGACGACGACATGTCTGAGGCCGAGCCGCGCGGTCGCCGCGCCGATATGGGCGGGCTCGCCCGCGTCGAGCGGCGCGGGCAGGCCGGTCCTGACGTTGCAGAAGGCGCAGGCGCGGGTGCAGATCTCGCCCATGATCATGAAACTGGCGTGCTTCCTGTCCCAGCACTCGCCCATATTCGGGCAGCTGGCCTCGGCGCAGACCGTGACCAGCTTGTTGGCCTTGACAATCGCGTTGGTCTCCGCCCAGCCGGCGGAACCCGGCGCCTTGACGCGAATCCAGTCCGGCTTGCGCAGAACCGGCTGATCGGGCCGGTGGGCTTTTTCCGGGTGGCGCGGGCGCGCCTCGCTCCCCTTGCGGGGATCGTCATTGAGGAGGTCGAGCACGACGGCCATGGCGCGGTTCCGGGAGCGGTTTCGGTCTCAAATAAACATTTCTCAGCGCGCCCGCAATGAATCGCTTGGCGACCGAGTGTCCGCGCCACCGCGCCGGGGTCTTAATTTGGACACGACATTCAGACACCAACTTAGTTCAAATTTGAATGGAGGATAGGCGCATGCTGAAGGTCGCACTGGCCTTTTTTTCGGCGTTCGGACTGTCGCTCGCGGTCACCACGGCGCATGCCGACAGCCGCATGGTCGACGGCGTCCTCGGGGCCGGCGCGGGCGCGCTGGTCGCGGGGCCCGTCGGGTTTGTCGCCGGCGGCGTCCTCGGCTATTCGTCGGGCCCGGACATTTCCTGCGCCATGCGCGGCCTCTGCGACCGCGGGCGCCATGTTCGGCCGCCGCGTCACGACTGACGCGCATCAGGCGACGCGGAATCAACCGGCAGGAATGGCGTGACGCATCGGATTTTGGACAGGATCGCCCGAAAATCACTCCCGCCCGAGTGAACCCCAGAGGCCCCGGCGTCGTTCATCCCCCATTCACCATAGGCCACGGAAATTTCGCGGCGACGCCACGATAAAGAGACTCTTCATGCGGCTTTCACCTCTCGCCGTCCTTTTTGCGGCCATCGCGCTGCTCGGCGCCATGGCCGCGCCTTTGTCCGCCCAGCAGCTCGAAAAGCGCATCGCGCTGGTCCTTGGCGAGGGCGCCTATGCGAGCGGCGCCCTGGTGACCGGGCCGAACGACGCCGGCCTCGTCGCCCAGACGCTGCAATCCGCCGGGTTCGACGTCACCGGCGCGCGCGACCTCGACACCCAGGGGCTGCGCGACGCCCTGCGCGAATTCGTCGAAAAGGCCCAGGCTTCGGGGCCGGACACGGTGGCGATGATCTATTTCGCCGGCTATGGGCTGCAGTCGGACGGCGAGAACTATCTCGCCGGCGTCGACGCCGAGATCGCCAACGCCAGCGACGTCGCCATCAACGCGGTTCGGGCCTCCGACTATCTCAAGCCCCTGGCCGCCCTGCCCCTGAAGGCCCGCATCGTGGTGCTCGACGCCGCGCGCAAAAATCCCTTCGCCACCTCCGGCCAGCCTCTGGCGGGCGGCCTGGCCCTGATCCAGCCGGACGACGGGACGCTCGTCGCCTTCAACGCCGCCCCGGGCACGATCGGTCCCGAAGAGCCGGGGCCCTATGGCGTCTATGCCCGGGCCCTGGTCGAAATGATCAAGGCCGGGGGCGCGCCGGTCAATGAAATGTTCGATCGCGTCCGCATGCGGGTCAGCGAGGCGACGAAAGGCGGCCAGATTCCCTGGAGCGCCTCGCGCATCTCCGCTCCCATCGTGTTTCTTGCCCATACCGCCGAGGCGCCGGCGGACCAGCGCGACCAGTTCGCCGAACTGACGACCAAGCCGGTCGCAAGCTTCAACGCCGAGGACGCGTTCCAGGCGGCCCTCGCCCGCGACACTTTGCAGGGCTACGAGGACTTCCTCGCCGCTTATCCCAACGATCCCCTGGCCGCCCGCGTGCGGGCCATCGTGGCGGCCCGCCGCGAGGCGATGATCTGGCGCGAAACGATCGCGCTCGGGACGTCCCGCGCCTATTGGTCCTATCTGTCGGATTATCCGCGCGGCTGTCATGCCTTTGAGGCCCGCCGCGCGCTGCGCCATCTCGACGTCGCCGTCGAACCGCCGGCGAGCTACGAGGCCGTGACCTATGACGTCGCGCCCCCGCCGCCGGCGGAGGTTGTCTATGTTTCCCAGCCTGTCGTCTATTTCGACGATCCCGTCTGGGCTTTTGCGCCGCCGCCCCCGCCCCCGGTCTTCTATTTCGGCCCCGCGCCCTTCTGGTTCGCGGCCTATCCGCCGCCGCCCCCGCCTTTCGCCGCCTTCATTCTGCCCATCCCGACCTATTACCCCGTCGCGCCCTGGGTCGGCGCGCCGGCCTATGTCGCGCCGGGGCCGACGAATATCTACGCCGCGAACATTCACAACACCGTCATCGTCAACAATGTCGCGAACAGCGTGACGATCACCAACGCCGCCGGGCAGAACGTGCCGTTTTCGCAGGCCGGCCTCGGCGCCACGGGCGCGGCGGGAGGATTGCATCCAGGCCTCGCCGGCGCCGCGGGAGGATTGCATCCGGGCGTCGCGGCGGCCGCCGCCGCCCTGCCCGCCGCAATCGCCGCCCGCGCCGCCGGCCGGGCTTCGCCCGCACCCCCCGCGACGCTGGCGCCCGGTCACGCGCTGCCGCACGCTCCCGCCAGGCTGGAGCCGGTTGGCGCGTCAAAGACGGTTCCGGGGCTGCGCGGCGCGATGAATCCGGCGACCCGCGCGACGACGCATGGCGCGATGACCGCGCATCCGCCCCTGGCGACGACCCATCCCGCAGCGCCGCAGACAGGCTCACATTTCGCGGCGCCCCGGACAGGCCCGCATTTCAACACGCCGCATGCAGCCCCGCATTTCAATGCGCCGCATGCCGCCCCGCATTTCGCCGCGCCGCGCGCGGCCCCGCATTTCAACGCGCCGCACGCCGCCCCGCATTTCAATGCGCCGCATGCCGCCCCGCATTTCAATGCGCCGCACGCGGCCCCGCATTTCAACGCGCCGCATGCTGCCCCGCATTTCAACGCGCCGCGCGCCGCCCCGCATTTCAACGCGCCGCGCGCCGCCCCGCATTTCAACGCGCCGCGCGCCGCCCCGCATTTCAACGCGCCGCGCGCCGCCCCGCATTTCGCCGCGCCGCGCCCAGGCGGCGGCCGCGGCGGCGGGAAACCTCACTTCTGAGGCGGAGCCGGGCGCGACGATTTCCTGCGCGAGCCATGAGCGCCGCGTGGGGCGCCGCCATTGCCGGCCTCGTTACGATCGGCCGTGAGCCGCTCCAATGTTCGCGCTTTCGCGCAGGCGCATCGCCGGACCACCGGGCCGGGGCCGGACGGCGCTGATCTCCATGGTGAATTTTTGCCTGATCGCTTCGGAGAAATCGCCATAGCCATGAGCGGGCAGAAGAAATGCCGCCGAGCCGCCGATGACATATCTGCGGTACCACGGCTCCAGAGTCTGAATGACGCCGGCGACACGCATTCGGTTCTCGAACGGCCGCCCCGGCGCCCGGAAGGCGCCGGCGCGCAGAGGCTCGTCGGGATCGCCATCGTTGATCGGCAGGCCGTTGATGGTCAGGCCGGTCGCGACCAGTTCGTCGCGCCGGGCGCCGGTGGCGTCGTCGCCGTCGCAATTGTCGATCCCGTCGCCCGACACGTCCATGACCACACGGCTCGCCTTGACCGGCAAGGTCGGGGCGACGAGATCGTGGACATAAGCCATCATGTGAGCGAGGCAGGTGAATTCACCCGGCGCGCGCGGCGTGCGCCGCACCCGCGCGGCAAGCGCCGAAATGTCGGTTCGCGAGGCGAGGCGCGTCCAGGGAATGACCGTCTTCGCCCCTTCCGACCATTCGACCATGGCGAACATGATGCTCCCATGCGGCCCGCCCAGCATCGCCGCGGCGACCGCCGGGTCCTCCAGCGCCCCGGCGACGCCGTCCATCTGCAACAGGTAGCGTTGGGCGTTCACCGAGCCGGACACGTCGATGGAAACGATCAGCGCGACATCGACCGGCGCATCCTCGGCGGCGGGCTCGGCCAGGACGCGACCGGCCGGGAAAAACGTCAGGACCAAAAGCAGAAACAAGCGAATCGCATGCATCGAAGTCTCCCGGACGCCGCCGCGTTTCCCCGACAAAGCTAACGCATATTCCCGAAAAGCGGCTCCGGTTTTCGCAAACAGAATAGGCGAAAAAACAAGAAGCCAGCGGTCCAAATCCGAAGCTTGGCGCCCGTCGAACAATGGCTCAAAACGTGAAGGCTTTCGGGCGCCGGCCCCGCGGCGACCTGATCACCCGTGAGGGGGCCGGCGACCGAAACCCTTCACGAAAGCGGAAATCAGATCCGTGTGTTACGAAAGGCCGCCAGGACGTTCTCGACGAACCGCTTTCTTGACCCCGAGAAAACTCACCCCTCCGCCAAACGCTCCGGTTCCTCGATCAGCGCCTTGAAGGCGGCGAGCAAAGCGGCGGCGGCGGGTTCGTCGAGCGCACGGCGGTCGATGGCGAGCGTTGCGGCCATCATGGTCGCGACCGCCGGCCTGCCCTGCTCCACGATCATTCTTTGCTCCGCCGCGCCGAGGCCGAGCACGCTGGTCCAGGGTGGAATGACGGCGGGCAGCACGCGCCGGACGCCCAAGGCGCCGAGATTGGCGATCAGGCAGGCGCCCTTTTCGAATGAATCCGGACCGAAACGCCCGGCCAGAAAGTCGGCGCGGGCGGCGGCGATCCCGTCGAGCGGCATTTCGTCCGCTGAAACAAGAGTCGGCGCGACGATCTCGCCGCCATGGCCGAGCGCGATCGCGACATCGGCCCGGCGCGCCGGCTCATGGCCGGCGCCAGCCCGCGCGACATTGGCTTGCGGCGTCCGCGCCAAAGCGAGGGCGAGCGCCTTGACCGCGCAATCCAGCAGGGAAACCCTCGCGACGCTCCTCCCGCGCGCGTTGAGCCGGGCGCGAAACTCTTCCAAAGCGTCGAGACGGCACTCCACTTCCAGACCAACCTGGAGCGCGCCTTCCGCCGCCTCGACCAGCGGGCGCAAGGCGACGCCCCCCGCGCGCGGCGCCTGCCGTTGCGGCGCGCGGCGTTCCAGCGCGGCGCGCACGTCGGCCTCCACGACGCGGCCGTTGGCGCCCCGGCCCGCGAGTTGCGACAGGTCGACGCCCGCCTCGCGCGCCAGCCGCCGCGCGCGCGGCGAGGCCGGAATCCGCGCGTGTGGCGGCGGCCCCGGCTCGATCCGGCCGATTTCGGCGTTGACCGCGATCGCCTCGGCTCCCGCCGCGACCAGCATATGGGTCAGAACGCCCGCCAGCGGCGCCTCGACGTCCATCGTGCCATGGGCGCCGGCGATTTCCGCCACCGGCTCGCCAGCCTCGACGAAATCGCCGACGCGGCGCAGCCAGCGCGTCAGCCGGCCCGTCCGCATCGACGGTTCGATTGAGGGCATCAGGATCGCTATCGTCATGGGAAAACGTCAGTTTTTCGGCCGCAGGCCCGACTCGATTTGATCCAGAGCCGAATCGAGCGCGGTGCGGATGTCGGCGAGAGCTTCGAGGGCGGACGCCTGCGTCTCGCGCTCAAACAGCGTCGCCGCCTGCTGCGCCAGTTCCCCCAGCAGCCGGCCCCAGGCCTCGGGCTCGGCGAAAGCCCTTTGCATGGACAGCGACATGGCGCCGCGAGAAATGAACAGGCGCAGGATCTCCGTGCCGCCATGGGCCTCGACATCGGGCGGGACCGACAGTTCATGCTTCGTCTCGGACATGAGATTTGTCCTTCACGTCTTTAAATAGAGTGTCTTTTTCGCTGCAACGACAATATCGGCCTCGGTCGGCAGGGCGAGCTTTTCGAGGTTGGCGGCATAGGGCATGGGAACGTCCTGTCCGGTCACCCGCGCCACCGGAGCGTCGAGATCGTCGAAAGCCTCCTCCATCAGCCGCGCCGAAATTTCCGAGGCGACCCCGCCCTGCGGCCAGCCCTCGTCCACCGCCACGCAGCGTCCGGTCTTGGCGACCGAACCGAGAACGGTCGCCATGTCGAGCGGCCTCAAGGTGCGCAGATCGATCACCTCGGCCTCGATCTCCTCCTCCGCCAGCCGATCCGCCGCCTTGAGCGCGAGGCCGACGCCGTGGGAAAAGGCGACGATGGTCACGTCGCGCCCGGCCCGCGCGATATTGGCGGCCCCGATCGGAACCAGATGGTCTTTTCCGCGGGGCGCGGGGAAATCCTGGCCGTAAAGCATTTCGTGCTCCAGGAAGATCACCGGATCGGGATCGCGGATCGCCGTTTTCAGCAGTCCCTTGGCGTCGGCCGCGCTATAGGGCGCGACCACCTTGAGGCCGGGGATATGGGCGAACAGCGCCGAAAAATCCTGGGCGTGCTGGGCCCCCACCCGCGCCCGCGCGCCGTTCGGGCCGCGAAAGACGATTGGAACATTGAGCGCGCCGCCCGACATGTAAAGGGTCTTGGCCGCCGAATTGACGATATGGTCCATCGCCTGGAGCGCGAAATTGAAGCTCATGAATTCGATCACCGGCTTCAGGCCGGCGAAGGCCGCGCCGACGCCGAGTCCGGCGAAGGCGTGTTCCGTGATCGGCGCCTCCACCACCCGCTTCGCGCCGAATTCCTGCGCCAGGCCCTGCGTGACCCTGGCCGCGCCCTGGGATTCGCCGACCTCTTCGCCCAGCACGAAAACCAGCGGGTCGCGTCGCATTTCCTCGGCGAGCGCCTCGCGCAGGGCGTCGCGCACGCTGAGGCGCAGGGGCGGGAAATCTTCGTCCTCCGCGGGCGCCGGTTCCGGAGGCGCCGCCGGCGCGGCGGGTCTTTCCATCGCGGCGATCAGCGCGATGGGCGTGTTGACCGCGACCTTTTCCGCGCCTTCTGGGACCAGAATGCGCTCGATGACGCCGGATTCGGCGGCCTCGACCTCCATGGTGGCCTTTTCGGTCTCGATTTCGGCGACAATGTCGCCCGCCTGGACATGCTCGCCCTCGCGCTTGAGCCAGCGGGTCAGCTTGCCGAATTTCATTTCGGGCGAAAGCGCCGGCATCAGCAACCGAGTCGCCATTCCCGCCTCCCCCTTTGGCCCGCCGTCATGTCAGCACCTGGGAAAAAAGCTCCGCCGCGACGGGCTCCGGGCTTTGCGCGGCATAGTCCGCGGCTTCCGCGACAATGGCGCGGACTTCCGCGTCGATCCGTTTCAGGAAAGCCTCGTCCGCCCGGCCGGCGCCGAGTAACCGTTCGCGCTGGCGCTCGATCGGGTCGGGCGCGGCGGCGCGCGGCTCGTCCTTGCGGCGGTATTTGGCGGGGTCGGCAAGCGAATGGCCGCGATAGCGCTCGACGCGCATTTCCAGGATCGCCGGTCCGCCGCCGGCCCGCGCCCGCGCGATGGCGGCCGTTCCCGCCGCGCGCACCACTTCGACGTCCATGCCGTCGAGCGCTTCGCCGGGAATGTCGAAGGCGGCGCCGCGCCGCGCGAGTTCGCCGTCCTGACCGGGGACGCTCCGATTGTTCTCAATGACGTAAACGATGGGAAGCCGCCAGCGCGCCGCGAGACTGAGACTTTCCGCGACCTGCCCCTGATCGGCGGCGCCGTCGCCGAAAAAGCAGACGCAGACGCGCCCGTCGCCGCGATAGGAATTGGCGAAGGCGAGACCCGTTCCCAGCGAGGCCTGGGCGCCGACGATGCCGTGGCCGCCGAAATAATCGAGTTCCGGCGCGAACATGTGCATCGAGCCGCCCTTGCCCCCCGAGAGCCCGCCGCGCCGCCCCGTCATTTCCGCGAGAACAGCGCGCGGATCGGCGCCGCAGGCCAGCAGATGGCCGTGGTGGCGGTAGGAGGCGATGAACTGGTCGTTTTCGCGCGAAGCCAGCCTCATGCCGACGACGATGGCCTCCTGGCCGATATAAAGATGGCAGAAGCCGCCGATCAGCCCCATGCCGAAGAGCTGGCCGGCCTTTTCCTCGAAGCGGCGGATGAGCAGCATGGCGCGATAGACCGCAATGTCGTCGCCGTCGCCGAGAAAGGCGCCCAGACGCGATTCGCCGTCCTGCGGCTCAAAAGGGGAAGCGGCCATGGTTCCTTCCGCGCCGGACGACCCGCCGCGGTTCACGCGTCGCGGCATGGCGGCGATTGGCCGCAGGCTAGCGTGACGGCGAAGAAAAAGCGAGCGCGACCGTCAACCCTGCAAGGTCAGTTTTGCTCTTGCGGCAGGATGATCACCAGGTCGTCCTTGCCGACCCGATTGAGCTGGTTGCGCGCCTCCTCGTCGAGCAGGTCGCGATCGACCACCGGTCCCCGCAGCAGCGCGGTCCGCTTGTCCCACAGCGCCTTTTCGGCGCGAACCTGCTTCAACCGTGCTTCGACGGAGGCGATTTCGCGGCGGGTCTGGAGGTCCGCGGCGACGCCGCGTCCGCCGTGAAAGGCGTGCCAGACGAAAAAGCCGCCCACCGCCCCGGAAAAGAGGTGAAACAGCAAGGGTATGGCGATGGAGGTGAAACGGGTGCGGACGACCATGGCGCGAGCATCGCCGCTAAAAGTTAGATCGCGGTTAATGTTTGATTGATCAGGCCTGTTTTCGCCAGCCGCCCTCGTCCGTCTCCCGCCAGTAGGAGAGGCTGGCGCCGCCTTGCTTCAATGAGCGCCATTGTTCGCGGGCGGCGGCGAGCGCGCTTTCGTCGCGTCCGTCGAACAGCAGGATCAGGCGCTCGTAATCCGAGCCGGCGAAGGGTTCGGCCTCGGCGCCGTCGACGAGGAAGCGCACGCGCGCGCCGTTCGGGTTGTCGTCGCCGCAGGTCAGCCAGACCGCCTGCAGGGCGGGGTCGCCGTCGCCCTGCGAACCGTGAGGGAGGAAGGATTCCTCGTCATAGGTCCATAGAAGATCGTCGATCGCCGCCAGGCGCTCGGGCGCCCGGCATTGCACCACCGCCCGCCAGCCGCGCTTGAGCGCCAGCTCGATCAGGGCGGGCAGCGCCTGTTCGAGCGTGCGCCTCTGCAACTGGTAGAACCAGAATTCGGGCGTCACTTTTCGTAATAGTCCCGCACCAGGCGGTCGAGCAGGCGGACGCCCCAGCCCGAGCCCCAGCTCTGGTTGAGGTCGTTGGCCGGCGCCGACATGCCGGTCCCGGCGATGTCGAGATGGGCCCAGGGCGTGTCGTTGACGAATTTCTGGAGGAACTGCGCCGCCGTGATCGAGCCGGCGTTGCGCCCGCCGGTGTTCTTGATGTCGGCGAATTTCGACTCGATCAGCTTGTCGTAAGCCGCGCCGAGCGGCATGCGCCACACCTTCTCGCCGGTTTTCGTCCCGGCCTCGGTCAGGCGCTGGGCGAGTTCGTCGTTGTTGCTGAACAGGCCGGCGTATTCCTGGCCGAGCGCGACCAGGATCGCGCCGGTGAGGGTCGCCAGATCGACCATGAAGGCGGGCTTGTAGGCGTTCTGGACATGCCAGAGCACGTCGGCCAGCACCAGCCGTCCCTCGGCGTCGGTGTTGATGATCTCGATGGTCGTCCCCGACATGGCGGTGACGATGTCGCTCGGGCGCTGCGCGCCCCCGCCGGGCATGTTCTCGACCAGGCCGATGGCGCCGAGCGCATTGACCGCGGCCTTGCGCGACGCGAGGGCGTGAATCAGGCCGGTGACGCAGGCGGCGCCCGCCATGTCGCCCTTCATGTCCTCCATCCCGGCGCCGGGCTTGAGCGAAACGCCGCCCGAATCGAAACAGACCCCCTTGCCGACGAAGGCGACCGGCGGAGCGTCCTTTCGCCCGCCGTTCCAGCGCATGATCACCACCCGGCTCGGCCGTCGGGAGCCCTGCCCCACGCCGAGCAGCGCCCGCATGCCGAGCGCCTCCATCGCCGGGACGTCGAGGATTTCCACCTCAACCCCCAGTTTTTCCAGCTCCTTGGCCTTGTCCGCGAAGCTCTCCGGGTAAAGAAGGTTCGGCGGCAGGTTGACCAGGGTGCGGGCGAGATCGACGCCGTCGGCGAGACCCGCGACACTCGCGAGGGCGGCTTCGTCCGCGCCGGCGATCCTCACGTCGGCCGGCCCGCCGTTTTCCGATTCGTCCTTGCCCGCCTTCTTGGACTTGAACTGGTCGAATTTATAGGCGCGCAGGCGCAGGCCGAGGGCGAAATCCGCCGCCGCGGCCTCCGCGTCCTCGGGCGGCGAGGCGAAGTCGAACAGGACGCGTCCTTGCGCCGCCTTGCCGAGCTTGGCGGCCGTCAGGCCGCCAAGGCGCAGGAAATCGACCGTTTCGCCCTCCTTTTCCGGCGCGGTCCCCAGCGCCAGCAGCCTCTGGGCGGCGAGGCCTCCGGGCGCCAGAATATCGAGGGCGGAGCCGATCTTGCCCTTGAACGAGGCCGCCTCGGCGGCGCGCGGAATCACTTTGGCCGCCTCGCCGAGCGCGGCGGCCGAGGCGGGCCCGAGCGCCAGGGCGCCATCGACGAAAACCACCAGCGTGTAGCCGCCCGATTCGGGCGGTGGGGAAAGAGCCTCCGCAATGGGCATGACGCCAAGCGTGACGGACGCGGACATGGAAACCTCGCTTTGGGCGCGCGGCGGCGCGCGGGAAGACCCGGGAAGACAGATGACAAGAAGCTCCCCACACTATGCGCCAGCGCGGCGAATCCGGTCAATGCGCGTCCGGCCCGAAAAATTGCGGTCCCGCGGAAGCCTGCCGGAGCGGGCGCGACGAAGGGCGGCCTTGGAAAGTCCTCATTGTCCGGGCTAACTCAAAGCCGCCGCCACGCCCTTTGCCTCGCGGCCGATTTGATTTATGTCGAGGCCGCGGTCGCGATCGAAAGCAGCACATGACTCTGGTCGAACATTATATCCTCAAGATCGCCGCCACGGCCTTCCTGGTCGCCCTCGGCGTGCTGACGGCCGTGATCTGGCTGACCCAGGCGATGGCCGATTTCGATCTGATGACCACCAAGGGCCAGTCCCTGATCGTGTTCTTCCATATCACCGGCCTGATCATCCCCTCGCTGCTGATGGTCATCACACCGATCGCCTTGTTCATCTCCGTCCTGTTCGCCCTGAACAAGCTCAACGGCGACAGCGAGCTGGTGGTCGCCGCCTCGGCCGGCCTGTCGCCATTCCAGCTTTTCCGGCCTTTCGCCGTCCTGATCGTGGCCGGGTCGCTGTTCTGCGGCTTCATGTCGCTGGAGGCCATGCCATGGAGCTTCCGCGCCTTGCGATTCGCGCTGACCGAGGTCCATTCCGACTTCCTGACCCGGATCGTCCGGCCCGGCGCCTTCAATGCGCTGGATTACGGGCTCTATTTCCATTATCGCGCGCGCGGGCCGGGCGGCGCCCTGCTCGGTATTTTCATGCTGGATCAGCGCGATCCCGGCCAGAACAACGTTTACATCGCGGAAAAGGGAATCGCCTCGAAGGTCGGCGACGCGAGCTATCTGGTGCTTGAAACCGGCACGATCCAGCGCCAGGACCGGGGCTCGGCCGCGCCCGCCATGGTGGTGTTCGATTCCTACGCCCTCGACCTGAGCCATTTTGGCGCCGGCATGGACGCCGGGCCCTTGCGCCCCCGCGAGCGCACGACCTGGGAGCTGCTGCATTACGACGCCTCCGACCCCTATGTAAAACTGGACGAGGGTCATTTTCGCGCCGAGCTTCACGACCGGTTCATCGCCCCGCTCTACGCCCTGGCCTTCGGCATGATCGCCTTCGCGGCCCTCGGCGCGCCGCGGACCACGCGGCAGAATCGCGGCCTGGCGATCACGGGAGCGGTCGTGGCGGGACTGGCGCTGCGGGTCGGCGGCTTCGGCGCCACGGCTCTGCTGGCGCGCCAGCCCGCCGCCGCGCCGCTCGCCTATGTTCTGCCGCTTTCGGGCTGCGTCCTGGCGGCGTTTTACGCCTTCGCCCCCGCCTCCAGCCTTGCCTTCGGGCGCGTGCGCGCAAAACTCGCGGCGGCCTGAATGATCGGACGCACGCTCGGCCTATATCTCGGCTCGCGTTTCATCAAGAGCGTGGCGGTCGTGTTTTTCACGATTTTCGCCCTGATTTACATGGTCACTTTCGTGGAGTTGCTGCGCCGCTCCAGCGACAGCCCCAACGCCAGCGCGCCCTTGATGGCCTGGCTCGCCTTTCTCGACACGCCGATCGTCGCCGAGCAGATTCTCCCCTTCGTCGTCCTGTTCGGCGCGATGGCGGCCTTCATCAACCTGACCCGCAAGCTCGAACTGGTGGTGGCGCGCGCGGCCGGCGTCTCAGTCTGGCAGTTCCTGGCGCCGCCGGCTTTTGCCGCGCTTGGTCTCGGCCTGGTCGCGATCGGCGTCTACAATCCGCTCTCGGCGATCATGAAGCAGCACGCCGAAATCACCGAGGCGCGGGTTCTCAAGAACCGGCTGCTCGCCAACGACACCAGCATGTGGATCCGCCAGACCAGCCCGGTCGGCCAGTCGATCCTGCGCGCCACCGCCTCGGCGGATTCCGGTATGCGCCTGTTCTATGTCTCGGCTTATGTGTTCGACAAGGCCGGCGCCTTCCTGGAGCGGGCCGACGCCGACGAGGCGGATATGGCGCAGGGCGAATGGCGGCTCTCCCATGTCGTGATCACCGCGCCCGGGGTCGCGCCACGGAGAGCGGATGTTTACCATCTCGCGACTAATCTGCTCCCCAGTCAGGTCGTACAGAGTTTCGTGTCGCCTGAATCGGCTCCATTCTGGTCCTTGCCGCGCCTGGCGAAAGACACGGAGGAAGCCGGTCTCGACGCAGTGGGGTATCGTTTGCGTTTCCAGTCTCTTCTCGCTTTGCCCGCGCTTCTCGCGGCCATGGTGTTGATCGCGGCCGCGTTTTCGCTGAAGCTGTCCCGCATGGGAGGCGTCGGCATGCAGGTTTTGGGTGGCGTAGGAGCCGGCTTCGTGCTTTATGTCGCCAGGAAACTCGTATCCGACCTCGGGGCCGCGGGGGTGCTCAGCGCGCCCCTGGCCGCGTGGTCGCCCGCGGTCGTGGCGAATATGTTGGGCGCGCTCACTCTTCTTAATCGCGAGGACGGCTGATGGCCCAGGACCGTCCCGGCCGCCTCCTTCGCCGTCACGCCAGCCGTCGCATCTTTGCGCGCGCCCTGCGCCGGGGTGGTTTCGTCGTGCTCGCCGCCGGACTGATGGCCGCCGCCGCTTCGTCCCTTCCCACGGGCGCCGCCGCCCAGACCCTGGGCGACCGCATCTCCGGCGCCAACAACGGCAAGAAGGGGCCGATGGTGGTCGAGGCCAACCAGGTCGTCTATGACGACAAGACCCATTCCGTGTCGGCCGTAGGCGACGCCCAGATCTATTATGAAGGAAAAACCCTCGAAGCCGACCGGGTGACCTATTTCAAGGACACGGGGCGCGTGCTGGCGGAAGGCTCGGTCAAGCTCACCGAGCCCAGCGGCGACGTGACCCATGCCGAGAAGATGGAATTGTCCGGCGACTTCAAGCAAGGCTTTGTCGATACTTTGCGCGCCGACACCAAGGAGCGCACGCATCTCGGCGCGACCCGCTCGGACAAGGTCGATCAGGACACGACCGTGTTCCGCAAGGGAACCTACACGGCCTGCCCAAGCTGCGCCAAACACCCGGAGCGCCCGCCGTTGTGGCGGCTGCGCGCCAGGAAGATCATTCACAAGAACGACCAGCAGATGCTCTATTTCGAAGACGCGACCTTCGATCTCTATGGCTTCCCGATCGCCTATTTCCCGGTCTTTTCGACGGCCGACCCCAGCGTCAAGCGCCAATCCGGCTTCCTTTTGCCGACGCCCGCCTTCTCCACCACGACCGGCTACGGATTCGGAGTTCCGTATTTCTGGGCGATCGCGCCGAACATGGATTTGACGATCACGCCGAAATATTACGTTCGTCAAGGCCTATGGGGCGACCTCGATTTCCGCTACCGGATGGACAACGGCTATTTCTACATCGACGCCAATGGCATCCGTCAGAATAACGACGCCGCCTTCGCGCCCCAGCCCTGGGGCGCTGGACCCCAGCAGCCCTCGGGCCTGGGGGGCCAGACCGACCGCGGATCGATCACCACCCAGGGCATGATCTGGCTCAACCAGGACTGGAAATTCGGCTGGGACGTGATGCGTCTTTCCGACAAGTGGTATCTCTATGACTATGGCATCCCGAACCAGGTTCTGGTCCCGACCCTGCCCGGCAATGTCTTCAGCGAGACGGCGTCGACCGTCTATCTGACCGGCGAGGGCGACCGCGGCTATTTCGACCTGCGCGGCTATTCGTTCCAGGGCCTGACCAATTTCGACTATCAGCCGCAGCTCGCCGCCGTCTGGCCGATGCTGGACTATAACAAGACGATCGATCTTCCGCCGGAGAAGACCTATGGCCTCGGCGGCCAGATTGAGGTCGACGCCAATCTGACCAGCTCCTCGGCGGCGCTCGCCTCGTTCCAGCAGACCAACGCTTGGGAACTCGACAATCTCTACGGTCTCCATCCGGTCTGCAACAATCCGGTCACCGGCCTCCCCGATTACAATCCAGGCGCCTGTATCATGCGCGGCATCGGCGGCAGCTACACCACCGGCACGGTTCAGCTGTCGTGGGAGCGCAAAATCATCGACCCGCTGGGCGAGGTCTTCACGCCGTTCGCCTTCGTGCGCGCCCACGGCGATTATCTGGATTACTCGACCTCCGGCTATGCGACCTTCGGCTCGGACACCATCGCCAACGCCTACCAGAGCAATTATTTTTCTTATAACAACCAGTTCCAGGGCATGGTCACGCCGGGCGTCGGCCTCGAATGGCGCTATCCCTTGCTGGCGCGCCTGCCGATCGGCTCCCTGGTGATCGAGCCAATCGGCCAGATCATCGCGCGCCCCAACGCCCCGGCCTCGAATCTTCTGGTCAATCTCGACGCCCAAAGCCTCATTTTCGACGATTCGAACCTGTTCGAATGGAACAAATATTCGGGCTATGACCGGTTCGAGACCGGCGTGCGCGCCAATTACGGCGCCCAGTTCACCCTGGACATGGACCAGCACGGTTACGTCAACGCCCTGTTCGGCCAATCCGCTCAGGTCGCGGGCGTCAATCCCTTCAATACGCCGGATATGGCCAATATCGGGCTCGAATCGGGGCTGAGCACGCCGCTGTCCAATTATGTGGCGCGCGTCTCCTATGTGCCCAACAGCAATTACAGTTTCATCACCAAGGCGCAGTTCGATGAGGCGACCTGGGCCTTGGCGCGGCTGGACGTCAGCGCGCACGCGAAATATGGCCCGATCGATTTCAGCGGCCAGTTCGCGGATTACGAGCAGCAGCCGTTGATCGGCTATATCTTTCGGCGCGAAGGTCTTCAGTTCACGACGAAGTATGACGTCGCGGAGCATTATTTTGTCTCAGGCAATATTAATTTCGACCTCAGTCGGCATTACTACTATCCTACCTACCTTTCTACCCCACAGCCGCTGTTCTCGATTGCGACCTGGGGTCTTGGCCTCGGCTATACGGACGATTGCACGAAGGTAATATTGAATTACAGCGACTCGCTTTCGTATGGTTTTGGCAATCCGCCGATCTACATGCGCAACCAGATCGTTCTGCTGACGGTCGACCTGCGCACGCTCGGTCAGATCAAGGTGCCGATCACGCTTTCCCCGGCCGTGGTCCAGGACGGCATCCACACGAGCACCACATACAACTGACGCCGCGCCAGGCCCGTCGCGCGGCTTGACTCGGGTTTTGCATCTTGCCCTGGGCCGTCTTATGCGCATAGAGCATGTTGCGCCGATCGGATTGCCGCCGCAATTTTCGGAAATGAGAAAAGTCGGCGGCGCGCGCGGCGTCGAGGGACAGGCTGTCACGGATCAGGAACATGGCATT
>JAJYCZ010000020.1 GCA_021777915.1 Pseudomonadota bacterium | reverse complement strand
AGCCGCGCGCTCAGCAGGCGCATGCGATCGTGCATCCGGCTCTCCCATCGCCTCGGGTCGATTTCCGCCGGGCGGCGCAGGACGGCGATGACATCGCGCTGCAATTCGCGCAGCAGATGGCGCTTCAAGCGGCGCGCGTCGACGGGCAGGACGATCCGATAAACCAGCGCGGTGACGGTGCAGCCCAATGTGATCGCAAAAGCGTTGTTGAGGAAGACGACAGGATCGAAGACCATCGGATTGGCCGGCGCGAGCAGCGTGATCAGGAAGACCGCGAAGCCTTGGGCGAAAAGGGCGACGGCGGGCGCCGTCGAGGCCGCTGCGCCGAAGGCCAACGGCGGCGCAAGCCACATGGCGAGCAAGGCGAAGCTGTCGATCTGCGGCAAGACCCAGAGCAAATAGAACAGGCCGAGCAAGGCGGCGGCGACCGTGCCCCAGGCGAACTGAACGACATCGGCGGACGGACGCTCGCGGGCGGCGAACAGGCCGACGGTGGGAACCACGCCCAGCATCATCATCGGCCCCTGCGGCCAGGCGAGACCCAACCAGAGCGCGCCGGCGACGAGGACCGCGATGGCGGCGCGCGCGGCGTTCAGCGCCGCCCAGGTCCAATCGCGATGAGTCGCATTGCGCGCGGCGGCCGTCTCGCCCCGGCCTGTTTCCAGCCGGATCAGGCCGGCAAAAGCTCGCGCCAGTTCGTCGAGAAAGTCGCCAAGGCGGTCGGCGGCGATGAGAGTCTTCTCCGTCAAATCCGTCGGGTCCCCCGCGTTTCCCAGGAAAAACGCATCAAGCTCCTCGGCGATCCGGCGCAATTCCGTCGCCACGTCTTCAAGGCCGGAACGATCCTGGGCTGCCAGGACGGCCTCGGCAGCGGCCAGCAGCGAGTCCGCCTCACGCGCCCATGCGGAAACCGTCGGAGCGTCACCCGCCCGATACGAGAAAAGATCCTGCAACCCGGGCGCGGCGCTCAGGGCGCCGTAGAGAGCAGCGGCGGCGGCGCGCAGGGACGGCGCTTCCGCGGCGACGGCCGGCGTCTCGGCGACCGCGAAACGGATCGCGTCGTCAAGTCCCCCAAGCCGTTCGCTCAGCCGCTGCATCGCCCGCGACAGGACGGCGCCCGATTGCGGGTTCATCGCCGCGCGCCCGACCGCGACGAGGTCGGCCAGCATGTCGCGCAGCAGGCGGTCAAGCCGTCGCTGCGCGGTATGTCCGGTCAGCAGCGCCCCGACCAAGGCGGAAGAGACGACGCCGAGCGTGACCGCGCCGGTCCGCGCCATGGCGACGGAAAAGATGCTCTCGGGCGCATTGGCGACCGGCAGCGCGATCAGCGCGACGGTATAACCGGCCAGGACCGCGCCATAGGCGCGATGTCCGCGCAGCAAGGTCGAAGCGGCGGTGCAGAGCGCCATCCACACGGCGAGGCCCAGGAGGAAAAGTTCGGGCGCCTGAGCGAAAAGCGCCATCAGGATCAGGGCGGCCAGCCCGCCCAGCGCCGTGCCTCCCAGACGATAGAGGCTCTTTTCCAGGATCATCCCCTGCACCGGATTGGCGACCAGAATGACCGTGGTCAGGGCGGAATAAGGCGCATCCAGCTGGAGGAGAAAAGCGAGCCAAAGCGCGACTAGGCCGGCCACGACGGTGCGCGCCGCGTGAACCATGGCGACCGGCGTGACGAGATGGGCGGCATGGGCGCGCAAGCGCGCCAACCGCGCCGCGATGGCTGGAGGAAGATTCCTTGCGGCTCTGACGGAGCCGGAGAAGGACTCGGCGGTCGGCGCGGAGAGGGTCATGCGCTGGTCTTCAAAGCTTGCGCTTGATCCTGAAGCCGCTGCGCATTGTCGAAAATCTGACCGAAAACCCGCATGCAAGCCGAAAGTTCGGCGTCGGAAACCCCGGCCAGAAGTTCCTTGCGAACCCTTTGGGCGACATCGGCGGTCAACTGGTATATTTCCCGGCCGGCTGGCGTCAGGTGCAAGGTTTTGCCGCGGCGGTCATGCGGGTCGTTGAGCCGGCTGACGAAGCCTTGCTGCTCAAGGCGGTCAATGAGCTGGCCGAGCGAAGGCCGCTCCATTTCCAGCGTTTCCGCCAGATCCTTGGGGCGAACGCCGTCGCCGAGCTCGCCGAGATAGAACAGGGGGCGGCAGGTCGCCGAGGTCAGCCCGAAACGGGAAAGCTCCATGTCCATGATGGCCCGCCAGCGGCGGGTCAGGAGAATCGCGCTGCTGACGAATTGCTCGGAAGTCATGTAAGCCGCCTAACGATAAGTCTCAATATCATTCGTATCATAATTATATTCGTCGAGCGCCGCTGTCAAGGGCTTGAAAATTTCCAGAGAAATCATGCGTGGAAAATCACCGCCGCGACGAGAGCTGACAAAGCACGGCGGTGAGCGTTATTCCTTGGGTCGCCGCAAACCGGGGAGCAGGGCATGCTCTGTCCGGTCTCAGCCAGTCGGCCGGCGTCGACGATCTCGAAGTTGGAGCGCAGCATGAAAGTCGGATTCATCGGTCTCGGACGCATGGGCGTGGGAATGGCGGACAACCTGCTGAAGGCGGGTCATGAAGTCTGCCTGTTCAATCGCACGCCCGCCAAAGCCGAACCGCTTGTCGCGCGCGGCGCGCAACTCGCCGCCAATGTCGCGGCGGCCTGTCGCGGCGACGCGGTCATCACCATGCTGGCCGATGACGATGCGCTGCGAAGGTTAGCCTTCGGTCCGGGCGGAATTGTCGAAAGCCTGGGGAGAGGCGCTGTCCATATTTCATCCAGCACCATCAGCGTGGCGCTGGCCGAAGAGTTGGAGGCCGCCCATGCCGCGGCGGGCCAGAAATTCGTTTCCGCCCCGGTCTTCGGCCGCCCGGAAGCGGCGGCCGCCGGCAAGCTTTTCGTGGTCGCCGCCGGCGCCTCGCAAACCCTTGCCGAACTGACGCCGGTGTTCGACGCCGTCGGGCAGAAAACCTTCGTCGTATCCGACTCGCCCAGGACGGCCAATCTGGTGAAGCTGAGCGGCAATTTCCTCATCGCATCGGTGATCGAAAGCCTTGGCGAGGCCATCGCGCTTGTCGACAAGGGTGGCGTCGATCGCAACCAATATGTCGATCTGCTGACCTCGACCTTGTTCGGCGCGCCGGTCTATCGCACTTACGGCGATCTCATCGCCGGGCGAAGGTTCGAACCTGCCGGCTTCGCGGCCGTTCTCGGGCAGAAGGACATCCGGCTGGCGCTGTCGGCCGCCGAGGCGCTGGCGGTCCCGCTGCCGCTGGCGAGCCTTCTGCGTGATAGATTCCTGACGCTGATCGCCCATGGAGGCGGGGCGCTGGACTGGTCGGCCATCGGCGATCTCGCCAGCCGCGACGCGGGGATGAATGACCAGCACTGATGGGAATATCCGCTCGATGCCGCGCTTCGCCCATCCGATTGACAGGCGCGCGCGGCTGCTCGGAGTCGCGTGCTGGCCCTTCGTCGTTTCCGCGTTCGAGAGCCAGGCGTCAGACTGGCGCCGCTATTCCTCCAATTCCGCCTTGGCGGCCTCGACGTCGAGTCGCTCCATCGCGTCCATCGGTTTGCTTGTCGCCGCTTCCTCGTAAAGCGCGGTCGCCTGTTTCAGTTTCGCCGCGCCGAACAGCATCGCCAGCGCATTGGCGTATTCCATCCGCGCGATGGCCGAGCCGGGGTTGAGTTTTATGGCCTGCTCGAAATGTTTGATCGCCGCCTCCTTGCTCGCGCCATAGGTGAGGCTGGCGATCATGCCGCCGATCTTGTCCACGATTTCCGCGTGATAGGCGCCCAGCGCAATATGGGCGTCGGCATGGCGCGGCTCGATTTTCAGCGCCGTCTCAAGGCTGTGGCGAATCTTGCCGCCCAGGCCCTCGGCCAGCGCCTTGGCCACCGAAACGCCCTGGCTGTAGCGCCCGAGCGCCTGGGCGTGGAGATAGAAGGCGTTGGCGTTGTCCGGCGCGAGTTTTTGCAGGCCTTCCGCCCGCTCGGCGGCGTCCTGGAACAGGCGGGTCTTTTCCGCAAGGTCGTCGACCAGATAGGTCGCGTAGATGTTGATCGCCTTGGCGGCGGCGTTGGCGCCGATCGGACCCAGCTTTCCCGCCAGTTCGACGGCCGCGGCGAAATCGCCGCGGTGATAGGCGCGCCAGGCGTCCTGCAGGGTCTCCGCGACAGTTTCCGCGTCGCCGGCGGCTTTCAGTTTCGGATGCGCCGCGAACCGCGTCTTGACAGTGGCGGGGCTCGGAAAAGGCTCGCGGTCGCCGGCATGGAGCCGCTCCCAGTTTTTTTCCAGCGCGCCGCCCGCATAGTCATAGGCTTTCGCCGCGTGCGGAAAGGATTTCCATCGCATCTTCGTCATCGCGGCCCCTCATTTCAGGTAGCGTTGCGCCAGTTCGTCGAACAGAGCCCGCTCGCGCGGCGCCAGAAACGGCGCGGCGAGCGAAATGACATGGAAGGCGCCGCGCGCCAGCGCGCGGCTTTCCTCTTTCGAGCGCGGATCGCGCGCGAATTCATAGGACAGCCAATAGGTCGCGAGAACGGTCATGTTGACCGCCAGCGCCTCGACGTCCATCGGGCCCGCCTTCATTTCGCCGGCCTGCACCAGGCCCTGGAGGATATTGGCGGCGGTGCGCTTCTTGTGGGCGAGGATGCGCTTGAACTGGGTTTCGAGCACGCGATGGCGCGACACCAGTTCGTTGATGTCGCGGTAGAGGAAGCGATATTTGTGAATCGCCTCGAAGACCAGATGAAGGAACAGCCAGGCGTCTTCGGCGTGGACCGGGGGGCGTTCCGGCGCCGCGAGGGTCCGCTCGATCTCGTCGCGATAGGCGAGGAACAGGGCTTCGACGATTCTGTCCTTGGAATGATAATGATAATAGAGATTTCCGGGACTGATGTTCATCTCGTCGGCGATGGCCGTGGTGGTCACCCCCGGCTCGCCATATTCGTTGAACAGCCGAAGCGCCGTCTCAAGTATTCTCTCCCGCGTCCGCCGTTTCGGCTTTTTCTCCATGGTCTCGCCCCTCCCCCTAGGCCGGAAGTCTTATCGTGGCCGGGCGCCTGCGAGCGCATGCTCCAGGACGTCGAGCGTCCGCGCCAGTTCCGTCGCGGCGTGATCCAGCGCGGGCGCCGGACAGCGGCGTTTTCTCGCCCTGGGCCGCGACAGGCGGCGCGAGGCGTCGGCGAGAACGTCGCGGTCGAGCGACAGGCCGTGGCGCGCGAGGACGGGTTCGAGTTCGTCGGCGCGGCGGCGCAATTCCTCCCGCGTCTTCTGATAGGCGTGCTCACAGAGCCGGCGGCGATCGGAATAGGAAAAGATATTGGTGAAGAACATCTGCTCGTCATCGCGCGCCGGCTCGAACAGCATCACGTCGGCGTCCGGATAAAGGCGCGCATAACGCTCCATGCCGACGCGCATGCGCGAATGGATGATGGCGCGGAAAGTTTGCGACATGACGGTCGGAAAGCCATGCTCGGCCAGCGAACGCCGCTTCCTGTGGGCATGGCGCGCGGCGGCGTCGGCGTCGAAAGGAACCAGCGGATTGATGCAGAACAGCAGTTTCGCCCCTTCGCGCAAGGCCACCGAAGCGTGCAGCGTCTTCATCAAGGCGCCGTCGACATAATGCCGGCCCGCGATTTCGACCGGCGGGTAAAGGCCCGGCAGAGCCGAACTGGCCTGGACCGCGAGGGAAATCGGCGCGTCGTCCCAGCCCTTCGCGCCGAAAGCCACGGCCGCGCAGGAGTCGAGATCGGTCGCGACCAGGAACAATTTGCGCTTCAGCGCGCGAAAATCGTTGGTCCGGCCCGGCGCGGAGAAGAGTTTGGCGAGAAAGGCGCCGACGCCCTGGTTGTCGAGAAGGCCGGTCGGCAGGGCGTCGGAAAGACGCTGCAAGGACTCGGTCAGCCCGCCCGAAAAGGGGTGATCCAGACAGGCCTGCGCCGCCGCGCCGGCCAGACCGGGAAGAGTGGCGAGGCGGCGCGCATATTCGCCGAGCGCCGGGCGCAACAGGACATTCGGCTCGAAGGGATCGTCCGCCTCCTCGCTCTCGATGAAGCTGCGGTGCATGTCGCGCGGGGAAATGCCGTTGGCGAGACCCGCGGCAAGAAAGGCGCCCGAACTGACGCCCACGAAAATATCGCAGCCCACGAAATCGAAGCCTGTCAGCGCTTCCTCAAGCGCCGCCAGCGCGCCGATCTCGTAGATCGCGCCCAGCGGACCACCGCCCGCCAGCGCGACGCCCTTCAAGTCGCGAACCAAAGTCGCCTCCCTTTCGAACCACCCCGGACACGACGAAACCGCCCGCAAGGGCGGCTCCGCCGAAATCGGCGCCGGTCGGATCGGCCGGTCAACTCATTTTGCCCTGTTCACTTGGCGCGGCGCGTCGGCGCTTTGGGCGCATCGCCTCCGCCCGAGAGCTTCTTGACCTCGGCGGTCAATTCGGTCACCCGGCGGCTCAGCGCCTCGACGTCTTTTTTCGTCGGGACGCTCAAGGAATGAAGGGCGCGCGCCACGCGCTCCTCGAAAACCTGCTCCAGCTTGTCCCATTGTCCGGACGCCTGAGCCTTCACGTCGGCGATCTTCTCGTCGGCGACCTTCCTGGCCCGCTCCTGGACGGCCTCGCCCTGCTTGACGAGAGAGTCGAAAGCCTTCACGCCCTCTTCCTGCGCCTTGGCGAAGGCGCCGAGGCCGGCGAGCCAGATCTGATGGGCGGAATTCTTGATCAGCGCCGCCATTTCGCTGTCGGTCTTGCCTTCGGCAAGAGCTTTGAGCTTCTTGACCATCCTGCTCTCCCTACCTTCGCCGCCCGGTCTCGTTTCGCGGCTCATGCCACGAAAATAGTCGCGGTTTTTAGGTTTTTCGCCCTATTCTCCTAGGCGGCGGACTCTAATCTTAAAAGGTAATCTAGGCCACAAGGGAGAAATGGCCATGATCTACGTCATCACCGGCGCCAGCGGCTTCATCGGCAAGCGCCTGACCCGTCAATTGCTCTCCCGGCCCGACGCCAAGGTCTTTTATCTCATGCGCAACGCGACGCCCGAGCGTCTCGAAAGATTGCGCGCCTTCTGGAGCGCCGACGAAGCCCGCGCCATCGCCCTGCCCGGCGATCTCACCTTGCCCCTGTGCGGCGTCGATCCCGCCCTGATCGAAGCTCTGCACGGAAAAGTCGATCATGTTTTTCATCTCGGCGCGATCTACGACCTCGACGCCGATCCGAACGAGGAAATGCAGGTCAATATCGAGGGGACGCGCCACGCGCTTGCGCTTGCCGAGGCCCTCGGCGCGCGCTGCTTCCATCACATGAGTTCGATCGCCGCCGCCGGCCTCTATGAAGGCGTCTTTCGCGAAGACATGTTCGAGGAAGCCGAAAACTTGAGCCATCCCTATTTCGCCAGCAAGCACGAGGCCGAAAAAGTGGTGCGGCGGGAGGCGAAGACGCCGTTCCGCATTTATCGCCCTGGTCTGGTCGTCGGCGAGTCCACGACCGGCGAAATGGACAAGATCGACGGCCCCTATTATTTCTTCAAGCTGATCCAGAAATTGCGCCGCGCCCTGCCGCCCTGGGCGCCGATGATCGGCCTCGAAGGCGGGCGCATCAATCTCGTGCCGGTCGATTTCGTGGTCGCCGCCCTCGACCGCCTCGCCCACACCGACGGGCTCGACGGCCGCTGCTTCCATCTCGTCGATCCGCACCCGCGCCGGGTCGGCGACATTTTCGCTCTGTTCGCCGAGGCCGCGCACGCCCCGCGCATTCCGGTGCGCGTCAACGCCGCCCTTTTCGGCCTGCTGCCGCGCCCGATCCTGCAAGGCCTGAAGGCCCTGACCCCGATTAGACGCATCCGCAAGGCCTTCATGAAGGATCTCGGCCTACCCGAGGGCGTCCTCGCCTTCTTCAATTATCCCACCCGTTTCGACCATCGCGAGGCGGCGGCGATCCTCGAACCGGCCGGAATCACGGTTCCGCCGATCGAGGACTACGCCTGGCGTCTGTGGGACTATTGGGAGCGCCACCTCGACCCCGACCTGTTCATCGACCGCACTCTGCGCGGGCGGGTCAAGGGCAAGGTCGTGCTGGTCACGGGAGGCTCGGCCGGGATCGGCAAGGCCACAGCCTTGCGCCTCGCGGAGGCCGGCGCGAAAGTCCTGATTGTCGGCCGCGACCGGGAAAAGCTCGACGCCGCCGTGCGCGAGGGCGCCGAACGCGGGCTGGTCCTCGCACCCCATGCGGCGGATATCGCCGACGCCGCCCAATGCGGCGCGTTGATCGACCAGATCGTCAGAGATCATGGGGGCGTCGAGATCCTGATCAACAACGCCGGCCGCTCGATGCGGCGCGGGATCGAACATTCCTACGACCGCTTCCATGATTTCGAACGCGCGATGCAGGTCAATTATTTCGGCGGCCTGCGCCTGACGCTCGGCTTCCTGCCGGGCATGGCGGAGCGGCGCAGCGGCCATGTGATCAATATTTCCTCGATCGGCGTGCTGACCAACGCGCCGCGCTTTTCCGCCTATGTCGCCTCCAAGGCGGCGATGGAGGCCTGGACCCGGTGCGCGGCCTCGGAATTCCTTGACCGCGGCGTCGATTTCACCACCATCAACATGCCCCTGGTGCGCACCGCGATGATCGCGCCGACCAAGCTTTATGACCATGTTCCGGCGCTGACGCCCGAGGAGGCGGCGGAACTGGTGGTGGAGGCCGTCGTCAGGCGCGCCTCGCGCATCGCCACGCCGCTCGGCATATTCGGCCAGATCGTCCATGCGGTCAGCCCGCGCTTCGCGCAGATCGTGATGAACACCGCCTTCCGCATGTTCCCCGACAGCGCGGCGGCCACGGGCCAGGCGCCAGGCGCCGGGGCGCCGACGGCGGATCAGATCGCCTTCACCCAGATCATGCGGGGCCTTCATTTCTGATCCGACGCCTCAAGCACGGCCTCGAGAACCTCCGGCGCTTCCAGAAGCCCGAAATGACCGGGGAGGGCCAGCATGGTCTCGCGCGCGCCCTCCAAGCGCGCCGAGTCCGGGGGAACGACGAATTCGTCGCGCGCGCTCCAGATGGAATGGGTCGGAACCGGCGGCGGGCGGCTGTTGAGCGCGCGCAGCCATGCCGATCCCGGCTCCATCTGACGCGCGTCGCGCCCGAGGCCCAGACGGGCGAGCTTCGATCCATGGTGGGGCGTTGCGGTCGTGATCAGCGCGGCGACGCGATCGGGCCCGCGACGCGCCAGATAGGCGCGGGCGACCAGACCGCCCATGCTGTGGCCGACCAGCACGACCCTGGCGGCGCCGGTCGCCGCCAGCAGCCGCTCGATTTCGTCGTCGAGACGCTCCGCCAGCTGGTCGATGCCGGCGAAGGGCGGGTCGAGCGTCGCGCTGGCGACAAAGCGGCCGGCGGCGCGCAGCCGGTCCTGGAGTGGCCGCCACATCGCCTCGTTGCAGCAATAGCCGGGGACGAGCAGAATGGGCGCCGTCCCTGTCGAGGCTGGCGGCAAAGCCGCCCGCCGTCGCCACAGTCGCGGAAAGGGCTGGAAGACGACAAAGGTTCGCCAGAAGGCGAACAACTCCCGCAGGACCGCGGCGATGCGCTGGATCAGGGTCGCGCCCGCCGCCGGGGGCGGACGATCGCGCGCGCTCAATCCATAGGCGAGGATCGGCGCCGCGACCTGCAAGGCGGCGAGCGTCAGGATGAAAACGAGGACGCCGGCGCCCGCGCCCCACGCCCGCGCGGCGACGGCGCCGGAAATCGCGGCAAGCGCGGCGACCATGACCAACGCCAACCGAAGCAAGAGCGTCATCATCGCCTGTCTCCGCCGCGCACAAGCCGCGGCCCTCGATTGACCAGCGTCATTGCCGACGCGCCTTACAATGGAGAAAATGTTCGGCCAAGAAGCGCATTGATAAAAATCAATAAGCGCGGAGGCGCGTCATGGAGAGAATCTGGCTTGCACACTATCCGGCGGGCGTCGATCCGGACGTGGACGTGCGCGCCTTTCCGTCGCTCGTCCATATGTTCGAGGACGCCGTCCGTCGCTTCCCCCGTCATACGGCCTTCATCAGCATGGGCGCGTCCCTCACCTATGCCCAGTTGGACGCGCTGTCGCAGAAATTCGGCGCCTTTCTCCAGAATGTCGCGCGCCTGCCGCGCGGCGCGCGCGTGGCGCTGATGGCGCCGAATCTGCTGCAATATCCGGTCGCCTTGCTCGGCGCCCTGCGCGCCGGCTACGTCATTGTCAATTGCAACCCGCTGTATACGCCGCGCGAACTCGAACACCAGCTGAAGGACTCGGGGGCGGAAGCGATCGTGGTGCTGGAAAATTTCGCTTCGACGGTCGCGGAAGTCGTCGCGGGCGCCTCCCTGCGCCAGGTTGTGGTCGCGCGGGTCGGCGACCTGCTCGGCCCCGCCCGCGGCGCCCTGGCGAATTTCGTCGTCCGCCATGTCAAAAAACTCGCGCCGCAATGCGACCTTCCCGGAGCGGTTCGCTTCAGGCAAGCGCTGCGCCTTGGCGCGCATAGCCAGTTGCGGCCGATCGAACTCGGCCCCGACGATCTCGCCTTCCTTCAATACACCGGCGGCACCACCGGCGAACCCAAGGGCGTCGAGCTGACCCACGGCAATCTGATCGCCAATGTCCAGCAGGGCTACGCCTGGGTCCGCCCCTTCCTTGGCGACGGGTGCGAGACCATCGTCACCGCCTTGCCGCTCTACCACATTTTCGCCCTGACGGTGAGCTGCCTGCTGTTCCTGCGCATCGGCGCCGCCAATCTCCTGATCGCCAACCCCCGCGATATTCCGAACTTCGTCAAGACGCTGTCGAAACACAGGTTTTCGGCGATCATCGGCGTCAGCACCCTGTTCAACGCCCTTCTGAACAACCCCGATTTCCGTCGCCTCGATTTCAGCGGCCTGAAGGTCTGCGTCGCCGGCGGCATGGCGCTGCACCGGACCGTCGCCGAGACATGGCGCGAAGTCACCGGCAGAACCCTGGTTGAGGGTTACGGCCTGACCGAGGCCTCGCCCGCCGCGATCATCAACCCGCTCGATCTCGACGCCTTTAATGGCGCCATCGGCCTGCCGATGCCGCAAACCGATATTTCGATCCGGGACGACGAGGGCGTCGAACTGCCGATCGGCGCGACCGGCGAACTCTGCATCAAGGGGCCGCAGGTGATGCGCGGTTATTGGCGGCGCCCGGACGAAACCGCGCAGGTCATGTTCCCCGACGGCTTCGTGCGGACGGGCGATATCGCGGTCGTCGACGACAAGGGCTTCGTGCGGATTGTCGACCGCAAGAAAGACATGATCGTCGTCTCCGGGTTCAACGTCTATCCCAACGAAGTCGAGGACATCGTCGCGCTGCATGTCGGCGTCCTTGAGGTCGGCGCGGTCGGCGTGCCCGACGCGCACTCGGGCGAGGCCGTGAAGATCGTGGTGGTCAGGAAGGACGAATCGCTGTCGGCCGAAGACCTCATCGCCCATTGCCGGAAGCATCTCGTGGGCTACAAGATTCCGCGCTACATCGAGTTCCGCAAGGAACTGCCGAAAACCAACGTCGGAAAGATCCTGCGCCGCGCGCTGCGCGATCTCTGATCCTGCGAGATTGTCGCGACGGCCTCCGCCTTGAGGTCGTGTTCCCAAGGGGCGATGCGGTGAAGCGGGTCGAACTCAGGGGGCTTGACCAAATGAGCGCGGCGCAAAGGTTCGGAACGCCCCGCGCCGGGACGGCGAGCCGACCCTGGCGGCCGACTGACGGCGCCGGATCCCCCGACTGACGGTTCGTCGGTCGGCGTGTTCGGATCGGGGGCGACAACCTCTGTCTCTTTCCTGGCGTCGCGGCGTCCATTTACCGATTTTCGTTGCTCGCCAGGCCCATGCGCGCCGACCCGGCCTCGCGAGCGCCTCTGACGGCCAAATTCACGGCTGAAAACGAAGATTATGATAATATTTGACCAAATTTCGTCTGTCTAATGCGCTTTTTTCTGGCTAGAGCCAAAACAAAAATGACGCAATAATTAAAATTATATCGACCCTGTTAATGCGTAAGCCATTTCGGTCTGTCAATTTACGCCGACAGATACGACAGGGATGCTTGGCGCGTCACTACTGCGCCAAGACGAGACTCATAAACACAAACAGTATGTAAATCGTGCCGCATGGCGCTCGCCGCTTGCAGCAGTACGTATTTCTTTGCGCGGCAGGCGCTTAAACTCGGAGGCGGACATGGCGACTTATAATTTACACATATCAGGATTGGACAAGCTGCTCGATAGTTCCGTGTCAAACGCCACGGAAAACGCCATAATTAAAGCTTTGCTGGATTCAGACCCGTTTCAAAAGCAGCACGGAACCATCGGCGTCGACGTTGAGTCGCAAGGCGGCGCATATTCGATAGGGTCGGACTACAAGCTTTTCCTCGATGTCGGCTCTTCAAATTCGATGACTTTGACCTCGCCCGGCGGCGTCGTCATCGCCGCCGGAGACGGCGGCAATACAATCATCGATCAGGGCCCCGGCGGCGACACCCTCATTGGCGGCGCCGGAGCCGACAAGCTCCAGGTCACGAGCGGCGACAACGTCCTCATCGGGAACGGCAGCCTCACCACCGTGGCCGGCGGGACAGGTCACGACTTCATGTCCGGCGGCGCGATGCTCTTGCACGGGTCGCATTTCGATGACGGGCGCGGCCAAGGCAATGGCAATGGCGGCGATCATTCCGATGATCACAAACACGACGGCGATCACGAAGGCCAGACCTTCCAGGCGGATACGCTGATCGGGGGTTCGGGCAACGACACGTTCTTGGCCTACCATGGCAATAATGTGATTTATGCCGGAAGCGGCAATGACACGATTATTGCCGGCGACGGCTCGAACACGATCTACGGGCCGACCATGGCGGGCGCCACAAACGCCGTCGACACGATCTATCTCGGGAGCGGAGATACGTCTATCGTCGGCGGCGTGGCCGGCCAGGCGATGATATACGCCGGGATGCATGGCGACGACACGATCCTGGGATCCTCGCCAGGGCAAACCCTGACAGTCTATTCGGACCAGTCGTCCAACAACGTCGCATCAACCAGCGTGAACGGCGGCATCACCACCATCACGTTCAAGGACCATCAGAGCCTTTCGCTCGACAACCTGACGATCCACTTCTCCAATGGAGGCAAATTGTCGGTCTAGCAGGAACGCGTCCGAACCGGGCGCCTTGAAAAAATCAAAAGCCGCGGAGGCCGGTCGTCCGGCGCTTCCGCGGCTTTCTGGAATCTGGAAGGGTGGGCGCGACAGGGATCGAACCGGTGACGCCGCGGCTTGCATTCCGCTCGCCGCCATGAAAAGACGCAGCGAACCGATCGCGCGCAAGGACCTCTTCCCATGGCCTTCTGGTTGGACATCGCCGCCTTCGCCCTGAAAGCCCTGCTCATCGTCGCGGGGCTCGGCGCCCTCGCGGCCCTTATCGCGCGCCTGACGCGCCACGACGCCGGGCGCAGGCGCGAAATCGAGGTCCGCTCGCTCAACAAGCGCTACGACCAGATGCGCGACGAGCTCGACGTGGAAATCCTCGACTGGAAGGAGCGGCGGTCGCTCGCCAGAGCCCGCAAGCGCGAGGCCGCGCGCGCGGCGACTCCGACCGGCAAGCGCGTCTATGTGCTCGGCTTCAAGGGCGACCCGATGGCGTCGGCCGTCAAGCGCCTGGCCCGGGAGATCGACGCCGTGCTCGTCGTGGCCCGGCCGGAAACGGACGAGGTCGTGTTGCGGCTGCAAAGCTCCGGCGGCACGGTGACCGGCTACGGCCTCGCCGCCGCCGAAGTCGCGCGTCTTCGTGACCGCAAGATCAAGGTCACGGTCTCGGTCGACCAGGTAGCGGCGAGTGGCGGCTATATGATGGCCTGCGCGGGAAACCAAATCGTCGCCGCGCCTTTCGCGCTCATCGGTTCGATCGGCGTTGTGGCGCCGGCGCCGAACCTTCATCGCTTGCTCAAAAAGAACGACATCGACTACGAAGAACTGACGGCGGGCGAATTCAAGCGCTCCATCTCGGTGCTCGGGGAGATCACGCCGGCTGGCCGCGAGCATTTCCTCGGCAAGATCGAGGACATCCACACGGCCTTCAAGTGCTTCGTCGCCGAGCGCCGCCCGGCCGCCGACATCGCCCGGGTCGCCAATGGCGACGTGTGGCTGGCGAGCGAGGCCGTGAGCCTCGGACTCGTCGACGCCTTGTCGACCGGCGACGATTTCATCTTCCGCTTGAAGGACGAGGCGCGCGTCTTCGAAGTCGCAACCGCGGCGCGCAAGACGCTCCTGCAACAGCTTCTCGGCGGCCTTGGCTTCGAGGAGCCCTCGGCGCTCGCGCCGCTTGGCGCGATTGGCAAAGCGTTGAGCTCGGTTCGCGGCAATTGACGCCGATCATGGACCCGCGTCGCACACCGGATTTAATGGCCTGAAAAGCGGGAGGGTGGCGCATGACTCGGACCACCGAAGCAGCAATCGGCGGTCGGGCGCCGCCGGGATTCCTGACCATGCCCGAGGCGCCGCGCGGCCTGGTGATTTTTGCCCATGGCAGCGGGTCGAGCCGGTTGAGCCCACGCAATCGTTTCGCTGCGGAATATCTGTTGCGCCTCGAATTTTCGAGCCTGCTTTTCGATCTCCTGACCGAGGACGAGGCGCGCGACCGCCGTAACGTTTTCGATATTCCCTTGCTCGGCGCCCGCATGGTCGAGGCGATTGACTGGGCGCGCGCCGACGAACGGACCTTTCCCCTTCCGATCGGCCTTTTTGGCGCGAGTACTGGCGCCGCGGCGGCGATTGTCGCAGCCGTCGAACGTTCCGCCGAGGTTGCGGCCGTCGTCTCGCGCGGCGGAAGGCCCGATCTCGCCGGCGACGCGCTCGCGCGGCTGCAGGCGCCGACGCTGCTGATCGTCGGCGGCGAAGATCGCGAGGTTCTGGCGCTCAACCGCGCAGCCGCGGCGCGCATGCACTGCGTAAAGGCCCTGGCCGTCGTCGCCGGAGCGACCCATCTTTTCGAGGAGGAGGGCGCTCTGGAACAGGCGCTGGCGGCTGCGGGCCGCTGGTACGGCGAATATCTGCGGCCAGGCCCGACCTTTCCTTGAAGACGGCGCGCAAGCGGAAGCGGTTCTGGCGGGGCGAGCGTCGCACGAAGCTCTGCCGTCAATAAGCGGGGAGGACTGCCTCATCATGTTGGAAACGCTGAAAGCGGCTTTTGTCACCCTCCTCGTAACGATTGACCCTCCCGGCGTGGCGCCCGTGTTTCTGGCGCTGACCGCCGGGATGAGTTTTCAGGCGCGACGTGAAGTCGCCTTGCGCGCCACCGGCTTCGCTTTCGCCGTTTTGGTCCTGTTCGCCTTCGGCGGCCGCCCGGTCCTCAATCTGCTCGGAATTTCGATCTCGGCCTTCCGGATCGCGGGCGGCGTGCTGCTGTTCTACCTGGCGGTCGAAATGATTTTCGGTCGCGAAGAGCGCAAGAAACAGGATTTCGCCAACCAGGCGGTTTCGCGCGACCATATCAGCAATATCGCCGCCTTTCCCCTCGCCATTCCCTTGCTCGCGGGGCCGGGCTCGATCACGGCGACGATTTTGCTCGCCGAACGAGCGGAAAATGACTGGCCGCTTCTTTTCGCTCTCGCCGTCGTCATTGCTGCGATCATGGCCATCGCCTTTTTTGCCTTCCTGTCCGCGGATTGGTTCGGGCGGTTTCTCGGCGTCACTGGCCAGATCGTTCTCAGCCGGATGCTCGGCGTGATCCTCGCCGCGCTCGCGGCGCAATTCGTCATCGACGGCGTGACGACGGTCGCCGGCCTGCGAAATCCGCCGGGCTGACGATCGCCGCCCTTTCCTCTATGCCGAACACCACGCGGGCGCGATTTTCACCGCCGTTGCGGCATAGCTCAAGCATGGCGTCGGCAAAAAGCGCATGGGCGAGGAGCATCGCGCCGTGTCGGTGGGGCCTCGGCCCGGTCGCGGGTTGCGCCAGGACAAGGCGCCCGAACCGCCGCCCGCTTATCAAGGCTCGATGACAGGGCGTCGCAAGCCATGCTCGCCATCAATAGCCGAAACGCCAGACCCGTTTCGATCCGGAATCTCCCGGACTGTTCCCGCCCGGCGGGCGAGGGTGGACGTCTCGCCGAAAGTTAATTTCTTGCTCTCCTGGATGGCTGCCATGCCTGACTATTCCTGGCGGATGATTGACCGAAATGGCGAAATTCGCCTTCAGGAAAAACTGCATCTGACGGCCTCCGGCGAGTTGTGGCCGAAACTGGCCGCCGTCGCCGTGGCGTTCGGACGGATGGGCGAGCATTTGCAGGTTGTCGACGAAACTGACAATATTGTCGTGCGCGTTGGCGTCGCGACCGCCGTTGGCCTGGCTGGCGCGCGGAAGGATTTTGCATCGCGCCGCGGCGGCGACGTCGCAATTCCCTGATTTGGCTTGGAGGAATGTTTGCCATTTCGCGACAGGTCGGATGCCGGAAAGAAACTAGCCCAGGCGCTGAGCCGGCGACAAGGCGACGATCCAGTCGTTCTCGCCTTGCCGCGCGGCGGCGTTCCGGTTGCCGCGGAAGTCGCCGCGGCCTTGCGCGCGCCCCTCGATCTCGTCCTCGTGCGCAAGATTGGCGCGCCGATCTATCCGGAGCTGGCCATGGGGGCCGTTGTCGACGGCGGCGCGCCGGTCATCGTCCGCAACGACAACATCATCGCTGAACTCGGGATCGACGAAACCGAATTCCAGCGGGCTTGCGACCGGGAGCTTGCGGAAATCACCCGCCGCCGGCGGCTCTACCTCGGGGATCGCGCCCCGATCGACGTGAAGGACCGCCTGGCGATCGTGGTGGACGACGGGATCGCCACCGGCGCGACGACCAAAGCGGCGCTTCGCGCCATCCGCATGCGCAAACCCAAGAGGCTTTTGCTCGCCGTTCCCGTCGCGCCAACCGATTCCTTGAGGGAGCTGGGCAAAGAGGCGGACGAGGTGATCTGTCTTGAAGATTATGAATACTTTGGCGCCGTTGGCGCCTATTATGGCGACTTCCGCCAGATCTCCGACGAAGAGGTGATCGACACGCTCGCTCGGTTCCGGCCCGAGCCCAAGGCGGACCACAGCGCCGAACCCTGACAAGGTGCGCCCCGATCGACATCGCCGGTCGCGTCGAAAAGCCGCCGGGACGGAAGAAGAATTCATTCGCCGTCGGCGTCGTCCTCGAACGCGGACGGAGGCCTGTGGTTGTCGGACGTTTCGGTTCTTTCCACCGGCGCATTGCCTTCGTCATGGGTTTCCGCCTCGACATCGGCGGGCTCCTGCTCGATCAGCTTTTTCGGCTCATCGAGATTCTCATCGAAGGAATGGCGCGAGCGGAATTTTCGGGGGACGGCGTTCGCCGCGCCGTTCGAGGGAACAATCTTCATGAGCTTCCTCCTTTTCGTTGGCGCGGACGCGTCGGGTCCCTCCGCGTCCACGACGCCGTGAGCCGTTGATCCGTCCCCCGCGCCACATGGACGCCAAAGGGGGCGCTTTCCCGACTGAGCATTCTTTGGAGCCAGTCGACATCGTGCGTTCCCGGGCGCGCCAGGCGGAAGTTTCGAATCTCGAGCGGCGTCATGTCCAGCGCCCGCAGATCGCTACTGGAGGGGTCGACATCGGCGAAATACATCACCGCGAGATCGCCCCGGAACGCCTCTTCGCCTTCTATGCCTTCGTAATCGTTCAGGAAATCGCCACAGCCGTAAAGGATGAGGCGCCCCTGGAAAACCTCGATCGCCTTGGCGTGATGCGACGAATGGCCATGAACGACGGAAACCCCGGCGCGTTCGATCAGGGCGTGGGCGAATCGCCGCTGGCTTTCCTCGATCTCATAGCCCCAGTTCGGCCCCCAATGGATCGAGACGATGACAACGTCGCCCGGGCGTCTCACGCCGGCGAGCTGTCGCGCGGCCAAGGACGCCGCATTTTCGGAAAGCGACGGCGCGAAATATATGCCCGGAGCATTGGCGGTCGCCGCCCAACTCGGGGGCGGGCCGCTCGAAACGCAGGCCATGGACAGGACGAGCAGACGACCCTCGCCAGGAATGTCGATCACCGCCGGCGCCATCGCCTCGGCGAGATCGACGCCGGCGCCGGCGGTCCTGATCCCACATCGATGCAAGACGTCCAACGTGTCGAGCAGTCCCGCCGCTCGCCAGTCGAGCACATGATTGTTGGCGAGCGCGCAGCAGTCGATTCCGGCGGCGCTCAAGCAGGCGGCGTTCTCCGGGCTCATCCGGTAATTAATGCCCTTCGGCTCGAAATCCTCGCTGCGCGTGATGCTGGTTTCGAGGTTGACGACGCGGGCGTGCCGACGCTGCCGCTCCCATTCGTCCAGCGCCGCGCCCCAGACGTAATCGAATTCCACGGCCGCGAGATGGGGCCATTCCTCCGTTCCGCCAGTTGCACATAGCCGACGGCCGATTGCGCATAGCTTTCGTGCAAAACGGGATCGCAGGGGTTTGGGAGGATCTGATCGATCCCCCTCCCGGTCATGACGTCGCCGCACAGAAATATTTTCATTCCCGGCGTTTCCCGAAGGCGCGGCGCGCGCTCATCGCGCCGGCCGCATCCGGGCCGTCGTTCAGGACGGCCACAAGGCGTGGGTCGCTTTCGGCATGCGGGCGATCACGTCCTCGATCTCGCTCGCGGGCAGACGCGCCGCGAGAAGCGCGAAGACGGCGCGGGCAGCCTGTTCGGCGTCGATTCCGGGATCGCGGCCGACCGCCTCGTGAATGCGTTCGCAGATCGCGGCGACGCTGGGCGCCGGACGCGCGCCGGCATGCCAGCCCTCGTAATAAAGCCCGCGCAGCAGCACCGGCAGTTGCGCGCCGAGAAAAGCGACCTCGTCGCGCGGCAGCGCATCGCGCAAGGCGTGCAGCCCGCCCATTAGAGCGGCATAGGCCTTGCCGCGATCACGCCAGCCGAGCCTTTGCGCCAGATCGTCGACCCAACCCAGCGTTTCGGCGGTCGCCCGGTCGAGTTCTTTCACGTCCCACGGATTCATCCGCCGCCTCCACTTTCGTCAATGTCGCTGATGAGTTTCGATCAGGCGCCGCGGCCGCGCGATGCGTCAGATCAAAGCCGTTCAGCGGGGTGCAGAGAAGCGGTCGCAGGCTTTCAAGAAAAACATCATCTCGAACGATAGGATACGGGTCGGTATGCCTTGGTGGCCGATGAACGCTGTTCTTGTCCCCTTTGAGAATGGTTGCGCTTTGGGCTTCAGCATCATCCACGCCTCCGATGTGACCGCCGCGAAACCTGGCTGGGTGGACTCCCTCAACAAGAAAACCACGAGATTATCCCACCAATCCGACCGACGGGAAATGACGCCAACTTGCGGAAACCGCGCCATTCCGACAATTTGGCGATTGTCGAAGCCAGCGTCCGGCAGAAGTCGGAACAGGGCTGGACGACAGGATGTGTTTATGGTTGCATGCTGGGCCTGCGGGGTGGGGACATGTATTCGCGACGACTTCGGGCATGCCTGCTGGGCGGGGTAATTTCCGCAATCATCTGTTTCGTCGGCTACGAGATTCTTTATGGCTTTCCCCCGGCAAGCCTGACAAAGACCGCGAACACTGTCGGGAACCGTCTGCTTCTCGGTTTCGCTATCGGAATCAGCGGTTGGCGGCTGCCTCATCTGCTGCACGGCGCGATCATGGGTTTTTTGTTTTCCTTGTCGGTCTCCATTGGCTTCATAACTCAGCCTTTCGGCTTCTTCGCGTATACGGGGGCGGGCGTTCTTTATGGAATCTTCATTGAATGGCTGTCGTCCGACCTGTTCAAAGCGCCGATGAAAGCCGAACGCTGATCCCACGGTCCAGCCTGACAAGAACAATCCCGAAAAATTGAAGCCGGATATGCTCGGCAAGGCAATTTTGGGCGATCTGTCAAACATTGGTTCACAGGCGGCCGCGCCTTTGCAAATTTCACATTCTCAAGTCCGACCAGGCGACGGCGCCAAACATTTATTTTGCTCAACGCCGATCGGTTGGAAGGACTGAATTTTGCCAGATCGAGCCAAGCCAAGGGTCGTCAGGATGCTGTCCTCTGTTCGGTCCAAGCGCGCGGATCCAAGACCAGCGTCGTCTCCAGCCGTTCCGTCGGTGGGCGAGTTGGAGCACACGCCCCTCTATTCCGAAGAATTGGGCATTGACCTCGCCGGACATGGCGACGTCGACTGCTTTCTCTGGTTTCTCGCCAGCCTTCTGTTTGGCGCGCGGATTTCGGAAAAAACCGCTAAAAATACTTTTCTGACCTTTGTCCGGCATGGCTTGACGAGCCCGTCGAAAATCATCGATGCGGGGTGGGATTTTCTCGTCAATCCGATCATGCGCGAAGGCGGCTATGTCCGTTACGACGGGCGCAAATCGACGCAAATTCTGCGAGATTGCCAATCGCTCATCGACGATTATCGTGGGAGCCTCGAAAATCTGCATGAAATGGCGAAGGACGCGCGCGATCTCGAAGCCCGCGTGAACGCCATTTACGGCGTCGGGCCCGTGACGACGAATATCTTTCTGCGCGAGTTGAGGCCCTACTGGCAAAAAGCCGATCCGGCGCCTCTCCCGGTTGTCGTGGAACTGGCGCAAAAGCTTGGCCTCGACCTCGCGCGCTTCCGGCGCAAGAGTCTGTCCTTCGCGCGTTTGGAGGCCGGGCTGCTCAGGAACAAGCGGCTTTTTCTTGGCCCGCGGGGCGGAAAGTCGCCAACCCCATGACTCCGGCGCCCCGACCGCCCAGCGCCGCGGCGCGCTGGGAACATTTCCCCCACGGCGCCGACATCGGCTTGCGCGGATTTGGCGCGACGCCGGAGGAAGCTTTCGAGCAGGCGGCCTACGCTTTGACCGCGGCGGTGACCTCGACGGATGTCGCCCCAAAAATTGCCGTCGAAATAAGCTGCGAGGCCCCCGACGCCGAACTGCTCTTGGTCGAGTGGCTGAACGGCATCATCTATGAGATGGCCGTCCGCCGCATGCTGTTCGGCGCCTTTTCCGTGCGGATCGTCGGCGATCGGCTTGAGGGAACTCTTTCCGGCGAGGCGGTCGACGCGGCGCGCCATGCGCCGGCCAGCGAACCGAAAGGCGCAACCTACACGGCCCTGAAAGTGGCCCGGGACGACGCCGGGGTCTGGTCGGCCGCTTGCGTCGTGGACGTGTGATGGAGAGCGCGATGGACCCGGAGCGTCTGACCAGAATCGACCAGGTGGCCTGGCGCATCGAACCGCACGGGGCGATGCGGGTTCCCGGCGTGATCTTTGCCGACGAGCATTTAATCCGCGCCATGGACGACAAGGTTTTTGAGCAGACGGTCAATGTCGCGTCGCTGCCCGGCATTGTCCAGGCCTGCTACGTCATGCCCGACGCCCATTGGGGCTATGGCTTTCCGATCGGCGGCGTGGCGGCCTTCGATCCGGAACGCGGCGGGGTGGTTTCCGCCGGCGGCGTCGGTTTCGATGTGTCCTGCGGCGTGCGCACGATCGTGACGCGCTTGGACAGCAAGGATGTCATGCGGCGCCAGGAAAGAATCGCGGATTCGCTCGAAAGCCAGATCCCGGCGGGCGTTGGCAGCAAGGGCAAGATCGCGCTCGAACCTGGCGAGATGGAGGCGATGCTTCAGGGCGGCGCGCTTTGGGCGGTCGAACAGGGTTTTGGCGAGCCGGCCGATCTGGAGCGCATCGAGGAAAATGGCCGGATGGAGGGGGCGCGCCCCGATTTCGTCTCGGATCGCGCCAAGGAGCGGCAGCGCGAGGAAATGGGAACGCTCGGCTCGGGCAACCATTACCTCGAAGTCCAGGCGGTGGAGGAAATTCTCGAGCCGGCGACAGCCGCGGCCTTTGGCCTGCGCCGGGGCGAGGTCGTCGTCACCATTCATTGCGGCTCGCGGGGCCTCGGTCATCAGATCGCGGCCGAATTCGCCAAGGAAATGGTCGTCGCCGCTGAAAGCTCAGCGATCCAGCTTCCCGACCGCGAACTGGCCTGCGCGCCGATCGATTCGGAAATAGGCCAAAGATATCTGGGCGCCATGAGGGCGGCGGTGAATTGCGCCCTCGCCAATCGCGAGATCCTTTCGCACCATGCGCGGCGCGTCTTCCGCCATTATTTTCCCGACGCCAGACTGCCGCTCCTCTATGACGTCTCGCACAACACCTGCAAGGTCGAGACGCATCTGGTCGACGGCGAAAGACGCCGCCTGTTCGTGCACCGGAAGGGCGCGACGCGCGCCTTGGGGCCGGGGCATGAAAGCCTCCCCGAGGCGTTGCGTCCCTTTGGCCAGCCGGTGCTCATCGGCGGCAGCATGGGGACCGAATCTTATGTTCTGGCCGGCGAAGCCGGCGCCGAGACGCGGTCCTTCGCCTCCGCCTGTCATGGCGCCGGGCGCGCCATGTCGCGGCACGCCGCGCTCCGGCGATGGAACGGCCGCCAGATCGTGGACGACCTTGCGGCGCGGGGCGTGCTGATCCGCAGCCCGTCGAGCCGCGGCGTCGCCGAGGAGGCGCCGGAAGCCTACAAGGACGTGACAGCGGTGGTCATGGCCGCGGAAAAGGCCGGCCTCGCGCGGCGCGTGGCGCGCCTGCGGCCACTGATTTGCATCAAGGGGTGAGGCGGCCCCGCGCATGGCCAGCAGGCGTCAAGACGCACAACGCTTAAGCGATTTCCGCGCGCCGGTCGGCGCGCGAATATACGGACGGGCCGGTCGGCGCGGCGGTCGTCGGCGATCTGATCAAGGCGGCGACCATGGCGCCAACCGCTGCCGACGAGCAACCCTGGACCTTTACCGTGGTTCGCACATCGACGCTCGATCGAATCTCGGATGGCGCCAAGACGCAGCGGCAGCGACGATGGCCGGCAATCCTCATGCCGATCGTTTTCGGGAGCGCCTCTCAAAACCGAACTTCCGCATCTTCCGCCACGCGCCCGCGCTCGTGCCGATATCCGCCAAGGCCCGGGGGCTTAGGCCTGTCCATGCGCTGCGCCCGTGTCCTTGCCAGCGTCGAAGGAACATCCGCGCCCCGCCGGCCATCGGCGAAAAGTTGCGCTTTCCATGACATTCGCCTTTTTGGTCCGCTCGGCGATCGCGCTGAGATCCCACAACCCAAACGGGTGGACAGGGGGCGCGGCTTCAGCCGGGGCGCGCGCCGGATAAAACTCCGCCGTCCCATGCGTCGCTTCGCCGAGCAGCCCGATCTTCGCGTCCGCGAAACCGTCGAAATGGGCGTCGACTTCGCCCGGATTTGTGAGGCCAGTTCGCCGACAGCGGAATCGACTTGTCCCGCCATGACGCGCTCATCATCTTCACCTGTGCGTGGCGAAACGTTTTGCGCCCCGACGTTGCGCTCGGCTTTCGCCGCGCGCAAAAGTCGAATTTCCTGGCGACGCCTTTCGCGCCGCCGACATTGGCTCGGGCGCCATCCCGGCGCTTCGCTTCTCACAGCGACGCCTTGCATCCATGGATCCGATCGGAACGCAGCGCATTGGCGGATGTCAGGGCCGCCCGAAGCCTCGAATGCGGAGGCGTTCGTTGACGCGCCGATGAACGCCCGCTTAAAGCTCCAGCACGGCTTCAACCGGCGTGCAAACGAGTCCTTGGGCCTTCGCCACCGCCGCGGACGCCAATTTTCCTCCGGAAATCTGAAGACCCGCGCGCAAATTGACGTCCTCGGAGAGAGCGCGGCGCCAGCCTTTGTCCGCGATCGCGTGGACGAAGGGAAGGGTCGCGTTGTTGAGCGCGAAGGTCGAGGTGCGTGGAACGACGCCCGGCATATTGGGCACGCAATAATGCACAATTTCCTCGGCGACATAGACCGGATCCGAATGGGTGGTGGGGCGCGAGCTTTCGCAGCAGCCTCCTTGGTCGATGGCGACGTCGATGATCACCGATCCCGCCTTCATCGTCGAGAGCATGTCCCGGCTTATCAGGGTCGGCGTGCGCGCCCCCGGCACGAGAACCGCGCCGATCAGCAGATCGGCGCGCTTCACGATTTCAGAGACGGCGGCTTTGGTTGAAAAGACGGTGCGGACGGCGCTGCCGAATCTGGAATCCAGCAACCGGAGCGCCTCGGGATCGCGATCGGCGACAATGACATTGGCGCCCATGCCCAGCGCAATCGCCGCCGCATGGCCTCCAACCACGCCCGCTCCCAGAATCACGACTTCCGCGGCTGGCACGCCAGGAACGCCCGCGAGCAGGACGCCGCGGCCGCCGGTCTGTTTTTCAAGGAAATGCGCGCCGATTTGCGGGGCAAGCCGGCCGGCGACTTCTGACATGGGTGTCAAGAGCGGCAGCCCGCCGCTTCGCGATGTCACCGTTTCATAGGCGATGCAATGCGCGCCGCTGGCGATGAGGTCGCGAGTCAGCTCGGCGTCGGGCGCAAGATGCAGATAAGCGAAAAGCGTTTGACCCGGCCTGAGCTTACCCCTCTCGGCGAGGAGCGGCTCCTTGACCTTTACGACGAGATCGGCCTCCTCGAAAACCTGATCGGGGCCGTCGACAATCAAGGCGCCCGCCGCCTGATAAACGCCATCGGCGAAGCCGGCGCCGAGCCCTGCGCCTTGCTCCACAAGGATTTGATGGCCAGCGTGAACGAGTTCGGCAACCGACGACGGCGTCAGGCCCACGCGATATTCGTTGTCCTTGATTTCTTTGGGAACGCCGATCCGCATCTATCGCCTCCCATGCACGCCAGACGGCGCGCTTTTGCAATCGAAAAGCCACGGGCCCCCACGCCGAACACGAGCCCCCGCGCCGAACATTGGCGGCGCCGCCCAAGGTTGGCGCTCATTGCGAAATCCGTTGCGCGCCGGCCGCAGTCGGAATTCGGGCGCGGCGAAGCCTCGCAAAAGGGCGAAAATTCGCTCCCGGCGCGCGGCGTCCGCCGGCGACCATCTTAGCCGGGTTGAGTTTGAATGGAAGGCGGGATCAGCTGTGCTGAACGCCCACGGGCCGTGCGCCGGGCCATGGCGCGCCGGCGAACCGGGGCGCGGCCCGCGAAAGGCGCTACGCCGGCGACGCCCGGCGTCAACCAGGAGCCTATGAACACCGAAGCTTCTCGCGATCGAACCCCAGCAAGCGCAGCGGAAAACCGCAGAGCCTTGATCAGGATCATCGTGAAATCACGGGCGCGGGTTAACTTGATCAGGTGGAGCCACGCGCCAGCAGAGACATATCGCAAGCGCCGCCGGGCGAGCAGGGATCGGCGGAGCAGGCGTTTCTGGCTGTCATCGGCCAGTTTGCGCGCGAACTTCATCCCCAGCGCGCCAAACCGGGCGCTATCGCGTTGTCCAGCCGGCTTGAGCAGGATCTTGGCGTCGACAGTCTCGCGCGGACCGAATTGATCTTGCGCATCGAACGCGCCTTTCGCCAGCGCCTGCCGATCGAAGCCGCAATCGAAGCCGAAACAGTCGGTGATCTTTTTCGCGCGCTTGGCCAATCGGCGGCGAAATCCCCGCCCGGCGCCGCCGCGCTCGTCCAGCCAAGCGTGGCCGCCCCCCAGGACGCGAAAACATTGGTCGAGGTTCTCGATTGGCATGCGGCGCGAAATCCCGACCGGACCCATCTCACTCTCTTGCAGGACGACGAGACGGTTCTGGCGACAGTGACCTATGGCGAACTGGCCGACTCGGCCAAGCGCATAGCCGCCGGCCTGATCGAACGAGACATCGTCCCCGGCGACCGCGTCGCCATCATGCTGCCGACCGGCGTCGATTTTTTCCGCGTTTTTTTCGGCATTCTCTACGCCGGGGCGATTCCTGTCCCAATTTACCCGCCGATGCGGCTTTCGCAGATCGAGGACCATTTGCGCCGGCAGGCCGTCATTTTGCGCAACGCCGGCGCGCGCCTGCTGGCGACTGTCCCCGAGGGCTTGAATCTCGCCACTTTGCTGCAGTCGCTGGTCGACGACCTGGTCCGCGTCGAAAGCGCCGCCAGCCTCGCCTCCCCCGCCGGCCCGTCCGCTTTCTCCTCGCCGCGCGACGACAAGGCCGCGGCCTTGATCCAATATACGTCGGGAAGCACCGGCGATCCCAAGGGCGTGGTTTTAAGCCACGCCAATCTCCTGGCGAATATTCGCGCCATGGGCCGCGTCATGGAGGCGAGCTCCGCCGACATTTTCGTCAGCTGGCTGCCGCTTTACCACGATATGGGATTGATCGGCGCCTGGCTCGGGTGCCTGTATTTCGCCGCCCCGCTCTATGTCATGTCGCCTTTGAGTTTTTTGGCGCGGCCGGAGTGCTGGCTGTGGGCGATCCATCGTTATCGCGCGACGTTGTCGGCCTCGCCCAATTTCGGCTTCGAATTTTGTCTCGACAAAGTCGACGATTCTCGTCTGCGCGGACTCGATCTCGGCTCATTGCGCATGGTCGCGAACGGGGCGGAGCCGGTCAGCGGCGCGACGGTGCGCCGATTTGTCGACAGGTTCGCGCCTTACGGCTTTCGGCCAGGCGCCATGGCGCCGGTTTATGGGTTGGCCGAGAACGCCGTCGGACTTGCCTTTCCGCCCCCGGGGCGGGCGCCGATCATCGATCGCGTCGATCGCCAGGCGCTCGCGGGGCAGGGAATCGCCGCGCCGGCGAAAGCTGACGATCCGCATCCGCTGGAGATCGTGGCGTGCGGCCAGCCGCTACCGGATCATGAAATTCGCGTGGTCGACGATTTCGGCCGGGAACTCGCGGAAAGGCGCGAGGGTCACATCGAATTCCGCGGCCCCTCCGCGACCTCCGGCTATTTTCGCGATGAGACGAAGACGCGCGAACTGATGCGCGGGCGCTGGCTCGACACCGGCGACGACGGCTATATGGCGGGCGGCGATATCCACATCACCGGCCGCGTCAAGGACATAATCATCCGCGCCGGCCAACATATTTTCCCACAGGAAATCGAGGAGGCGGTCGCCAGAATTCCCGGAATCCGCAAAGGCTGCGTCGCCGTTTTCGGCGTCGCCGATTCCACCTCGGGCACCGAGCGCGTCGTCGTCCTGGCCGAGACGCGCGAAACGGATTTTTCCGCGCGCGCGTTGCTTGAGGGTCGCGCCCAAGAAGTCGTCACGACAATAGCCGGCGCGCCCGCCGATGAAATCGTTCTCGCTCCGCCCCATAGCGCGCCGAAGACGTCGAGCGGCAAAATCAGGCGGAGCGCCGCCAAGGCGCTCTATCTCGACCGACGGATCGGCGCCGCGCCGCGCGCCCCCTGGCGCCAGATTCTTCGGCTGTCCTTCGCCGGCGCCGGGCCGACCAGCCGAAGAATCGTCAGGATTGCAGGCGAAACACTTTACGCGGCCTGGTGGTGGATGGTCGTCGCGAGCGCCTATCTCGCCGCATGGCTGGCGGTCATGACGCTGCCACGCCTCACCTGGCGATGGCGCGCCGTGCGCCTCCTCGCGCGCGGCGCGCTGCGAGCCCTGGGAGCGCGGGTCTCGGTCGCCGGGATCGCGCGCATTCCCCCTTCCCACGCCATGCTCGCTTTCAACCATTCGAGTTATATGGACGTCGCTCTGCTCGCGGCCCTCTTGCCGGGAGAACCGGCCTTCGTCGCCAAAAAGGAGCTGGCGGCGCAAGTCTTCGCCGGCCCGTTCACGCGCCGGCTGGGCGCTCTCTTCGTCGAACGCGGCAAGGTCGGCGAGACGGTCGCCGAAGCGATGGCCTTGGCCGCGGCGGCGCGGCGAGGCCGCAATATCGTCTTCTTCCCCGAAGGCACATTCACGCGCAGAGCCGCGCTCGCTGAATTCCATCTCGGCGCTTTCAGGGTCGCGGCGGAGGCGGGCGTGAACGTGCTGCCCGGAATCCTGCGCGGAACACGGTCGATGCTGCGCGGCGGCCAATGGTTCCCGCGCCGCGCCGCCCTGAGCCTCGAAATCGAGCAGGCGATCGACCCAAAAGGCCCCGAATTCGCCGCTGTGGTCGAGCTACGCGACAAGGTGCGCCAAGTCATCCTCGCGAAATGCGGGGAGCCCGATCTCGGCGAACTGCTGCCGATATCCTGACGGCGGCGGTCGGCGCCCTTGGCGCAGAAAAAGCGCGGCTTGGGGGGGCGAACCTCTCTCTTCAGCTTGTGGCCGGCGATCGCCGCGCTATTCTCATCCATGCTGCGGATCGCACTTTTTCCTCGCGGCGGGGAGCGAGACCTGGGGCGTCGCCGGCCTGGACCAAAGAACAGATGCACGCGTGACCCGCCCTCATCTGGTTTTCCTGGCGATCTTACTCTTTCCGCTCGTTCCGTTTCCCTTCGGCTTCGGGCCCGCCGAGGGATCCGGACAGCGTGAACGCGTGCCGCTCGGCAAACGGTACTCGTTGACCAAGACGCAGGACGCTATGCGGGCGTTGTTCCGCATCAAGAAAGACCTCACGGGCAATCTGCCGCCCATGCCGGGCATCTTCCCAGACTATCCCGCACCGATCGTCCGGATGTCCTATGGCGAGCGCGAGCTTGTCATGGCGCGGTGGGGCATGCCGTCGCCAGCCTTCGCCCTCAAGGGCCGCGCGACCGATCCAGGCGTGACGAATGTGCGCAACACGGCTTCGCTCCATTGGCGGCGCTGGCGCGGCCCGGCGAACCGCTGCGTCGTCCCCTTCACGTCATTTTCGGAATATGAGACTGGGCCGGGAGGCAGGAAAGTCCCGGTGTGGTCCCCCCCTGGGCGGGGATCGGCCGCTGTCCTGCTTCGCCGGCATCTGGACGAATTGGACTTAGGTCCGGAAGGCCAAGGGGGGTGAGGTCACTTGCGACATCTTCGCTTTCTTGACCACCGAGGGGAACGCGGAGGTGGCGCCGATCCATCCGAAGGCCATGCCCGTAATCCTGGCCGATGAGCAGGAGGTCGGTGTCTGGTTGAACGCGCCGACGCCGGTGGCGCTGGAACTGCAAACACCGTTGGCGGATGGGAAGCTGCGGATCGTGGCGAGGGGCGAGAGGTCGGATGATATGTTGGCGAATCCGGCGACGCAGCGCCCTCGACCGCGAAAAACCGCCTGAGGACTCCGACGCCAAATTTACCCGACGCTTCCCCGAAT
>JAJYCZ010000184.1 GCA_021777915.1 Pseudomonadota bacterium | reverse complement strand
GGGCCTTTTCGTCGCCGGAATGCCTGCATTTCCGGATGGGAGAGTGTCCCGAGCGGCAAAGGGGGCGGACTGTAAATCCGCTGGCTACGCCTTCGTAGGTTCGAGTCCTACCTCTCCCACCATTCCCGTTTTGTTCCTTCGCAACATCTTGAAATTAAACGCCCTTTTTTGTGGGTGCGGGCGTTTTCCCATCGGGTGCGGGCATAGACGTTCTTTTTTTGGACTTTTCGGCCGCCTGAATCGCCAGCCGTTCGCGGTCCATTGACCGGGTGTAAAACGACGCCATCCGGCCGCCTCGCCAGCCGTATTTTGCTTCAAGCTCTGCTTCCGTGTAGCCGGCTTGCGCGTCGGCGGTCGCGCCGGCCTTGCGCAGGCCGTGAGCGCTCTTTTTGGCGCCGGCGGCATTGCAGGCCGCACGAAAGAGATTGCCGAAGCTTTCCTTGGTCAGGCGGTCGCCGCGCTCGCCGACGATCCAAGCGAGGTCGCCGCAAGGGCCGGCGTCGAGCGTCGCTTGCAATTCGGGATGAATCGGGATCGCGACGCGCTCGCCGGTCTTTTCGGTCGCAAGCCTCACGATTCCGTCCTTGACGTGCTGGCGGCCGATCGTCACGGCGTCGCCGCGCCGCACGCCGGTAAAAAGCAGCACATCGAACCAAACCCGCTGCCGGGTCCCGCGCGGCCATTTGCGCCAATAGGTTTCGATTTCCTCGGCGGTCCAGGGCGCGAAGCCTTCGCTCTTCGGCTTGGCGACCTTGACGCCTTGCGTGGGGTCAACGGCGACGAATTCGCGCGCCGTGGCCCATGCGAACAAGCCGCGCAAGGTCTCGACAAAATGCCGGGCGGCGAAGGGCGTCTTAGACCTGGCGTCTATGCCCTGCATGATCTTCGCGCGCGTGATCGCAGCAAGGGGCTGGTCGCCCGCCGCCTCGATCAAGCCGCGCATGATGTTTTCGCGCTGCTTGCGCGTCGCCGGAGCCAGCGCGCGCCAGTCGGCGCTTTCGCGGTAGAGTTCGATCGCCCAAGCGAAGGTTCCGGCCGGGCTGCGCTTCCTGGCCTTGGTCAGCTCGGGCGCGCCGGCAATGGCCGCATGATAGGCGGCCATGAATTCGGGCGAGCCATATTCGCCGGGGAGGCGGACGCGCGGGCCGTGCTTCACGCGGACATACCAGCGCCTTTTGCCGTGGCGGCTGAATTCCGAGTGAAGGTAGGGCGGACGCGGGCGCGGCATGAGCGGATTACAGCCTGAATTCGCGCGTGGCGGCAACGGGCTTAGCGCCCTGGCTTTCGATCTCGACGGGCTCAAGTCGGATCGCGCCGGCCGGCGTAATCTCGACGGCGACGCGCGCGCCGACTTTTTGCGCGGCGCGCAGGGCGCGCTCTAAATCGGTTTGGCTGAAACGGGCAGGGCGGCGGCTCATTGGGCGTTGCTCGCTAATGCGTGGCGGGCGGCGTGAGGGCGGCGAAGCGCCAGCCATTCTTGGCGTCCCTCGGCGGCGACTTACCTTTCTGTTCCCTGTAGAAGGCATCCCACGCCGGCCAGGCCGGCGAGTCTGCGCTGATCCATATGCCGGCCGGCGGGATGGGCTCGGCTATGGCCGCCGCCTCGATCATGGTGCCCGCGCTGTTTTCGTTTTCCGATCGCGACGGGCTGGCGCTGGCGATGAATTGCCGCGCGACGGAGGCCAGCTCCCGAATCGCGGCGGCGAGCGTCAGCGTTGCGTCAATGGCGCGTCGGATCGGCGCGGAGCGCGTAGGGGTTGAGGGTTCGAAAAGGCGGCGCTTGCGGGCAGTTGTCATGTCTTGATTTCCTCGGCGGCTTTAGCGCGGTCGCGCTGGCGTTCAATGGTCGAAATCATGGGCCATGGCGCGGAGGAAAAACCAGAAAACAATCAGCGGGAATTAATTTCCGTCACTTCGGTTCGAGCACCATCGGCGCGACTCCCTCACACCAGAAACGAGCGCAGAAAGGCGTCAAGCTTGTCGTCGATGATTATCTCAAAATCCAGCGTCTCCAACATGTATTGGGCCTTGGTTCTCGCCTCATCGAGATTGGCGGCTTTATGCGCCAGCAGCGCGGTCAGCGCGTCGCTCTCGGCCTCGCCGAGGCGATTCCAGTCGTCATCGGCCTGCTTGTAGGCTGCGCTCTCCTTGTCGTGTGACAAAGCATCTTCCCGCTCGCAGGCTTCCGTAAACGCTTCCAAAGCCGCCTTGTGGCGCTCAATAAGCCCCGCGATCGGCGAGCCCTCCGCCGCCGCCTTGTTGTGAAGCCCGGCAAAGACAGCCGCAGCCGGGCCAGCGGCCAGGAACAGGCGGCGCGACGGCGAGCCGAGGGCGTTTGTCGAAGTCTTGGATTTTGTCATGTCGTGCATCCCGATTTTGTTGAACAGGGCGCCTATCGGCGTGGATCGCTGCGCCGGCTGCGACGGGCTCAGGCCGCGAAATTGCGGACCAACTTGAGGCTTTCGCGGCTGTAGGAGCGGCGGAACGCCGGGGCCCGGCGGTAAGTGCGCGCCGCCATCCGTTCCGTCTCGCGGGCGTCATCGCGGATCGCGAGCAAAACGAAGGCATCGCCCTTGGCCGCTTGCCACATCATGCGCAGGCAGGCCGCCCAATAATGCGGATGCTGGCGCGGCGTGGCCTTGGCGCCGTGAACCGAACGGAACCGGCGCCAGGCGGCGGCGAAGATTTCGGAGCGGGTGAGGTAAAGGCGGGTGGTCATTGGCTTTGCCTTGCGAAATCATCTTATGTAAGATAATTTATATGATCTAAGGCCAAAGTCAAGAGAATTTATCTAATGTCAGATAAAATAACCATTCTTGCGGGGCAATCGCGAGCGGCGCGCGCCCTGTTAAATTGGTCGCGTAGTGATCTTGCCTCGCGCTGCGGCGTCTCTATGGCGGCCTTGGCGGACTTTGAAGCCGGCAAACGGACACCCTACGACAGGACGCTTGCCGATATTCGCGAAGCATTTGAAAACGCGGGCGTAATCTTCATCGAAGAAAACGGCGAAGGCCCTGGCGTCCGCCTGCGCAAGAACAGTCCCGCCGAATAGCCAAGGTCGATCGATGGCGAAGGACAAAACCGGCGGCGACAAGCCGCAACGAAAACGCGGCGTTGGGGCGAAGCCGAAATCCGCCGAAAAAGAGCCCATTGCGTCGAGCGAAGGGCGACAGAAAGACCCTTTGGACGCATTCCTGCCGCCGTCGCCCATGCTGCCGCCAGTCGAAGGCCCAGAAGACTGGGACGCCCGGCTTTCGCGGCTCGCCCCGGACGACGAACCGCGCAATTTCGACGATCTTTTGTGCGACATGCCGAGCGAAGGCATGTCATTAAACCAAGCTGTTGAATATTTCGCATATTTCGAAAACATAGAGCAAATAAATATCTCCGTCAGAAGTCGGAGTCAGGCTGACAGTTATTATAGCTTTGATGACGAATATACTGATTCTCATTCCGAGAGAATCAGAAGCGCCGCCTTGTCTCCTAGTCTTAAATACCTTCTAAAAATGCAAAAGGTATCTGCGTCAGGTTTCAAGAATGGAAGCACAAAGCGCGAAACCATAGATGTAGAGCATTGGAAATGCAATGATCTAATTTTCATCGATGGAAAAGCAGTTTGTTTCGATCCAAAGATTGAGTTTACCCATGTGCGCGTATTTAGGGTGTCAGAAACCGCACCTGAACCGGCAGCGGCAACCGCGCAAAATCCGCGCGGCGCTGGTCGGAAGCCGCGTGGGGATTGGCCGTTAATATTGGCGACTTGGGTCGATATCGTTGCGAAAGAGGGCCGCTTGCCGGAATCGGTCGAAGAAATGAATGATTGGGTTTCGGATGCGGCTGACCTCTTGAAGGTTAATCACCCCGCGCCGGCAACCATCCGCGAACATTTCAAGCGGACTTTTGGAGATAGCTTCTGGCAAAAATTGAAGAATTAGCGAGAGCGGCAATTAATTGCCGCTGATTGCTTTCTGGTCTTTCCTCGGCGTCGCCATGACCATCGGCTCGTTTCAACTCTCGCCAGCCGGCGAGATGAGCGAAGGGAGCCCGAAACATGGCGAAATTCCGCGCAGCATCGTCGCGGGCGCTGCTAACGACCGTCGAATATGCCGAAATCCGGGGATGTTCGCCCCGGACCATCGAACATGAGCGCCAACAAGGAACGGGCTGCCGCTTCCTGAAAATCAACGGGCAGGTCAGGTATCGGCAGGAGGACATAGACGGCTTTTTGGCGGCGGCTGAGCGCGTCTCGACCAGGGAGGGCGCGAAGTGAAGGACGAAACGCGCCTTCGGCCAATGGCGGTCAAAATCGGCCAGGAATTCGGCCGGCTCTTTCGCGATGGACGCGGGACCGTCAATCAAATCTGCGATGCTGAGGCCGAACAGCTTTCGGCTTGGCTCGACGCCGCGCGCCGCCCGATCATCTTCGGGTTACTCCCGCATTTGCAGGAGGGTACGGGCGGAGATTACCGCGTTTTCGTCCTGGGGCCGGACGGCTCTGACGTATTGAGTTTCACGCCCGATCTGTGCCGTTGGCATATCGTCGGCAAGGATGCGCCCGGAGCGCGGGCCGGTGTGCGGTCGCTCATGACCTATATGGGTTGTGGCGCCCCGATCCATGCCGGCGATGTTGGCCGCCTTCTCGGCGTCGCCAGCGCGCGCGTCTTGCTTGACCAAAAATAAATCCACGTCGCTCGAATTTAGGAGAGCGGCGTGAGCGGCTCGAATGACGAAACCCCTAAACCAGCGCAAAAGGCCATCGCCGACGCGATCGAAAGCGCGCCGGCATTTACCGAGGTTGACGCCACGCCGATCGCGGCAGCCGGCGAAGGCGAGAGCGAGCAAAAGGCCAAGCGAGGGCGTGGGCGGCCAAAACACGAGGCCGGTACGATAGCAGCGGAGCAGAGCGCGGATGCCGGCGCCGCACCTGCCCAGGCTGATGACGGCGCGGTATGGCCGCCTTGTTTCGAAATGCGCGAAAGCGGCCTGTGGTATTGCCCGAAGGGCGACGATCCGTCCTGGCTTTCAGCTCCCTTTCACGTTCGCGGCAATGTGCGGACGGCCGAAAGCGCGGGCTGGTCGCTCTATCTCGGCTTTCGCGATCCTGACGGCGGCGAGCAATCCCTTGCGGTTCCCTATGCCGAGTTGCAGGGCGACGGCGCGAATGTTCGCCGCCAGCTCGCGGACCTTGGCCTTGTGCTCTCAACCTGGCGCGGCTCGCGCGAGAAATTCAGCGCGGCTTTGGCCAGCGTGCGAACGTCGCTCCGGCTATTGCGCGTCAATCAAACCGGCTGGGCGGCCGATGGTTCGGTTTTCGCGCTTCCGCATCGTACCATCGCCGGACCGGACGCCGAGCCGGTTGTCTTCGAAGGCCGCGCGCGTGGCGCCCATTTCGGCGAGGCCGGCGACCTGGCCGGCTGGCGCGCGAATTGCGCCGCACTGGCGAAGGGGCAAGACCGGCTGTTGCTGGCGCTGGGGCTGGCGCTGTCGGGGCCGCTGCTTGAACCGCTGGGCATGGATGGCGGCGGCTTTCATTTCGTCGGCGGCTCATCGATCGGCAAGACCAGCGCCGAACGTCTCGCTGGATCGGTCTGGGGCGGCGGCGGCGCACTTGGCTTTGCCCAAAGCTGGCGCGCGACTTCCAACAGTCTGGAGGGCATCGCCGCCGCGCATAATGACGCCTTTCTGGCGCTGGACGAAATCGGCCTTTGCGAACCGCACGACCTGAGCGCGGCGGCCTATGCGCTGGCCGGCGGCGAAGGCAAGGGCCGGATGCGCTCCGATTCCGAATTGCGCAATCGGGCGCGCTGGCGCATCCCGATCTTGAGTTCGGGCGAGGTCTCCCTCGCCGCTCGCATCGCCGAGGGCTCGGGCCGGGGCAAAGCGCGGGCTGGGCAAGCGGTGCGGATCATCGATCTGGAGGCGGACGCCGGGCGCGGACATGGCCTCTTTGATGATCCGGGGCCGACTGGCAATGCGCGCGACCTGGCGGACGTGATCCGCGACGCGACCAAGACGCATTACGGCGTCGCCGGGCCCGCCTTTGTCGAAGTGCTGTTGAACCGTCGAGATGAGACCATCGCCACGGCGAGGGCGATCATGAAAGCCTTTGTCGCCGATCATGTGCCCGAAGGCGCGAATGGTCAGGTGGCGCGGGTCGCGCAACGCTTTGGGTTGGTGGCCGTTGCTGGCGAAATCGCCATCGCTGCGAACATTCTGCCCTTTGAATCGAGCGTGGTTCTTGATGCGGTCGCGCGTCTGTTCAAGGTCTGGATCGCGGCGCGCGGCGGCCTGGGCGCGAGTGAGAGCCGGGCGGCGGTCGAAGCGATGCGCCAGTTTATCCAGGCGCATTCCAACTCGCGCTTTATCAAGATCGGCGAGCGCGCCGACGGCGAAG
>JAJYCZ010000183.1 GCA_021777915.1 Pseudomonadota bacterium | reverse complement strand
GGAGCGCCCTCGTCATCGCCTTTCCCGGTTCGCGCATCGGCGCCTATGTGCTGGGCAATCGCATCGCCCAGTTTTTCGGCCTGATTTCCTATCCGCTTTATCTGTGGCACTGGCCGCTGTTCGCCTTTTCGCGCATGCGTCCGGGGATCACGCCGGATGCGGCGACCATGGCGGCGCTTTCGCTCCTCGCCGTGCTTCTGGCCTACCTGACCTGGCGCATTGTGGAGCGGCCGGTCGGCCATCTGTTTCGCCGCCGCCCCCGATTGGTCGCATTGGCTCTGGTCGCGCTGCTCGCGGGCAGCGGCGTTCTCGGCAGCGCCACGCGGCGGGCCAACGGCTATCCCGGCCGCTTCCCGCCGGAAGTCGCCCGGATCTTCAACGCCGGCCGGAGCGGCATGGACGTTGCGCGCCTGAGCGCCTGTTTCTACCAGCGCGACAACCAGCGTTATTCACTGGACGAGGAAAGGCGCCGCGTGGCGTCCTTCTTCGAGTCGAATCGTTGCGGCGCGGTCGCCGATCCGCGCAAGCCGACCATCATGGTGGTGGGCGATTCCCACGCCGCCGTGCTCTTCGCTGGGTTGGAGCGCGAATTTTCGGGGCGCGCCAACATTGTCGCCATGACGGCGACCTATTGCATTCCCCTGATCGAGAACACGCCGATGGATCTGGGCATGGGCGGCACGCCGCGCTGCCGCGCGATCAACGACTATGTTTTTGGCCAGATCCGCGCCCTCAAGCCGGACATCCTGGTCATGGGGGCTTATTTCGTCCTCTACACGCAGGATCGTGGCTGGATTTATCCCGATTATTTCAATGCATTGCGCGTTGGTTTTCGCAATCTGCTCAAAGATGGCGTCAAAAATATCGTCATCGCCGGCGAAGTCCCGACCTGGTCTCCCGACCTGCCGATCATCGTCGGACTCGATGTCCTGGCCGGCAGGACGCCGCGGGAATTCTCGCGCCTGGGCCTGCGGCCGGACTCGCTCGCCGCCGACGCGGCGCTGCGAAAGATGGATTGGGGGCCCGGCGTGACCTATGTCTCGCAGGTGGCAAAACTCTGCCGTGACGGCGCCTGCCGCCAGTTGGTCGGCAATGTGTTGCCAGAGGGCCTGATCGCGACCGATTATGGCCATTACAGTTTCGATGGCTCGATTTTCGCCGCCAAAACCATTCTGGCGCCGGTCATCGATCCTCTTCTCGCCAAGGTGAAGAACGATTGACGCGATTAACGGCCTTCCCCCACACGGGTTAACCCTGACCTTACGTCGCCCCTGATTCCGATAACGCCTATGGTTAAACTTAACCGTTTTTTCATGCGCCCGCTCCATCCTTGCCCCATGTAAATCAGCGCCAGCGCGGCCAGTCCGCGCCGGCGCCCGATGCGGGTTCGGGCGATGAAGTTTTACGAATTCGAGCATGTCTATCTGCCGCGCATTCTGCTTCCGCTGCTCGGCGGGCTGTTCGTGATCTGCGCGTTGCACAATGGGGCCCGGGCCGACACCGGCGTTCTGGCCCTGGGCGCCGACAGTTACGTTGTCAAGGCCGATGAGGGCTATGGCGTCAACGACTGCATTCGCGGCGGCGACGATTGCGCCAAGGTCGTGGCTGACGCCTGGTGCGAGGCCCATGGCCATGGCGACGCCAGGGCCTATGGCCGCGCCGGCGACAATATCACCGCCTCGATCGTGAAATCCTCGGCGACATCCGCCGCCCCGCCGCATATTTCGGACGACGACGTCTTCATTTCCTGCAGCGAGTGAACCCGTTGCAGGCGCCGGACCCGTCGCGCCGACTTCATCTGTTGAGGAAATCCGCGCATCGGGGCGCTTCGCCCGCGCCCCAGGGCTGGATCGCCACGGTCGAGGTCGAATTCTTGGGCGAGCCTTCGACCAGCTTGTCGCTATAGACCATATAGACCAGCACATTGCGCCTGGCGTCGCAGCCGCGCACGATCTGCATGCGCTTGAAGAACACCGAGCGGCTCTCGCGGAACACCACGTCGCCCTGCGCGAATTTCTGCTTGAACTGGATCGGCGCATATTGCCGGCAGGCGAGCGAAACGTCCGAAGTCTGTTCGGCCAGGCCGAAGGCGCCGGCCACCCCGCCCCGCTCCGGCGCGGTGAAATAGCAGGCGACGCCGGCGACGGCGGGATCGTCGATGGCGTAGGTCGCGAGCTTGTCGTTGGGCGTCAGCAGCTTGAAGGTGGTGGACTTGCGAAAGATGAGGTCGGGTTCCTCACCGGCCCGCGCGCGCGGCGTGAAGGCCAAAACACCAAAGGCCAAGCATGCGCAGGCGCAAATCAGGATTTTCCGGAAAAATGAAGTCATCGGCTCGCCGCTCCTTATGGCGCCGCTTATATGATGACGCGACGCCCATTTCAAAGGGGGCGGCGACAGGAAAAGCGAGCTGAACCATGAACGAAATCTTCAGCCCCCAGCCGAGCCTTTTCATCTCCCACGGCGCGCCGAATATCGTGCTTTACCCCAGCGAGACGCGCGCCTTCTGGCAGGACCTGAGCGCGAAATGGCGGCGCCCTTCGGCCCTTCTCGTCATGAGCGCCCATTTCCCGGCCGCGCGGCCGACCTTCGAGACCGGGGGCCACCCCGGCATGATCTATGATTTCGGCGGCTTCGAGCCGGAGCTTTACGACATGACCTTTCCCGCCCCCGGCGCCCCCGCGCTCGCCGAAAAGGCGTTCGAGCTTGCCGACGCGGCGGGGCTTTCGGCCGCGATTTCAAAAGGGCGGGGCTACGATCACGGGACCTGGGTTCCACTGAGAATCATGTTTCCGCATGCCGACATTCCGGTGGCGACGCTCTCCGTTCAGCCGCGCGAGACCGGCGCGCATCATCTGGCGCTGGGCCGCGCGCTCGCCCCCTTGCGCCAGGAGGGCGTGCTGATCGTCGGTTCGGGCGGCGCCACCCATAATCTGAGCGCCTATTTCGGCGGCGAGGACACGCCGCCCTGGGCGCGAAATTTCAACGACTGGCTGTGCGAAAGGATCGAGGCCGGCGACGTGGACGCCGTCGCCGCCTGGGAGAAAGGCCCCGACGCCTTGCTCAACCACCCGACGCCCGAGCATTTTTTGCCCCTGCCCTTCGCCTTCGGCGCCGGCGGCCCCGGCGCCAGAGGCCGCCGCCTGCATCACGCCTTCATCGGCCCGATCAGCCTTGACGCCTATAGCTTCGGGTGAAAGCCTCCGATCGGAGCTTGAGGCGCCAGGGGGCGACATGAAAGCAGCAAAATTTAGCGCGGCGCCGGCTTTGGCCGCCGCGTTGATCCTGGCGCCGGTTTCGGCGCGGGCGTCTGTCGAACTGACGCCGAGGCCGCCCATCGCCAGGGATGTGGCGGCTTTTCCGCGTCTGAAAACCGGCGCGCCCGCCGAGGTGATTTCGCGCGTCAACAAGGCGCTGGAGGCCGACGAGGCCCGCCTGCGCGAGACCCGCAAGGAGTGCCTCGCCCAGGCGGAGGGCCATGGCGACTGGTCGCGGACGGTCGCCGTGACCATGGCCGGGCCGGATTTTCTCAGCCTGGTCGCGCGCGACCAGTATTTCTGCGGCGGCGCCCATCCCGACGGCGGCGCCTTGGCTCTGGTCTTCGACCTGCGCGCGGGCCGGTCGGTCGATCTGGTCAAATTGCTGCCGGGCCTGAAGCTGAAGGGCGGCCTCGATACGTCCGCCGACGGCGCTCATGTCGGGACCATCGCCTCCCCGGAGCTGACCGCGCTTTATCGCAAGGCGATCGAGCCCAATCTCGACGCCGCGTGCAAGGACGCGCTGAAAGGTCAGGACCTGATCTTCATCGCCTGGCCGGACGCCAAGGCCGGCGGTCTGGTCATCGAGCCGGAAAACCTGCCCCATGTCATCGCCGCCTGCGGCGACGACGCCACGCTCGGGGCCGAAACGCTGAAAGCCGCGCAAGCCGCGCCGGAATTTCTGGCGGCCCTGCGGGCGGCGCCCGCCGCCACGGCTCGGTAATAAATCCGCGATAAAACCAAGCCCCGCCTTTCCGCTCTTCCCCCCCTTTCAGGAGCCTTTTCATGGCGCAGGTCACCGGGCTTTCGGGCAACGAGATTTTCTGTCTGACGATGAAGGGTTTTGCGCCGGGCGAGCTGGTCGTCGGCAACAGCGTCAATTCCATGGGCTTTCTCGGCTCGCTCGGCGCCGGGGTCAGCAGCATTCTTGGCGGCGAGGTCGCGCAGGTCACGGAAGCGATCCACGCCGGGCGCGAGGCCGCGTTGGAGCGGATGACGCGCGAGGCGGCGGCGCGCGGCGCGGCGGGCGTCGCCGGCGTCACCGGCGAATTGCGCGCCTTCAGCGGCAATACCGAATTCCTGTTCGTCGGCTCCTGCGTCCACAGGCAGGGCGCCCCAAAAAACCTGTTCACCAGCGCCGGCGACGCGCAGGAGCTTTATTGCCATATCGACGCCGGCTACGAGCCGGTCCAGCATGTCTTCGGCAATGTCGCCTATTCGATGGGCGTCGGCGGCGGCCTGCTCGGCTCGCTGAAGACTTTGGCGCGCGGCGAGATCCGCGAATTTTCCGATGTGTTCAACCTCACCCGCCACGCCGCGCTCGACCGCGCCGTGGCGCTGGCGAAAAAGGACGGCGCCAACGCCGTGGTCGGAATCCGCACCATCATCGAGCGCTGGGCCGGAACCCACGAAATGCTGATGTCCGGCACGGCGGCGATCAACCGCGCCCTGCCGGCGCAGACTTTTCAGAGCCCGGTGACGTCGGACCTCACCGGCTCGGAGCTATGGGCCATGACCAAGCTCGGCTATGCGCCGGTAAAACTGCTGATGTCCACCTCGATCTATTCGCTGGGCTTCGCCGGCGGCTTTCTCGCCGCCTTCAAGAGTTTCGTCAAAGGCGAGATCAACGAGCTGACGACGATGATCCACGACGCGCGCGAAATCGCCCTGGCGCGGATCAAGGACGAAGCCGACGGGCTCGGCGCGCAGGACGTCGTCGGCGTCAAAACCTATATCGCCGAAATCGCCAATGGACTGGTGGAATTTCTCGCCGTCGGCACGGCGATCAGACAGACGCCCGGCGTGGCGGTCGCGACGGAAACGCTCCCGGCCCAGGCGATCATCGCCGACAAGGACACCTGGATCGACGGCGATTTCGGCTTTTCGCTCGACCGCAAGACTTGAATCGGCCGCGCCGCTCCTGCCGGCGAGCAACAGCCCCCGCAGACTGAAATCGGGGGTTGAGCTGAGCCGTTTCCCGACGCAAGATGCCTGTCGTCCGAAACCGCCTCACAGGCGGGACGTCTCGATGCGCGGCCACGGGCGATCGGTCGAAAGGAAACGGCGATGGACAAGAGCAGGCCTCAAAAATTTGCCAACAAGCTGCTGAGCAGCGTTGCTTGCCTCCTGATCGGGCTGACGCCCGGAACCGCGTTCGCGCAGCAGGATGCTCCAGCCCCTGGAAGCCCTCCCCCTGCGGCGGAAGCGCCCGCGCCCGCCCCAGCGTCCGAGCCGGCGGCCCCGGCCACGCCGGCGCCGAAATATACCCAGGCGCAGCTTGAACAGATGCTCGCGCCGATCGCGCTTTATCCCGACGCCCTGCTCGCCCAGCTCCTGCCGGCTTCGGCCTATCCGCTCGAAATCGTCATGGCCGCGCGATGGCTGGACGCCAATGCCGCGGCGGTCGCCAAGCAGGATTTTTCCGGAGCGGACGCGCAGAGCTGGGACCCGTCGGTCAAGGCCCTCGTGCGTTTCCCCGACGTCATCAGGAAACTCAACGCCGACCTCGACTGGACGACCAGCCTCGGCGACGCGACCGTCAACCAGCCCCAGGACGTCGCCAACGCCATCCAGGCCCTTCGCGCCAAAGCCATGGCGGCGGGCGCCCTCCAGACGACGAAGCAGCAGACGGTTTCCCGGCAGACGCAAAACGGGCGGGAGGTCGTGATGATCGAATCCGCCGACCCCAATGTCATCTATGCGCCGAGCTATAATCCGGCCGGCATTTACGGCTGGCCGGGCTATGATCCGGCCGTCGCCGTGGCCACGGGCTTGCTGGTCTTCGGCGCCGGCGTCGCCATCGGTTCGCTGTGGCGCGGGAATTACTGGAACTGGGGCACGGGCGCGATCTACCGGCCGGTCTGGCCGGGCTATCCCGGCTGGCGCCCGCCTTACGCGGGCTGGCGTCCCGGCGCGGCCGTGCCGCCCGGAAGCATCGGAAACGGCATCGCCAACCGTCCCTGGGCGCCCGGCCCCGGCTACCGTCCGGGCGGACGCCCCGGCGGAATTGGCGGCGCCGGTCGTCCCGGCGGCATTGGCGGGCCTGGCGGGATTGGTGGGCCTGGCGGCGCTGGACGCCCCGGCGGCGTTGGTGGGATTGGCGGGCCTGGCGGGATTGGCGGTCCGGGCGGCATTGGTGGGCCTGGCGGCGTCGGCGGCGCCGGAACGCGTCCCGGAGCGGGCGTCGGCACGCCAGGCCGCGGAGCGGGCGCCGCCGCGCGGCCGTCCACCCGGCCTGCCG
>JAJYCZ010000182.1 GCA_021777915.1 Pseudomonadota bacterium | reverse complement strand
CGAACATCGCGGCGCAGGCCGAATTGCCGCGCGTCGGCGGCAGGCGGTAATATTTGCCGGTGCGGTCGTGGCAGACGAGGCAATCGACGCTGGTCTGCTTGTTGAAGGCGTATTCCTCGCCGGGCTTGACGCCGTTGCCGATATGGCAGACGCCGCACATGCCCTCGTTGTCCTTGGCGTTGGTGCAGAAATTATTGATGACGTGCTCTTTGCCGAGATGCTGGCCGGTGCGCGGATTGATGTAATCCCAGGTCCAGTGGATCGTCTTCTTGATATGGGCTTCCGCGTCGGTGTGGCAGGTCGCGCAGGCCCTGGTGACGGCCGCGCTGTCGGCGAAGGGGCCTTTGAGCGCCTCGAATTTGGAGTGATCGGCCGGCTCGCTCAGCCTGACCCCGGAGATCTGGTTCAGGACCGGCGGCGGCGGCGGGGGCGGGGTCTCCATCTTCTGAAATTTGGCGGGCGGCGGCGGCGGCGAATCCGTGGTCTGGAATTTTTCCTGCGCGCGCGCGGCGGCCGTCGCCATGCACAGCGTCAAGACAGCCAAAGCGATAACTCGCGCGTGCGCCGTCATATCCGTTCCCATGCCTCCCCGCCGGATTGGCGATCGATCGCCCATTGCCCGGGCGCGCCCGCCGCTTGAGCGGCATTAAGTTATAAAACTTATGAATGTTTATCGCGCCTGTTGTCAAATCCATAGTCCCCGCGGAGCGGCGCCTGCGGCGTTTCGTCGCGCCGAAATCACGAGAACGTCACGCAAAATACGGCGGCGTTTCAGACGGTTTGCCGCCAGAGGCGGCTTGCCAGCTATCCAAAATATAAGATACATAAGGATTATAGCTTTCAGGAGGGTTTCATGTTCAAGGGTGTCGTCGCGGGGCTGGGGCTCTTCCTGCTGTGCGGAACGGCTGTCGCGGACGAGGCGGCGCTCAAGGCGAAGGCGGCGGAGCTGACCGCCGAATACGCCAAGGAGCTGAAGGCCGCGATGAGCGGGGCCATGGCCAAGGGCGGGCCGCTCGGCGCGCTGGAGGTCTGCAACAAACAGGCGCCGAAAATCGCCGCCGATCTGTCGAAAAGCAGCGGCTGGTCGATCGGCCGCACCAGCCTGAAGCCGCGCAACGCCGCTGCGGCGCCGGACGATTATGAGCGCAAAATCATGGAAGGTTTCGCCGCCCGGCTCGCCCGGGGCGAAAAGCCCGACACGCTCGTCAGCGCCGCCACGGTCGAGGGCAGGGGAGGCAAGACGTTCCGCTTCATGAAGGCGATTCCGACCGGGGAAATGTGCCTGACCTGCCACGGTGCGAATGTCGCGCCGGAGCTGAAACAGAAGATCGCCCAGCTTTACCCCAAGGATCAGGCGACGGGCTTCAAGCTCGGCGACCTGCGCGGCGCCTTCACGCTGAAAAAGATTGTGGACGAAGCGGGCAAGTGACGCGAAAAAGCTGACGCCGAGGGCTTTGACCGGCGGCCCGCGACGTGAAACATTCCGCCGCCATGGGTTGAAAGCGGCGAGGCCAAGGCGTGTGCGAACTTTTCGGCTTTTCGAGCCTGTTTCCAACGCGAGCGACATTCTCGCTGCGGACCTTCGCCGAACATGGCGGATTCACCAGCGATTCGGTCGATGGCTGGGGGCTCGCCTTTCTCGAAGGCCGCGACGCGCGGCTCTACAAGGAGCCGGCGCCGGCGGCCGACAGTTCCTGGCTGCATTTCATCGAGGAAAGGCGGATTCCGGCCCGCCTGATGATTTCCCATATCCGCCGCGCGACACGGGGCGCGAAAACCCACGTCAACGCCCAGCCCTTTCAGCGCGAACTGGGCGGACGCGCCCATGTCTTCGCCCATAATGGCGATCTCGACGGGATCGACATGAAATTTTCGGGCGCGGCGCGGCGTTTTCGGCCGATGGGCGAGACCGATTCGGAAATCGCCTTCTGCATCCTGCTGGAGCGCATGGCGCCATTATGGGCGGCGGATGGGACGCCCGATCTCGAAAAGAGGCGCGCCGTTGTCGCGGATTTCGCCTCCGACATGCGGGCGCTCGGGCCCGCCAATTTCCTTTATTGCGACGGCGACGCCCTGTTCGCCCACGGCCATCGCCGAACCCGGAGCGACGGAATTGTCGCGCCGCCCGGCCTGTGGCGGCTGGAGCGCCGCTGCGAAAGGGATCGCGACGCCCCGGATGGCGCGAACGGGGCGCGCCAGCACATCGTCCTTTTCGCCAGCGTTCCCCTGAGCGGCGAGGACTGGAGCCCCTTGGCGGAAGGCGAGACCATCGTCGTCAAGGACGGACACGCGTTCATTCGCCACGCGGCGCGGCAACGCGTCGCCCGGCGAAATACGTGATTTCGCTTGGCCGCGTGTAAAGCCGATTGCGATTCGGTCGAATCGCAATCGGCTCTGTTGGTGGAAATCATACGCTTGGCGCCCCCCCAGCGATGACCGCGGCCGGTTCGAAGCCGTCAATGCCACGCTCACCGACGATGGTCTCATCGCGACCCCTTGCTGCCGGTCGGAGCGGCGGAGCGAGCGACTGTTTTGTGTTGCGAAGTATACTTTCAGCGTATCGCTCCGGCGTCGCGCGCCTTGCGAGGATTATGGCCCCAGAGCGATGCTTCGCACCTAAGGCGGCTTTATGAGCGAGGTTAGCTGCGCAGCATGAGACGAATGACGGTGATATCCGGCGCCGAGCGCCGCCGGCGATGGAGCGGCGAGGACCGGGCGCGGACTCTCGCGGCCATTTCTGAACCTGGCGCGGTGGTCGCGGAAGTGGCGCATCGCGAGGACGTTTGCACGAGCCTCGTCTTCGAATGGCGCCGCGAAATGCGCTAAGCTGTTAAAGCGCGCGGCGGTGGCGCGGCTTAATGAGAAAGGATGGAGCGAGACAAAAGCGTCAATTGCCAATAAGCTGAGTCGCGGCGCGTTTACCGCCACGTTCTTCCTGGCGTCATTGGCAGAAATCTGATGCGAAAACATACCCTCAGAGGATATCTAATTACCACCGACACCGTTCCATTCGTTTTATTCGCCACAATCATAAATATAGCATCGCGATGCCCAAAAGAACACGAACAACGCCAACACCAATTGTTGCTGAAAGGTTAATATAAATGTTGTGGGGATGGTCATTTTCCGCCTGGGAATTTGTCGTTAAGTTTTCTCTGTGGATTGCTGTCGCAGCAGGCGTCATAACTGCGTTTGCCGCATTCACCGCTGGGTACGTTGGATATGAATTAACAGACGCAATCCAAAGGGCGTCTGACGAAAAGGTCGCCAATTTGAATAATGAGACAGCACGACTCTCTGCGGAAGCAGAAGCATCAAGAGCGGAAATTGCGAACGCGAATGCTAATGCAGCCAACGCCGACGAACGAGCAGCACGACTGGAAAAAGAAGCAGAGGCAGCTCGACTGGAAACAGCACAAATTATGAAATCAACAGCATGGCGCCAGCTCCAACCGCAGCAGGCAGCTTTATTAACTGCTGCATTACGGTCAGTGCTTGGAAACGTAGTCTTAGTATGGCCAGCGAATGACCCTGAGGCTGTAGCACTTGCCGTACAATTTTCAGAAATACTGCATACCTCAAATTGGAAATTTACTTTTGATGCGCGTTCATTTCCAACCGCCGTTGTGTGGGGGATTGTTGTCCCAGACAGCAAAGCGCCAGAGACCAAAGTGTTACGCGATGCGCTCACGTCAGCGGGAATTCCATTTTCTACAGGCGAGCTACCACCTAACAATTCAATGTCGTTTGGAAACGCTGGCACAATAGGGAACAATTCTGCGGTTCTCGCGATCGGCTCTCGCCGACCAAATCTCGCACAACCGCCAGACTGAAGCGCGCCCCGCGCAGCGGCGTCCATGCGCGACTCCGCGGTACGCGGCTGGCCGCTTTCCAGCCTGTTTCGTCCCTTCGGCCTACGCCTGCTTTCCGCGGTTCTCGGTCATTCATAGCGGGGAGCCAATGGTGAGATTTCGACCACGAGCTTCCTTTGTTTTCGCGGCGTTTTGGTGAAAAACGGACACCCGTTTTTTCGCACGCTGCTCTGGGTCATGGCGTCGCGGGCTTGCGCGCCTCGACCTCGACGTCGAGCGGGATGGCGCCGGCCTTTTCGAAGGTCAAAACGACCTTGAAGCTCTCGCCCGCGACCAGCGGATGTTTGAGATTGCGCAAAAGGATGTGGTAGCCGCCGGGGCTGAACACGATTTTGCCGCCGGGGGCAATGTCCACATTGACCAGATGGCGCTGGTTCGGCACGTCCTGAAGGATGCGGACGCCGCTGACCTCGGCCGTTCGCGCGACATCGGTCGAGGCGGCGACGAGGTGATCGACCTCGGCGCCATTGTTGGCGATGGTCAGATAGACCCGCCCGACGATGGCCCTGGGCGGCGTCGGGGGCGCCCAGACATGGGCAATGGAAAGGCCGCCGGCTTGCGCCTCGGCCGCGCCGAGGAGGAAAAAGGCGAGGGCGATGGCGCGCGGGTCTGGCTTCATCGGACGATATTGGGGCAAGGACGCCGTGAAGCCAACCTGAAATGGCGCTTCCTTTTGTCGCGCATCAGGCCGCGCGCAGGGCGCTCAGGAAGGAATCGACCTCGCCGCGCAGGGCCTGGGCCTGCCGGGCGAGATCGCCCGCCGCGTTCATCATGCGGCTGGAGGCGGCGGAGGAGCTTTGCGCGGCTTCGAGAACGCCGCCGATATTTTCCGCCACCTGATGCGCGCCTTGCGAGGCGTTCTGCACGCTGGAGGCGATTTCCCTGGTCGCCTCGCCCTGCTGATAGACCGCTTCGGCGATCGCCCCCGCGATGGTGTTGGCGCGTTCGGTGGTGCGCACGATGGTCGAGATATTGTCCGCCGCGCGCTGGGTGGTCGCCTGGATGTCGTTGATCTGGGCGCCGATCTCGGCGGTCGCCTTGCTGGTCTGCTCGGCCAGCGTCTTGACCTCCTGGGCGACCACGGCGAATCCGCGTCCGGCCTCCCCCGCGCGAGCGGCCTCGATGGTCGCGTTGAGGGCGAGCATGTTGGTCTGGCCGGCGATGTCGGCGATCATGTTGACGATGCCGCCGATGCGGTCGGCGGCTGCGGCCAGTTCGCGCATCTGGCGGTCGGCGCCTTCGGCCTGATTGGCTGAGTCCCCCGCGATCTGCCTGGATTCGCGCGCCTGGGAATCGATTTCCCTGACCGAATAGGTCAATTGCTCGGTCGCCGAGGCGACGGAGGAAATATTGCTCGACGAGGCCTCGGAGGCGTCGGCGACCGCCTGGGCCTGGGCGGCGGTTTCGACCGCCGCGTCGCTCAGGATCCGGGCGGTCTGGCTGAAGTCTTCCACCGCGCGAAGGACGCCGGTCAGGATTGTCCGGACCTTGCTTTCGAACTGGCCGGCCATTTGCGCGGCCATCGCGCGCTTCTGGCTTTCCTGCCCGGCCCGGGCGTCTCTCGCCTCGTTTTCCAGGTCGCGCGCCCGGCGCATGCTGGCCTTGAAGATTTCGAGCGCCCGCGCCAGCGCGCCGATTTCGTCGCGCCGCTCGGCGCCCTCCACCGCGACATCGAGGTCGCCGCGCGCCAGTCTGTCCACGGCCTGAGCGGCGCGCAGCAGCGGCGCGACCATGCCGAAGACGAGGCTGGCGCCCACCGCGACGCCGGCAATGGCGCAGGCGAGGACGCCCAGCAACACTATCCAGCGTCCGTCGCGATAGGCCTCCTCGACTTTCGCGGCGGCGTTCGCGCCGGCTTTTTCGATCAGGACGCCTTGCTGGTTGAGGAGATCGACCAGCCCGGCGTCGTCGGCCCTGGCGTAAGCCGTCATGGCCTTGGCCAGATGGCCGGCGCGCGCGACGGCGACGGCCTCCCGCGCCGCCTGGCGGAACGCCGGCCATTCGCGGTCGAAACCGGCCATGATCGGGGCAGGCTCGCCGCCCGCGGCGTTCAAGGGCTTGTAGTCGTCATAGGCCTGTTCGACGCGCGCGGCGGCGGCGGCCATGGCGTCCTCGGCGCCCGCGGCGTCCGAACTGGACGCGATCGCCAGCAGCGCCTGGTTTTCCGCCAGGCGATAATTGATCACCGCCTTGCGCAGATAGCCGATCTTCGTCGCCGCCGGCATCCAATGGCCGCGGATCGTCGCGGATTGCTCCGCCATCGCCGCCATATGGGTCAAGGCCAGCGCGCCGAGCGCGGCGATCGCCAGGAAACTGGTGGAAAAGGCGACGAGGATTTTGGTTCTGATGCTCAGGTCGCGCCATACGCGCATCGCGCTCTCCTTCCCAAAGGAACGGACCATTGGCGCGAAACTAATGGCGCAACATTGCCTCAATCTTGCGGGATGCGGCCGCGCCGCTCCTTCGGGCGGCGCGGCCAAAAATCAGCCGACGATGTGCTTCTCGATGTCCCAGACCGGCATTTTCGTGAAATCCTTGTCGATCTCCGCGAGCACCCTGGCCTTGACGTCGGCGTGCAGGCTCCGGCGAAGGTCGGAGAGCGTCCTCGCCGGCGCCGCGATCACCACGGCCG
>JAJYCZ010000019.1 GCA_021777915.1 Pseudomonadota bacterium | reverse complement strand
GCCCGCCGCCGAATCCGCGCCTGCGGCCAGGCCTCAAGAAGCGGCGGCGGCTCCCGCGGCGCCCGAGCCCGCGAAACCAGCCGAAACTGGGACCCCGGCTTCCGCGCCCGCCCCCGCCGAGCCCGCGAAGCCCGCCGCCGCTTCCCCCGAGACAGGTCCAGCGAGCGCGCCAGCCGCCAACCCGCAGACCGCCGAAGCGCTCGCCGCCATGACCGGCAAACTCGCCGCCGCCGATGCGGCGATCGAAACCCTTTCGCAACGGCTTCAGACCGTCGAAAGTCAGCTTGACGCGCTCAGGAGCGAGGCGCGCGCCGCCCCGCCTCCGGCGCCGGCCGACAATTCCGGCCAAGCGGCGGCGCGGTTGGCTGTGGCGCAGAGCCTGTTGAGCGCCATGCGCCTGGGCGATGACTATTCGGCGCAAATCGCGGCGCTTCAGAAATTCGGCGCCGATTCCGAACAGCTGGCGCGGCTGCGCGCCGGCCTGTCCGCTCCGAGCGTCGGGGATCTGGCGAAAGAATTCGCCGCTTTGGCCCCCAGAATGGTGGAATCGGCCGCGCCCGCCGAACGGACTGTCGCGGCAAAACCGCCGCGGGGCCTGACGGAGGCGATCTGGGCGCAGGTTCTGGCGGCGGCGCGCAATTTGGTGCGGATCAGGCCCGCCGGCTCAGCCGAGCAGGACGCCGCCGCCGCGACGGTCGCAACGATCGAAAAGGATTTGCGCGCGGGCGATCTCGCGGCCGCGCTCGGCGAGCTTCGTGAGCTTCCGTCTCGCGCCCGGTCCCTGTCCGATCGCTGGGCCGCGGGCGTCCAGGCGCGGATCGACGCCGAATCGGCCGCCAGGGCGGCGCTGAATGCCGCCTTGCGGAATTTGACCAAGACAAAGACCTGACGTGTCCGTTCCCGCGGGGGCGCGACAAGCCGCGCCGCCAGCGCCATTTCCTCTTTCGAGTGCTGCCGATGATCCGCATTCTGGTCTTTCTGCTCCTGATCGGGCTGGTCACCCTGGGCTTGGGTTTCCTTGTCGAACAGCCCGGGTCCATGTCTCTGACCTGGTTCGGCTACCATATCGACACCTCGCCGCTGATCGGCGTCGGCGTCGTCGCCTTGGCCGCTGTCGTCGTCTGGAGCGTGTTGCGCTTCGTCTTCAATCTGCCGAGCCTCGTCGCCCTGACCGCCCGCGCCCGCAAGCGCGCCCGGGGGCACGACGCCCTGACGCGCGGCATCATCGCGGCGGGCGTCGGCGATCTCCACAAGGCGCGCAAGGCCAACCAGGAGGCGAAAAAACTGGCGCCGAACGAGCCGCTCACTCTGTTGCTGGACGCCCAGACGGCGCAGCTCTCCGGCGACCGCGACGCCGCGGAGCGCGCCTTCCGCGCCATGAGCGAGAGGCAGGAGACGAGACTGCTCGGCCTGCGCGGCCTGCACTCGGAATCCCTGCGCAAGGGCGATCATGATCACGCCCACCAGATCGCCCTCCAGGCGCAGAGCATCGCGCCCCTCGCCTGGTCCGGTCAGGCGCTGCTCGACCGCTATTCCGGCCAGCACGACTGGGAGGCCGCGCGCCTCTGCGTCGCCCAGAATCTCAAAGCCAGGCTGATCGACAGGGAGACCGCCAACCGGCAAAGGGCGGTCATCGACACGGCTCTGGCGATGGAGGCCGAGGCCAAGGACCCGGATCGCGCGATCAGCCTGTTGCGCGCGGCGGTGAAAAAGGCGCCCGATCTCGTTCCCGCCAACGCCTTTCTCGCGCGCCATTACACCGAACGCGGCAAGCTCCGCGCGGCGTCGAAACTGATCGAGGCGGCCTATGCCAAGACGCCGCATCCCGACCTCGCGGAGATCTATGTCGGCATGAGGCCCGGCGATTCGGCCGAGGACCGGCTCGTTCGGGCCAAGACCCTCGCCCGGCTCGCCCCCAAGGACCCCGAAAGCGCGATCATCGTGGCGACCGCCGCCCTGGGGGCCGGCGATTACCTGACCGCGCGCGAGGTGATGACGCCGCTGGTCGCCATGGGCGAGCGGCCGACCGCGCGCATGTGCGTCATCATGGCGGAACTGGAAGAGCGCGAGCACAACGCCCAGGGTCTGGCGCGCGAATGGCTCGCCCGCGCCGCGCGCGCGCCGCGCGACCCGGTCTGGATCGCCGATGGACATTGGTCCAAACAATGGGCCCCCGTCTCGCCGGTCACCGGCAAGCTCGACGCTTATCGCTGGATGCAGCCCAAGGAAGAACTGGCCGGCGCGCTCGAGGCGCCGCCGCCGGCCTTTCAGGGGCCGCCGGCGATCGAGGCCGAGCCGGCGCGCGCGGAGCTCGCTCCGCCGCAACCCGCTCCCGCGCCCGAACCGCCGCCGGTCCTCGCCCCGCCGGAGGCCAAAAGCGAAGAGCCGCCCGCGCCCGAGGCCAGCGAGCCGGCCAAGACGCCGCCGCGTCCTTCGGGCGGGCCGGAGCCAGTGATCTTCCCGTTGGCGACGCCGCCGGACGATCCGGGCCCCAAAGAAGACAAGGCCGAAACGCGGCTCTATTGACGGCGCAACCGCTCGACAAGCCTTGAAAAATTGGCTATAGGGCCGCCTCCCTCCGCTCGCTGAGCGCGGGAAAGCGTCGCGCGCGCCGCGGCGCCAATTCACAACAGCGTTCCGAAACGCTCGCCTGCAGGCGAAACGGAGTCCGAAATGACCGATATCATCAAGCAGCTCGAAGCCGAGCAGATCGCCAAGCTTTCCGCCAACAAGACCATTCCGGAATTCGCCCCGGGCGACACCGTGATCGTCAATGTCAAGGTCAAGGAAGGCGATCGCGCCCGCGTCCAGGCCTACGAAGGCGTGGTGATCGCCCGCGACGGCGGCGGCCTCAACGAGAGCTTCACCGTCCGCAAGATTTCCTATGGCGAAGGCGTCGAGCGCGTTTTCCCCGTTTATGGCCCGCTGATCGATTCGATCAAGGTCGTGCGCCGCGGCAAGGTCCGCCGCGCCAAGCTCTATTACCTCCGCGACCGCCGCGGCAAGTCCGCCCGCATCGCGGAGCGTTCCGACGCCAGGGCCAAGGCCGCCAAAGCCGAGTGAGCGCCCCTGCGGCCTTGCTTTCGCTTTTTGGAAAGGCTGGCTGAAAGGCCGGCCTTTTCGCGTTACAACGCAAATTCGCGTCCTTGGCCTTGCCGGACGCCCGAAACATTCTATTTCGTCTAAGCAAATGGTTCGCGCCGCGCCGCGCGGGCCGCGTCGGAGATCGAGATCATGGTTGAGTCCACAGCCAAACCGCGCACCCTTTACGACAAGATCTGGGACGATCATGTCGTCGATATCCAGCCCGACGGCACGGCCCTGATCTATATCGACCGCCATCTCATCCATGAAGTGACCAGCCCCCAAGCCTTCGAAGGCTTGCGCATGGCGCATCGCAAGGTCCATGCGCCGCAGAAGACGCTGGCGGTGGTGGACCACAATGTGCCGACCACCGACCGCTCCAAGCCGATCGAGGACCCCGAGAGCAAGGCGCAGGTCGAGCAACTGGCGATCAACGCCCGCGATTTCGGCATTGAATATTATAATGAACATGACCGCCGCCAGGGCGTGGTCCATATCATCGGCCCCGAACAAGGCTTCACCCTCCCGGGCGCGACCATTGTCTGCGGCGACAGCCACACCTCGACCCATGGCGCCTTCGGCGCTTTGGCCCATGGCATCGGCACGTCGGAGGTGGAGCATGTGCTGGCGACGCAGACCCTGATCCAGGCCAAGGCCAAAAACATGCTGGTCAAGGTCAATGGCAGGCTCGGCGACGGCGTGACCGCCAAGGATGTCGTGCTGGCGATCATCGGCAAGATCGGCACGGCCGGCGGCACCGGCTATGTCATCGAATATGCCGGCGAGGCCATCGAAGACCTGTCGATGGAAGGCCGCATGACGGTGTGCAACATGTCGATCGAGGCGGGCGCCCGCGCCGGCCTGATCGCGCCGGATCAGAAAACCTTCGATTATCTGAAAGACCGCCCCAAGGCGCCGAAGGGCGAGGCCTGGGAGCGCGCCCTCCATTACTGGAGCCAACTCAAGAGCGATCCGGGCGCCCATTATGACGCTTTGGTCGAACTCGACGCCACCAATCTGCCGCCGGTCCTCACCTGGGGCACCAGCCCCGAGGACGTCATCGCCATTGACGGCGTCGTCCCTACCGTCGAGGCCGGCAAGACCGACGCCCAGCGCGCAAAAATCCAGCGCGCCTTGGATTATATGGGCCTCAAGGGTGGCGAAAAGCCGACCGAAATCAGGATCGACCGCGTCTTCATCGGCTCCTGCACCAATGGCCGGATCGAGGATTTGCGCGCCGCGGCCAAGATCGCCGAAGGGCGCAAGGTCGCGTCCCATGTCAACGCCATGGTCGTGCCGGGTTCAGGGCTGGTCAAGGCCCAGGCCGAGGCCGAGGGCCTTGACAAGATCTTTTTGGCCGCCGGCTTCGAATGGCGCGAGCCGGGCTGCTCGATGTGTCTGGCGATGAACCCCGACCGGCTGGCGCCGGGTGAGCGCTGCGCCTCGACCTCGAACCGCAATTTCGAGGGCCGCCAGGGATTCAAGGGCCGCACCCATCTGGTCTCGCCCGCGATGGCGGCGGCGGCGGCGGTGACCGGGCATTTCGTGGACGTTCGCACCCTGACATGAGAATGGAAGCCCGATGGACGCCAATGAACTGCGCGCCCTTCAGGCGCCGCTGAAGGAAAAATACAAGGCGGACGCGGGCGCGGCCGTGGTCACCTTGACGGCGCGGGGCGATCTCTCCGGCGACGGCCTCGCCTGCAGGGTCGAGACCTCGCGCGCCCTGGTCGAGGCGGGGCTTCACCCGGCGACCGGCGGAACAGGCCTGCAGGCCTGTTCGGGCGACATGCTGCTGGAGGCGCTCGTCGCCTGCGCCGGCGTGACGCTCAAGGCGGTGGCGACGGCGCTGGACTTCCGCCTCGGGGGCGGCGCGGTCCGCGCCGAGGGCGATCTCGACTTTCGCGGCACGCTCGGCGTCGCCAAGGACGCGCCGGTCGGATTCGCCGAGATTCGGCTGTTCTTCGATCTCGACACGGATGAGCCACAGGAGCGGATCGATTCGCTGGTCAAGCTGACTGAGCGTTATTGCGTGGTGTTCCAGACCCTGGCCCGGCCGCCGAAACTGGCGCTCAAGGCGGCGACGGGGACGGCGGGCTGATGGGAAGCGTCCGCCGGCCGCCGTGGGACTGGGGCGCGCGCGCCGCGCCCTCGCTCCACGATTTCGTGGCGCTCGCCGACGCCGCGTTTCACGGCCTGCCTGATTATTTTAAAAAGGCCTGCGAGGGTTTGATCATCCGGGTCGAGGATTTCCCCGACGGGGAAATTCTTGAGGAATTCGACGCCAGTTCGGAATTCGAGCTGCTGGGCCTGTTTCGCGGCCGAGGCCTCGCCCAGAGCGAAGGCGTCCAGACCGGGCAATTCCCCAATATGGTCTTTCTCTTCCGGCGCCCGATCCTCGATGTCTGGGCCGAGGGCGAGGAGACCCTGGGCGATCTTATCCGTCACGTTCTGGTGCATGAGATCGGCCACCATTTCGGCCTTTCCGACGCGGACATGGAGCGTGTCGAACGGGAAGCGGAATGATTTGCCCCTTTTCCCGCCCTTTGTTAAACCCAAGGCGGAACCGCCGGTCCGGCGTCGCATTCAGGCAAGAGATCAGGCAAGAAATATGGAAAAATTCACCAAATTGACCGGGGTCGCCGCGCCGCTGCCGATCACCAATATCGACACGGACATGATCATCCCGAAGCAATATCTGAAGACGATTCACCGCACCGGTCTCGGCAAGGGCCTGTTTTCGGAATTGCGCCATCACGAGGATGGCTCGGAAAACCCGGATTTCGTGCTCAACAAGCCGGCCTATCGCAAGGCGCGGATCCTGGTGGCCGAAGACAATTTCGGCTGTGGCTCGTCGCGCGAGCACGCGCCCTGGGCCCTGCTGGACTTCGGCATTCGCGCGATCATCTCGACCAGCTTCGCCGATATTTTCTACAATAACTGCTTCAAGAACGGCATCCTGCCGATCAAGGTGTCGAAGGAAGACCTGGCCAAGCTGATGGACGACGCCGAGCGCGGCGCCAACGCGACGCTCACCATCGACCTCGAAGCCCAGGAAATCCGTGGTCCCGACGGCGGCGTGGTGAAATTCGACATCGATCCGCATCGCAAAGCTTGCCTGCTCGAAGGCTTGGACGACATCGGCCTCACTTTGGCGAAGGCGCCAAAAATCGCCGATTTCGAAGCGAACCTGGCCGGCGCCCGTCCGTGGATTTGATGTTTTCAGTTCTGCATCGCCGAGAATCACGCTAGAATCCGGCCATGAAGTCGGGAATTCTCGCTCTTTCGCTCGTTCTCGCGCTCGGCCAGACGGCCCGCGCCGATTTTGCCTCGTGCAAGCAGACCATCAAGGCGCAGGCCGCGGCCGAGGGCGTTTCCCAGACCACGCTCTCCCGCGCGCTGGACAATCTGCAACCCAATGACGCCGTGAGCTTTCTCGGCGCCCAGCCGGAATTTTCGACTCCGGTCTGGGATTATATCGCCGGCCTCGTCGATGACGAGCGCGTGCGCGATGGCCGGGAGCGATTTGCCCAGTATCGTCAGGCGGCGCTGGCGGCCCAGCATCGATTCGGCGTCGACGCGCCGGCGCTGATCGCCGTCTGGGGCGTCGAATCCGATTTCGGCCGCAGTTTCGGCGGCCGGCCGATCATTCAGTCCCTGACCACTCTGGCCTGCACGCCCAACCGCCGCTCCGGCTATTTCCATGGCGAACTGCTCGCGGCGCTGAAAATCCTCGGCCATGGCGACGTCAAGCTGGAAGAATTCAACGGCTCCTGGGCGGGCGCCTTCGGCAATACCCAGTTCATGCCCTCGACCTTCCTGCGCCTTGCGGTCGACGGCGATGGCGACGGCAAGCGCGACGTGATCAATTCGGTTCCCGACGCGCTGTCCTCCACCGCCAACTTCCTCCATCACGCCGGCTGGACGCCCGGCCTGCCCTGGGGCTTCGAGGTCCGGCTCCCCGCCGGCTATCGCGGCCCGTCGGGCTGGCGCGCGAAAAAACCGCTGTCGTTCTGGGCCGCCCATGGACTCGCGCATGTCAATGGCGCGCCCTTGTCGGGCGGCGGCGCCTATGGCCTGTTCCTCCCCGCCGGGTCGAACGGCCCGGCCTTCCTGGTGTCGCGCAATTTCGACGCCTTCTATTCTTATAACGCCGCCGAATCCTACGCCCTTGCCCTCGGCCTGCTGTCGGACCGCGTCAAGGGTGGTCCCGGACTCGTCGCCCCCTGGCCAACCGACGACCCCGGCATCCCACGGGTCGGGCGGCGCGAGGTTCAGACGCTGCTGGCCCAGCGCGGCTATGACATCGGCGGCAAGATCGACGGCGTGATGGGAACGAAGACCCGAGAGGCCATCGCCGATTATCAGCGACGGACCGGCATGCAGCCCAACGGTCGCGCCAGCGTGAAGCTGCTGGCCGCCCTGCGTTCCGGAAAGTGAACTCAGTCCAGACGAATGAGGTTGTCCGGCAGTTCGTCGCTGCCGCCATCGGGCGGCGCGGCGCGCGCCAGCAGGTCGCCGCAACGCGCGACCGCGTCGACAAAGCCCTCGGTGACCCGGCCCTCGCGCAGATGCGCGGTCATTTCCTCGACCGCCCCGCGCCAGTCCCTTTCTGAAATCCGGTCGTCGAGCGCGCGATCCGCGATGATCCGGGCGTAATGCTCGGCGAGCGACACAAAAATCAGCACGCCCGCCCGACTGCGGGTCTTTCCCAAGCCGCGCGCGAAAAATTGTTCGAGCGCGGCGGCGAAGGCTTGCCGCCGTTTCACCGCGCGCGGAGTCAAAAGGACGCCAAGCGGCGTCCAGCCCAGAAGGACCAGAGCGGTCGCGAAGACCCCGGTTTGGATGGCGAAAATCACTTGCGCCGGCGTCTGAGTCCATTCCAGCAACGGCCAAGGCGCGACGAGCGCCAAGGCCGTCGCGTAAAGCACGACGAAGGCGGAAGGATCGCACGAGCGTCGGGCGAGGACGCAGACGATCTGGCCACTGGTGCGCGATTCCGCCGCGCGCACGGCGGCGACGATCGCGTTTTCGTCAACCTTTGCCGACATCACCAATCCCCCGAGGCGCCGCCGCCGCCCGATGAGCCGCCGCCGCCCGAAAATCCGCCGAAATCGCCTCCGGAAAAGCCGCCGCTCCCACCGCTCGTCCAGCCGGACCCCGGCAGGAAGATGAACGGCCCGCCGCCCCCGCCGCGCCGCCCGCCGCCGCCGCTGCTGCGCCAGAGGATGAAGATCACCAGGGCGACGATGAGGAAGGGAAGGAGCGCGTCGAAGGGATTGTCGGGCTGATCGGGTCGCACCTGCGGCTTTTTCGTCCATTCGCTCGAATCGGTCGTGAGGATTGTGATGACGTCATCCACGCCCCGGGTGATCCCGCCCGCGAAATCGCCCGCCTTGAAGCGGGGCGCGATGGCGTTGACGATGACGATCTTCGACAAGGCGTCGGTGAGCGTGCCTTCGAGCCCATAGCCGACCTCGATCCTGACCTTCTTCTCCTTGGGCGCGACCAGCAGCAGAACGCCATTGTTCCTGGTTTTTTCACCCAGGGCCCAATGGCGAAACAATTCATTGGCGTAGGGCTCGATTTCCTCGCCCTGGAGAGAGCTGACGGTGGCGACCACGAACTGGATGCGCGACTTCTGTTCGAGGTCGGCGAGCTTGGTTTCAAGTTTTTGCTTCACATCCGGCGGCAGGAGATTGGCCTGATCCACGACGCGGCCGGTCAGCGCCGGAAAATCGGCCGCGTCGGCGCGCCGCGCCATTGGCGCGAGGGCGAACGCCAACGCCAGCGCGGCCAACAGCCAGAGCCGAATGTCGCCGGTTACGCGCGGGCTTGGAGCCAGTGTCCGCGGCATGAGCGCCCCGAATTGGTTCAGAACTTGACCTGTGGCGGCTTCTGCGCGTCGTCGGTCGCGGTGAAGGACGCCATCGGCTTCTTGCTGCGGAACATGGTCATCGCCCACAGCATGGACGGGAAGGTTTCGAGCGTCAGATTATAGTCGCGCACGGCGGCGATATAATCGCGCCGCGCCACCGCGATGCGGTTCTCCGTGCCTTCGAGCTGCGATTGCAGCGCCAGGAAATTCTGGTTCGATTTCAGATCGGGATAATTCTCGCTGACCGCGAGCAGCCGGCCGAGCGCGCCCGAGAGCTGATTCTGGGCGTCCTGGAATTGCTTGAGTTTTTCCGGATCGGTGAGCTGGGAGGCGTCGATCTGAACCCGCGTGGCCTTGGCGCGGGCCTCGACCACGGCGGTCAGCACGTCCTTTTCCTGCTTGGCGTAGCCTTGCACGGTCGCCACCAGATTTGGGATCAGGTCGGCGCGGCGCTGGTAATTGTTCTGCACATCGGCCCAGCGCGCCTTGGCGGTCTCCTCGGCGGTGGGAATGGTGTTGTAACCACAAGCCGAGAGGCTCAGGCCGACCAGGGCGACAGCGACGATGTTGCGCAGACGCGACGAAAGGGACATGGCGGTTCTTTCCCGGAACAAAGACGCGGGGCGCGCCGAAAGCACGTCAATTTAGGCGGGCTTTGGCGGCCAGGCCAGCGCAAACACGGTTGTTCATGGAATTGAAAGCAGGATTTTTCCGCGCGCCTTGCGCTCCTTCAGCAGGTTCAGGGCCTTGGCGATGTCATGGAGGGGAAGCACTTCATCGACATGGGCCGAAATGATCCCCTTGGCGGCCCAGTCGAAAATTCGCGCCATGTTCTGCCGATGCGCCTCGGGCTCGCGCTTGACGAATTCGCCCCAGAACACGCCCAGAATGGCGCAACCCTTGAGCAAGGTCAGGTTCAGGGGGATTTTCGGGATTTCGCCGGAGGCGAAGCCGACGACCAGGAAACGTCCCTTCCACGCCATGGCGCGCAGCCCCAGCTCGCTGTAGGCGCCGCCGATGGCGTCATAGACGCAATCCACGCCTTTGCCGCCGGTGCGAAGTTTCAGGCCTTCCTTCAGATCGTCCCGCAAATAATCCAGGCCCTCATGAGCGCCGTGGCGACGGGCGAAATCAAGTTTTTCCTGGGACGAGGCGCAGGCGATGACATGGGCGCCGAGCGCGGCGCCGATCTCGACCGCCGCCAGGCCAACGCCGCCGGAGGCGCCCAGAACGGCCAGGGTCTCGCCCGGCCGCAGATCGGCCCGCTGGACCAGAGCATGGATGGTCGTTCCATAGGTGATGAAAAGCCCCGCGGCCTGGTCGTCGCTCAGCGCATCCGGGACGGGGGCGAGACTCGACGCCGGCAGCGCCAGACGCGAGCGCGCCGCGCCATAAGAGCAATAGCCGGCGACCCGCTGGCCGACGGACAGGCCTTCGACGCCCTCGCCCAAGCCCACGATCTTTCCGCAAAATTCGCCGCCCGGCGAGAAGGGCAGGGCCGGCTTGACCTGATATTTGTTCTCGATGATCAGCGTGTCGAAAAAATTCAGCGCCACGCGCGAGGGTTCGACCAGAACCTCGCCCATACCGGGAGCGGGATCGGGCAGTTCGCGCAGGACCAGGGTTTCCGGCGGACCATATTGCTCACAAAGCGCTGCGATCATTGAAATTCTTCCCAAATCTAGGCAGTTTTCCGCCGACCGCGCACCAGGCGAGCCGGATTTTTGCCTGTTTCGCCGCTTAAGCGTCGTCTTCGCAGATTTTCCAGCTCGCCGGAAATGGCGCTATGATCCGTTCGGCTGATTCGCTCCTTCCACCTTAAGCCAATGGTCGCTTCATGATCGCTTCCGCTTCCTTCCGCGCGCGCATTCTCGTTGCCGGCGCCGCCGTGGCCTTCGTTCTTGCGCTCGGGCCCGGCCACGCCGCTCTGGCCAAGGAGAAGGCCAGCCACGCCAAGGCCGAAAGCACCAAGTCGGGAAAAGACGCCAAAAAGTCGAAGGCGAAGGAAAAGGACGCCAAACCGGGCAAAGGCGCGGATCAGGGCAAAGCCGCGCAACTGGGAACCTTCGGCGAATGGGGCGCCTATGCGACCCAGGGCAAGGCCAAGACCTGCTATGCCCTTGCGCAGCCCAAGAGCCGCGAGCCGTCCTCGCTGAAGCGCGACCCCGCCTATATTTTCATTTCGACCCGCCCGGCGGAAAACGTCAAAAGCGAAATCTCGTTCATTATAGGCTTTCCGATGAAGGACGGCAGCGAGGCCACGGCGGAGGTCGGCTCGTCGTCCTTCAGCCTCATCGCCAAGGGCGCCAACGCCTGGGTGAAAAATCCCGCCGAGGAAAGCCGCCTGATCGAGGCGATGAAAAGACATGCCAAACTGACGGTGAAGGCAACCTCGGCCAAGGGCAAGACGACGACGGACACCTATGTCCTGACCGGTCTCGGCCAGGCGCTCGAAAAAGCGCACAAGGCCTGTCATTGACGGTCGGTCTCTCGCGCCGGGCGGCGCTTTTGCCCCAAGGTCGCAGGACCAAAGTGTGACGCGCGACCCGCTTGTCGGCGTTCTAACCGTTGGTCCATAATGCGCGCCGAACGTCTCGCGCGCGCCGCATTTAAGCGGCAGCGACTGTTTTGTTTGGGAGGAAGTCAATGTCGGAGAAAGTTTACGCCGTTCCGACGGAGTGGGAAAGCCGCGCGTTCGTCAACGATGCCAAATATAAGGAAATGTATGCGCGCTCCGTCTCCGATCCTGAAGGTTTTTGGGCGGAACACGGCAAGCGCATCGACTGGCTCAAGCCCTTCACCAAGGTTAAGCACACCTCTTACGATCCGCATAATGTTTCGATCAAATGGTATGAAGACGGCACGACCAATGTGTCGCTGAACTGTATCGACCGTCATCTCGCCAAGCGCGGCGATCAGGTCGCCATCATCTGGGAAGGCGACAATCCCGACGAGTCCAAGAAGATCACCTACAAGCAACTGCATGAAGAAGTCAGCCGTTTCGCCAATGTTCTGAAGGCCAAGGGCGTCGGCAAGGGCGACACCGTCACCATTTATTTGCCGATGATCCCCGAAGCGGCTTACGCCATGCTGGCCTGCGCCCGCGTCGGCGCGATCCATTCGGTCGTTTTCGGCGGCTTCTCTCCCGATTCGCTGGCCGGCCGTGTCGAAGGCTGCAAGTCAAAGATTCTCATCACCGCCGACGAGGGTCTGCGCGGCGGCCGCAAGGTGCCGTTGAAGGCCAATGCCGACGTGGCGATCGGCAAGACCGGCGACATTGTGGAAACCCAGATCGTCGTCAAGCGCACCGGCGGCCAGATCGCCTGGAAGGAAGGCCGCGACTGCTGGCTGCACGAAGAAATGGCGAAAGTCTCGGCGGATAGCCCGCCGGTCGAGATGAATGCGGAGGATCCGCTGTTCATCCTCTTTACTTCGGGCTCGACCGGCGCGCCCAAGGGCGTCGTGCATACGACCGGCGGTTATCTCGTCTTTGCGGCGATGACCCACCAATATGTCTTCGACTACCACGACGGCGACATCTATTGGTGCACTGCCGACGTGGGCTGGGTCACCGGCCACAGCTATATCCTTTATGGCCCGCTGGCCAACGGCGCCACGACGCTGATGTTCGAAGGCGTTCCCAATTATCCGTCGATCTCCCGTTTCTGGGAGGTGGTGGACAAGCATGGCGTCAACATCTTCTACACCGCCCCGACGGCGATCCGTTCGCTGATGGGCGCTGGCGAAGAACCTGTCAGGAAAACCTCGCGCAAGACCTTGCGCCTGCTTGGTTCGGTTGGCGAACCAATCAATCCGGAAGCCTGGGAATGGTATCACCGCGTCGTCGGGGAGGACCGCTGCCCGATCGTCGACACCTGGTGGCAGACGGAGACCGGCGGCATCCTGATCACCCCGCTGCCCGGCGCGACCGCGCTGAAGCCCGGTTCGGCGACCCGACCTTTCTTCGGCGTGCAGCCTCAGGTCGTCGACGCCTCGGGCAATGTCATGGACGGCGTCTGCGAGGGCAATCTGGTTATTGCCGATTCCTGGCCGGGGCAGATGCGCACGATCTATGGCGACCATGAGCGCTTCCAGCAGACCTATTTCTCGACCTATCCGGGCAAATATTTCACCGGCGACGGTTGCCGCCGCGACGCCGACGGCGATTACTGGATCACCGGCCGCGTCGACGATGTGATCAACGTGTCCGGCCACCGCATGGGCACGGCCGAGGTCGAAAGCGCGCTGGTCGCCCATCCGGCTGTGTCGGAGGCCGCGGTCGTCGGCTATCCGCACGACATCAAGGGCCAGGGCATCTATGCCTATGTTTCGCTGATGACGGGGGTCGAGCCGACCGAAGTCTTGCGCAAGGAGCTGGTCGCCTGGGTCCGCAAGGAAATCGGCCCGATCGCTTCGCCGGACGTGATCCAGTTCGCACCCGGCCTGCCCAAGACCCGTTCCGGCAAGATCATGCGCCGCATCCTGCGCAAGATCGCCGAAAACGAGTTCGGTTCGCTCGGCGACACCTCGACCCTCGCCGACCCGACCGTGGTCGACGACCTTATCCAGAACCGGGGCGGATGAATTCTCCAGCCTCGCCTTGCCATGCGAGCCGGACGAGACATCGTCCGGCTCCGGTTTTTTGAGTTTGCGAAAAATTTTACCAAAATGGCGATATTCCGGCGAAGTGTGGCGCCGGCGTCCTAGTTTTAACGGCCGTTTGACGGCAGCCTGCGAAGAATCGTCGGGTCGGACGATCTTGCCTGTCGGAGAATGAATATGTTCGCTTTCAAGGGTTTGCGGGCGGCTGCTCTATTGGGCGCCGCGCTTTTTGGATTTTCCATGCCCGGCGCCGCCAGCGCCCATACCCGAGTCGTGGCCTTCCATTCCTCCTATGGGGCCGGGACCATCGTCATCAGCATGAGTCAGCGCCGACTCTTTTATGTCCTGGATGACGGTCGCGCGATCGAATATCCTGTCGCGGTCGCGAAACCCGGCAAGGAATGGCTCGGATCGGCCCGTATCGCAGGCAAATATTCCCATCCCGACTGGTCGCCGCCTGCCGTCGTCAAACACGACCATCCGAATCTGCCCAATCTCATCCCCGGCGGCTCGCCGCGCAATCCGATGGGCGTGGCCGCCATGACGCTGGATCGCGACCAGATCGCGATCCACGGCACGACCCGGCATATGCGCTCCTCGATCGGGACCCGCGCCTCCTATGGCTGCATCCGCATGCTGAATGAGGATGTCGCCGACCTCTATGATCGCGTCGGAGTCGGCACGCCAGTCGTAATGCGCCCCTGACGGACCGCATTTTCGTCGGCTACAGTTCCACCTGCATGCGGCGCGATAGTTCCGCGCGAACATCGACCGCCGAATAGCCCTGCCTGCGCAAATCGCGCAGGCTCGGCGACGATTTGCTCTTCGACAATTTGCGTCCCGCTTCGTCGAGCACGAGGCGATGGTGATGATAGGACGGCGTGCGCAGACCGAGCAGCGCCTGCAGCAGCCGATGCAATCCGGTCGCGGGCTCTATATCGGCGCCCCGAGCCACATCGGTGACGCCCTGGGCGTGGTCGTCCAGGACGCAGGCGAGATGATATGACGCCGGCGCGTCGCGGCGCGCGATCAAGGCGTCGCCCCACGCGAAAGGTTCGGCCGTGACGATCTGGGCCGAGCCGCCTTCATGGAATTCGCGATAGGACAATGGCGCGCCAATTTCCCCCAGCGCCTTCGCCATGTCGAGACGCCATGATCCTTGCGCCCCGGCCTTGATGCGGGCCTTTTGCCGGGCGGCGGTCAATTCGCGGCAGGTCCCCGGATAAAGAAAGGCGCCGTCTGGATCGCGCGACCAATCCGGTCTGCTCCCGCAGTTTTTCGCAATATCCCCCCTGGAGCAGAAACAGGGGTAAACGAGGCCCCGACGGGCCAGACCCTCCAAAGCCCCGCGATAAGCCGCCATATGTTCCGATTGGCGGCGCGGCGTCCCTGTCCAGACCAAACCGAGCCAGTCGAGATCTTCGATCAAGGCGTCTTCGTAAAGCCGGAGCGACCGCACGGGGTCGATGTCCTCGATGCGCAGGAGCAGGTTTCCGCCGCAAGCGCGCGCCAATTTGAGATTGAACAGGGCCGAAAAAGCGTGGCCCAGATGAAGAAAGCCATTGGGCGACGGCGCAAATCGAAAAACGCGCGCGGTTTCCGCGATTGGCTCCGTCATCGATCAGAAATCGCTGGCAATGCCCTTGCGCTCCCAATCGCCGTAGCGGATCGGCTCGGGGCCTTTCGGTCCATTGACCTCCGGCGGCGGAACGGGCGCCTTCGCTTGTCGGCGCCGCTCCTCGGCCTCCGCCAAGGCGCGTCGCGCCTCGGGCGAAAGTTTTTTCTTTCCTTCGGCTGGACCGGTTCCTGTCAAGCGATTTTCGTCTTCGGACATGGCCAGTTTCCGAACTTGAAGCGCGGCGACGCACGTTTCTATGGCCGCGCTGCTGTGATAAAAAATTATTTCAGGCCGATTCTTTTAGTTGAAACCCGCTTTCTTGCAACACCGACCTGGTCACGGGGCGAATGAACAATAATTTCAGCAAGACCTTCGGCCGCTCCGGAAAGGACCGGCCGCCGGCGAAACGTCACCCCGAGCAGGCCCAGGCGGAAGCGCTTTCCCATCCGGGTCTCGCCGTTCGGGTCGCCGCGGCCGCGATCATCAGCGACATCGTCCAGGGCGGGCATACGCTGGACGAAAAATTCGCGCCCGACGTCGCTCCGACCCGGCTGGGCGGCCTCGACGACCGAGACCGCGCCCTCGTCCGCTCCATCGTGACCGTCGCCTTGCGCAGACTTGGCACCATTCGCCTCGCGCTCAGCCAGCTGGTCGAGAAAGGCCTGCCGCGCAATTGCGGGATGCTGGAATGGATTTTGATCGCCGGCGCCGCCCAGCTGCTTTTTCTCGACATCCCGGACCATGCCGCCGTCGATCTCGCCGTGCGCGCGGCGCGGCTCGACGCGAAGAGCGCGCCTTTCGCCAATCTGGTCAATGGGGTCTTGCGCAACCTCATTCGCCGCCGCGACGAATTTTTGGGGCAATCCAATCCGCTCGACGACGACACCCCGCATTGGCTCGCCGCCCGATGGCGCCGAATTTACGGCGAGGATCGCGCCCACGGGATGGCGAGCGCCTTGCGCGACGAGCCGACGCTCGATGTGACGGTAAAGGCCGACGCCGCCGAATGGGCGGAAAAACTCGGCGGCAGGCTGTTGCCGTCCGGTTCGATCCGTCTCGCCAGCCACGCGCCCATTCCCTCATTGCCCGGCTATGACGAAGGCGCCTGGTGGGTGCAGGACGCGGCGGCGGCTCTCCCGGCGCGCATTCTGGCGGTGAGGCCAGGCCAGCGCGTGCTCGATCTTTGCGCCGCGCCGGGCGGCAAGACCGCGCAGCTTGCGGCGGCCGGCGCGCGGGTGATCGCGCTCGACCGCTCGGCGGAACGGCTCAAGACGCTTTCCGCCAATCTTGCCCGCCTCCAGCTGGAAGCCGCCATTTCTGTCGGCGCCGCCGCCGCCTATAAATCGGAGCCCTTCGACGCCATCCTGCTCGACGCGCCCTGTTCGGCCACCGGAACGGCGCGGCGCAGCCCGGACGTGCTCTGGACCAAAAAGCCCGGCGACCTTGCGGCGCTCGCCGCGATCCAGGCCAAAATTCTCGATCACGCCGTCACCTTGCTCAAGCCGGGCGGGACGCTGGTTTATTGCGTCTGTTCGTTGGAGCCCGAGGAAGGCGAGGCGCAAATCGCCGCCCTGCTTCGGCGCAATCCCGACGTGGCGCGCGATCCGATCGATCCCTCGGCTTTTGGTCTTCCGCCCGAGGCCGCCACACGGGACGGCGAATTGCGACTCTTCCCCGATTTTTTCCCACATGACGACCCCCGTCAGCGCGGCCTCGACGGTTTTTTCATCGCGCGTCTGAAGCGTCTCGATTAGCTGATCGTTAACCATGTTCCGCCAAGGTCGGGCGCATGAACGGGGCCCGCCCGGCCGCGACTCTGGACCCGCCGCTTTCGCAACGTGGATCGCCCTTGACGAGATCGCGCGCCTTGCCCCTCGCCGAACGCCCGCGGCTCGCCCGTCTCATCGCCGCCCGCGCCTGGGAAAGATTGCGCGCCGCAGCCCATTGGCCATTCTACGTTGTCACCGAATGGCGTTTCCGCCTCCCGGAAAAACTGCTGGTCGCGCCCCCGGACATTCGTACCGGCGATCCGACTGTCGCCGAGGACATCTATGGCGGCTATTACGCTTTCGGCGGCAAGATCGTGAACGCCCACGGCGCGTCGCCTTTCGGCCTGCCGCCGCCCTCCATCGAATGGGCGAAAGCCCTGTATGGCTTCGGCTGGCTCAGGCATATGCGCGCCGCCGATTCCGCCCTTGCACGCGCCAATGCGCGCTCGCTGGTCAAGGAATTTCTGGCGCGGCTGCCCAGGTCGGCCCAGGGCCCTGCCTGGGAGGTCGAGGTGACGGCGCGCCGGACGATGGCGTGGCTCAGCCAATCGCCGATTCTGCTCGAAGGCGCCGATTACGAGTTCTACCGCCGCTTCATTCGCGCCCTGACCAAAGGCTATTTCCTGCTGCAGCGCCGGGTCGACACGGCCTGGCCTGGCGAGGCGCGCATGAGCGCGGCGATCGCGATGACGACTTTCGCGCTTTGCGCGCAGGGTGGCGGCTTTTTGCTGAAAAAGGCGGTCAGGGCCCTTAACGACCAGCTCGCCCGCCAAATTCTTGCCGATGGCGGCGCCGCCGACAGAAATCCACAGACCTTGCTCGACCTGTTGTTTGACCTTCTGCCCTTACGGCAAGCCTTCGCTGCGCGTGGAAAAGCGCCGCCCGCCGACCTGCTCAGGGCGATCGACCGTATATGGCCCGCCTTGCGCATGTTCCGCCACGGCGACGGCTCGCTGGCCTTGTTTAACGGCATGGGCGTCACCGCGCCCGACCGGATCGCCATCGCTCTGGCCTATGAGGAAACGCGGGGCCAGCCGATCTTCAATGCGCGCTACTCGGGATATCAGAGGCTCGAAGCCGGCGACGCCCTGGTCCTGATCGACGCCGGGGCGCCGCCGCCGCCGCTGCATTCCGGCGACGCCCATGCCGGCTGTCTTTCGTTCGAATTTTCGCTCGGCCCCGATCGAATCGTGATCAATTGCGGCAATCCGGGACCGCGCCGCGCGGATCTTCGGTTGAGCGCCCGCATGACCGCGGCGCATTCGACGCTGTCGCTCGACGACGAGGCGTCCTGCCTGTTTGGCTATCAGACCGGAGCGCCCGCCTGGCTCGCCGACAAAATTCTCGCCGGGCCGCAAAATGTTCCCGTCGCTCGCGAAGACGTCGCGCAAGGCGCGCAAGTCCTGGCGTCGCACGACGGCTATGCCCTGCGCCGAGGGCTCTATCATGAGCGCCGCTGGCGTCTCGACGCCAACGGCAGGCGTCTGCGCGGGCGCGATCGCCTGATTCCCGTGAAAGGGGATTCCGGCGCCAATGTGAATTACGCGATCCGCTTCCACATTCACCCCTCGGTCGCCCTGACGCTGATTGCCGAAGGGGCCGCCATCCTGCTCGAAACGCCAGGCGGGGCGAGTCTGGTCTTCGACGCCGGCGGCCTTCCCCTGAGCATCGAGGAAAGCATATTTTTCGCCGCGCACGAAGGGCCGCGGCCCTGCGAACAGCTCGTCATCTATGGCGCCTCCGCCGACATCGACGAGATCGATTGGTGTTTTGCCCGGCAAGACGGCGCGGCGGCGCCCTGACGATTTTTCGCCATTTGCCTCGATCCGGAGGTCCCGCGGCATTTCCGCCCGCGCGGAATCGTGCTAAGCGGCGCGGCGATCGAAGCTTCAACCGGCGTCTCTCCGGCCACAATCGCGGGCGAAAACAAGGCCCGACATTGCTCGCTTGTTCGGCTTTCGCGGCCGGAACGACGTCCATCCGCTTAACGAGTAGGATCATGTCCGACATCCGCCCCATCAAACGCGCGCTGCTTTCCGTTTCCGACAAGACCGGTCTGATTGACCTTGCGCGCGCGCTTCAGCAGCGCGGGGTCAGCCTGATTTCCACCGGCGGCACGCGCAAGGCCATCGCCGACGCCGGCGTCGCGGTGACGGATGTCTCCGACGTCACCGGCTTTCCGGAAATGATGGACGGCCGGGTCAAGACCCTGCACCCCAAAGTCCATGGCGGCCTGCTCGCGATCCGCGAAAATCCCGAACATGAAGCCGCGATGCTCGCGCACGGAATCGAGCCGATCGATCTCCTCGTCGTCAACCTTTATCCCTTCGAGGCGACAGTCGCCCGTCGGGCCGGATGGGAAGAAACCATCGAGAATATCGACATCGGCGGTCCGGCGATGATCCGCGCCGCGGCAAAGAACCACGAGGACGTCGCGGTCGTGGTCGACGCCTCCGACTACCGGTCGGTCCTCGACGCCATGGACGCCTCCGGCGGCTCGACCCTCGCCCTGCGCAAAAAGCTGGCGCAGAAGGCCTATGCCCGGACCGCGGCTTATGACGCGGCCATTTCCAACTGGCTCGCCAGCGCCCTGGCGATCGAGACGCCGGACTATCGCGCCGTCGGCGGCAAATTGTCGGAGCCGATGCGCTACGGCGAAAACCCGCACCAGAACGCCGGATTCTATCTGACCGGCGAGACCCGGCCGGGCGTGGCGACAGCGCGCCAGCTCCAGGGCAAGCAGCTCTCCTACAACAATGTCAACGACACCGATGCGGCTTTCGAACTGGTCGCCGAATTCGACCCCGCCCGCACCGCCGCCGTCGCCATCATCAAGCACGCCAATCCTTGCGGCGTCGCCGAAGGGGCCAGCCTGCAGGAGGCCTATCTCCGCGCCCAGGCCTGCGATCCGGTTTCCGCCTTCGGCGGCATCGTCGCCCTGAACCGCAAGCTCGACGCCGACGCGGCTGCCGAAATCGTCAAGATTTTCACCGAAGTGATCATCGCGCCCGACGCCGACGATGCGGCCATCGCCTTGGTTGCGGCGAAGAAGAACCTGCGCCTGCTGCTGACCGGCGGTTTGCCGGACCCGCGCGCGCCCGGTCTGACGGTTCGCTCGGTCTCTGGCGGCCTGTTGTTCCAGTCCCGCGACAACGCCATGGTCGACGACATGCCGCTCAAGGTCGTCACCAAACGCGCGCCGACCCCGCAGGAACTGGCGGACCTCACCTTTGCCTTCCGCATCGTCAAGCATGTGAAGTCCAACGCCATCGTCTATGTGAAGAATGGCGCGACGGTCGGAATCGGCGCCGGGCAGATGAGCCGCGTCGATTCGTCGCGCATCGCCGCGTGGAAGGCGGCGGAAGCCGCCAAGGCAGCCGGCGCGGCCGAGAGCTGGGCGAAAGGCTCCGTCGTCGCCTCCGACGCCTTCTTCCCCTTCGCCGACGGCCTGCTGGCGGCGGCGGAGGCAGGCGCGACGGCAGTCATCCAGCCTGGCGGCTCAATGCGCGACGACGAGGTGATCAAGGCCGCCGACGAAGCTGGCCTGGCGATGGTGATGACCGGCCACCGGCACTTCCGCCATTAAGAAGCGGAAAACGGCGCGCCTTGCTCAGGCGCGCTGCGCTTCTTCGCGATATTCGCGCAGATAAAGGCTCTGTTCGGCAAGCCGGGCGAGTTCGACCTCCGGCCGGGCGCCGAAATGCTGGATGATTTCGCTGGCGGCAAGCGACCCAAGCCGGGCGCAATAGTCCAGCGGTCGCCCGCGCGTATAGCCGGCGAGGAAACCGGCGGCGAACAGGTCGCCCGCGCCGGTGGTGTCCACGAGATTGTCGATTGGGGCGGCGGGAACTTCGAAAGTCTTTTCGCCGTGCACGACGATCGCGCCCTTTTCAGAACGGGTGACGGCGGCGATCACTTTTTCCTGGCGCAAAGCCGCGACCGCCGTGGCGAAATCGGACGTCTGGTAAAGGGCGTGGAGTTCGGACTCGTTGGAGAACAGGATATCCACGAAGCCGTCGCGCATCAGACCCAGGAATTCCTGCTGATGGCGATCGACGCAAAAGACATCCGACAAGGTGAGCGCCGCTTCGCGTCCCGCCGCATGAGCGATGCGCGACGCCTCGATGAAAGCCTGCTTGGCGGCCGGCGGATCCCAGAGATAGCCTTCGAGATAAAGAATCCGCGCGGCGGCGATGTCGGCCGAGTCAAGATCGGCGCTGGTGAGATTCTGGCAGGCGCCGAGAAAAGTGTTCATCGTCCTCTGCCCATCCGGCGTGACCAGCACCAGACAGCGCGCGGTGGAAGGTCCGGCCATTGCCGGCGCGGTGGCGAAATGCACGCCCGCGGCCCGAATGTCATGGGCGAAGGCCCGGCCAGCCTCGTCCGCGGCGACCTTTCCGACAAAAGCGCCCTTGCCGCCAAGGCTCCCCAGGCCAGCGATCGTATTGGCCGCCGAGCCGCCCGACATGATCGTGGTCACGCCCATCGCGTCGTAAAGCCATTGCGCCCGCGCCTCGTCCACGAGCTGCATCGAACCCTTGTGCAGTCCGGCCGCGACAAGGAATTCATCGTCGACCGGCGCAATCACATCGACGATTGCATTGCCAAGGCCAAGGACGTCGAAACGATGCGCGGACATGAGGCTTCCTTTCCAAGCGAAGCTGGGGTCTTGCCCGCGCCGCCGGATGCGGTCAAGTCCTTTGTCGTCAGCCGACGCGCCGCCGCAGCCGAACATAAAGCGCGCCAGCGCCGCCATGCGGCCGCGTCGCTTCCTCGACGGAAAGCACGACGGCGCGCAGTTCGGGCGCCCGCAGCCAGTGCGGGACATTCCGACGCAAGACGCCGCGCTCCTGCGCGCCGTCTTCCTCGTCGGCGAGCGCGCCCTTGCCGGTGATGACCAGCACGAGTCTCGCCCCGTCCTCGGCGGCGCGCCAGAGAAAGGTGTTGAGCGCGCGATGCGCCTGGGCCTGGGTCATCCCATGCAGGTCGAGCATGTCGTCGACCCGCGCCTTTCCCGCGCCGAGCCGCCGTTTCAGGCGCCTTTCCAGGGGCGCGAGCGGCGGCATGGGCTTTGGCTTTGTTGTCGGCTCCGGGAGAGGCGCGACGAGCGGCGGCGAAACGGCCGACACATTCTTTGGTTCAACCGCGGGCGCCGTCGCAGGTTCAAGCGACCTCGCCACTGCCGCGACGCGCGGCTTGACGTCCGCTGTCACATGACGCCACAGCGCCAGCTCCTCGCGCGACAGGAGACGGGCGCGCGCCAGGCGTTTGATCTCGCCGCCGCCTTTCATTGCGATTTCCTATCGCCAGCCCCCGGTCCGCATCCGGACCGGGAGCAGAATGAAGAACTGTCCATGATGCCGAATTGCGGCGGCGCGCGCGCCGGCCTCGCCGCCAAGCCCGAAATAGATATCGGCGCGCGCCGCGCCGACGATCGCCGCGCCCGTGTCCTGGGCGACGACCACCCGCCGCAAAGGCTCAGGCTCCGTGTTTCGCCACGGCATGATCGAGTCGATGAAAAAGGGCAACCCATAGGGCCAGACGCGCTTGTCGACGGCGATGGAGCGCAAAGGCGTCAGCGGCGCGCCGCCGCCGCCGCGCGGCTGGGCCTGTACGCCTGTTTCGACATGGGCGTTGAAAAAGACAAAGGATTTGTTGAGGCGAAGCAATTCGTCGCCCGGCTGCCCTCGCCCGCTCCCGTTCGCCCTGATCCATTGGGTCAGCCGGTCCATCGTCATTTCCGCCGGAGTGGCCACGCCCCTTTCGACGAGAACGCGCGCCAAGGCCGTATAGGGCTGGCCGTTCTTGCCCGCGAAGGTCAGCACGAGAACGCGCCCGTCGGTCAGCCGCACGCGGGCGGATCCCTGGACCTGCGCCAGGAAGAGATCGACATTGTCCCTGAGGTAGACGAGCTTGCGCGCGCCGGGCGCCCGTTCGAGCGCGCCGTCTTCGATGGCGGCGCGATCGGGAAAAGGCGCCAGCCCGCCATTCGGCGTCCGTCGCGCGGCGATCAAACCGCTAAGCGCGCCCGTTCGCTTTGCGGGCGGCAGCAAAACCAGATCGGACGGCAGGCCATAGGCCGGAACGGGAAAAGCGGCGGTCCGCGTCAGAGAGCCAGCGACCTCTGGCTGATAATAGCCGGTGAAAAACGCGTCGCCGGAGGCATTGGCGACGATGCGAAAAGGACGGAACCGGCGCTCGAAAAATTCTTGCGGAGTCTCCGCGCCCTTGCCCTCGCGCGCCGCCCGGCACGCCTCGGCTTGCGCCTTCCGGTCGAAGCCTTCGATGGCGGGCGTCGCGTTTAAAGGCCGGTCGCAGGTTTTCGCGAAAGTCTTCAACGCTTCTCCCAGGCGATCCTGGGAGAAGCCGGGCAAATCCGCGAAAGAAACGGCGTCGAGCCGATAGGCCGCCGCGCAGCCTGCGGCGCCCGGAGCCAAGACCCAAAGAGCAAGCCAAAGGACCAAGCCGACGCGAAGGCGCCCGAGGACCAAGCCGACCGCCGGCTGAATCATTGCACGGGCGCCGTCGCAACCAGCAGCCAGTTCGGACCGCTGGCGTCGTGCCGCCGGGCAAACGTCCAAACATCGATGATTTCCTGCGGCTTTTGTGGATCGCCTTCCACGATCTGACCCGCCTTGTCGCGGGTCATGGTGACGAATTCCGTATCGAACCGCACCGCGATCCGCGCGCCGACAGGCTCGGCGGCGGCGCTGACCATCGTCACGCTTTTGAAGGCGACGAAATTGGTCTCCAGGGTTTCCCCGCGCTGCGCGCGTTCCGCCAAAGCGGCGCTGAAGCTTCCATAAACTTCGTCGCTCGCCAGCGACCGCAAGGTTGCGTCGTCGCCCACGGAAAAGGCATGGACCACCATTTTGTAAGCGTCGCGGGCGCCGTTCAGGAAGACGCCAGGGTCAAAGCCCGGTTGAGCTCTTGCGATGGAGTCGAGACCGTCCCAAAGAGGGCTCCCACGCTCCGCGAAATCCTGCCAGCGCGCTTCGGCCGCCCCGGGCGGCCGCGGCGAGGCGGCGGGTTGAGCAACGGACGAAAAATCGTTTCTTTGCTCGAAGCCCCTGCGCTCGCCAAGGACCGACCGGAGCTTCCACAGGACGAAAAGCGCCAAGAGGGCGAAAATGACGATGGCCGGATCCAGTTGCATTATGCCCTCGCTTCCACGGCCTCTGCCGAAATGCGGAATCGCGTCGGAAAATCCTTGTCAGGCGCGAATGGTTAGCATCGCCGCCCGGACCCAGCAAGGCGCGCTCGCGCGGCCATAACCCCGGCTTGTTTTCGTCGGGGGATTCATGCTACCCGCCAGGCGTCCGTTTCGAACGGTTTCTATGGAGACCTAGAGCCCGTCGAAACTTTACGAGAGATGGCGGCGCTGCTCCGTCATTCCAAGATTGTGCGGGAGATCGTTATGACGGATGCCAATAATGGGCAGGCGCAAGCCGCCCCGGCTCTGAATTGCATGGTTCAATATTGCAAGGATCTTTCGTTCGAAAATCCCAATGCCCCGAACTCGCTCCGCCCGCAGGAAACGGCGCCGAACATAAATGTACAGGTGAATGTCAACGCGAAGCAGCTCGCGGAACAGGAGTTCGAGGTCGAACTGCTGATCGAGGGCTCCGCCGGAGAGGCTTCCAACATCCTGTTCAAATTCGAACTGACCTATTCGGGCGTGTTCCGTCTGGTCAACATCCCGCCGGAGCAGAACCATCTGGTCGTCATGATCGAATGCCCACGGCTCCTCTTTCCTTTTGCGCGTCAGATCATCGCGGATTCGATCCGCAACGGCGGCTTTCCCCCGCTCTATCTCGATCCGATCGATTTCGCCACGCTGTACGCCCAACGCATGCAGCACGCGCAGGGCGACGTGCAGCCGACCCATCTGTCCTGACTGTACGAGCGCCTTCTCAAACCAAAAACCCGTCAAACGGCGGGGCACAGATTGCAGACAAACCCCCGGCGTGAGCTGGGGGTTTTTCATTCGCCGGCGCATGCCGCGGAAGCCCTCTCACGAACATGCCGGGTAACTTCCGCTGACATGATTGAGATTTTCCGAGGAGCCGGCGGGTGGAGTTCCGCATGTTGCGGAGGCAGCCGACGGGCAAGACCTGCTGAAGAAGCTTGCCGAGGCGGTGGCGCCAAAACCGACGGAATTCGACGTTGAAAACCTGATCGGGGCAACGCGCTCCTCATGTTTCGAAGGCTCGTATCTCGATGGTTTACGCGGCGATCCAGTCGGCTTCGTTCAGCACAATCAGGCGGCTGCTTCGTCGGCTTGGCGCGCCGCCGCCAACCGGGCGCGACCGCGGCTCGGCAGGCGCGCTGCCTTGATGGGCGAGGGGGCCGACGGGCTCGCCTTCGTGGCCTTCCAGCGCGCCGACCGGCCAAACCGCCCGGCGCCAATCCGATCGCGCGTCTCAATAAGCAGGTCAAACGCCGCGCCGTCGTCGTCGTCGCCCTCTTGCTCGAACAGAATGACGAATGGCGGTTACAGCATCGCTCCATGTGCTTGGAAACAATGGCTGCCTTGCCGACGACCCGACACGCCGCCAAAATCCCAGTCTGAAGAGGCGCCATGACCACCCCTGATCTTCACACCGCGACGGACGCGGCTCAATCGCCCCAACGCGCCGGCGCCTGTCGCCCATCATCGAACCGGGATGAAATATGAGCGGCCGTCTTGTGTAACGTATCAGCAACCTCTGCCAGCAATAATACGCTCGGGGACGAAGCCCAATCCAAAAAAAATAACAAGGCGCGCCGGTCCGGGAACGATCGATGGAGCATAACGGAAAGCATTATCCTCCCCTGGCCGCGCGGAAGGTCGGCCTTCTCGCGCGCTTCGGTCACGGCCGCGGCGGCGTGGTGGTGGTCGAATTCGCGATGATCGCCATACCATTCCTCGGGCTTCTTGCCGCGATTTTTGAGACAGCATTCGTCTTCTTGGTCCAGGCGACATTTGACAATACGGTAAATAACGTAGCGCGCCAAGTTCTTGTTAACAGCTATTCGTCTAACTCGACGCAAACCGCAAGTTCTTTCTTAACAAATACTTTTTGCCCTTCCCTGCCGTCTTTCATCCATTGCAATGAGGTCAGATTAAATATTCAGCCTTACACGTCATGGTCCACCGCGACGCCAGGCACAAGCTGGTACAGTAGCCCGCCTGCCAATGTTAATCTCGGTCAGCCTGGCGACATCGTGGTTTTTCAGGCGTTTTACGGGATGCCGGTGTATTTTTCAGTCCTGGTGGCCAGCGGCGCAAACCTCGGCGTGTTCAGCAACTTTTATAGTCATACTTCGAATTCTGTTTATGTAGATCCGAATAATTCCGCCCTTTTCGTCCACGCTATTTTTTCGACCGTCGCTTTCAGGAACGAGCCAAATGACTGAGCCCGCGCGTAAATTCGTGGCTCGGTTTTCGGCGGGCGCGGCGACCGCGGCGTCGCGGCTGCGGAGCGAGGCGAAAAGGCTGAGGAGCCGAGAATCCGGCGTCGCGGCCATGGAGTTCGCCCTCATCCTGGCGTTGATGTTGACCATCTATTTCGGCGTCGTGGTGCTGGCGCAGGGACTCGAGGTCGGCCGCAAGGTTCAGCTCCTGTCGCACACGCTGGCCGATCTAACGACCCAAACCCTGCCCCAGACCGACACGACCGGCAGTTGCACGCCCATCGCAAGCGGCGGAACAGCGGTCGACGGCGTGGATATGGGAAGCGTTCCCTGTCTGACCGACACCGATCTGACAGGGATTTTCAACGCGGCGACATCCGTGCTTTATCCATTCTCAAATATCGCCAATATGACAATCACCGAGGTCGTATTCGACAATGTCAGCGCGACCAACTCCGCGTGCTGTCGCGCGCGCGTCGTTTGGAGCGTCGGCTACGGCCCCAATCCTACGTTGCGCGCCTGTGGACTCCTGACCCAATCGAATAATGGCGTTGATGGCCCGAGCTATATGCCCATGGCCTATTACCCGGGAGGACAGGGCGACGCCGCGACAAGTGGCAATCCCAATGTCGCGTCGAACAACATGACCGATAATTTCGTAATCGTCGCGGACGTGTCCTATCAATACGCGCCAAGTTTCGGGTTCCAGGCCTACCAATGGAATCAAGCCGCCAATGGCGGCGCCGGTTACACGATTACCCAAACAACCTATATGAACTCGCGCTTCAAGAATTCCGTCATCCAGTCGTCAATCCCCGCGCCTTCGAATCCGACGAGCGCGAATCCTCGTTACGACCAGTTGATTTTTTGGCAGCCAGGCGGCTCGATCGCAAAATACAACAGCTGCCAAGTTGGCGCCGGCGCGCAACAATACAACCTGCCCTGAAATCTCGCCTGGAGGTTCGGCTGCGGCGCTTTCACGGCCACAGCGCGCCGCAAGAGCAAGAGTTCAAGGCCTTCGTCTCAGGCCAGAAACAACGCGGCACGGGGCAGATCAACCGCGAATTGCGCCAAAAATCGACCACTCCCCGTCAGGCGCTCGCCGCCTGACGGGCGATGAATCATCGTCGATGGCCAAATGATTGCCGCGGGCGCCGAAAGGCGACCTGAACTATTGCGGCGACGCCGTCGGGTTGATCGAGTGTGGTTTCGGGACCCGCTTTGACATGTCCTCTCTTTTCTTGGGTTTCGTCGTTCCATCCTCGGCGACCAGTTGCGACTGGAGCAGAAAATCCTGCGCTTCGGTGATGTGCAGGGCGCAGAACCCGACCGCTTCCTCGCGATCGTAATCTCGGCACGCCTGCGCGCGCTTCCCGGGAAAGGCCGCCTGCGTCTCGACCACCGCTGCGGCGGCAAGCTTGTTCTTCTTGAATCTGCTCAACAAGACGCGAAAATGCGCCCTCATGATTTTTTCAATTGCGCCGCGTTCTTTTTCTATCGACTTGATCTCTACATCAGAGAAACTGCCTCCTGAAGGTCCCCATAATCCGGCCGCGTCAATTCGGCAGTCCGCTTGCGCAAAAACACATGCGCCTGTCGGACTCCTTGCGTGCAGGGCCCCACTGAGAACATCGAACTGCAATGGGCACGCCGACGAATTCAGTTCGAGTCGCATCACGCCGGAGGGAAAACCCATAATTTTCAGATTTATGGGGCCATCCGCGCCCATCGACACTTCACAAAGCTGATTCGGGTGAGAAATCTTGCCTCCCTCGGCGACAAGGCGCGTCACGACAAATCCTCCGCCGGACCTTTCAACCTGCAAGGCGCCGCGAGAACCGAGCAGACTGAGCGACCTGCCCACGACGCTTTCGATCCCTGGCGGTTTGGAGGGGGAGAAATGACCCGCGTATTCCTCATCTCTGGATCCGTGCGCAATGGAAGCGGGCGGCGCGATGCTGTGCCCCTTCGGCGTCGGAGCGCCCATTGCGCCTGGCAATTGCATTTGCGCGCGGCCGACTTCGGCGAATAGTCCGAGAAAAAAAAGCGGAGCGATAAATAAGGAGCGCATCTACGGGCCAACCCGGAAGAGACTCGCCAACGATAGCAGCCTCCCGCCCAAGCCCCAAACGGCAAATGACCCCGCACCACAAATCTGGGGCGGGACCGGATCGATCGAACCCTTCAATATCTGGCAAGCAGCGGTTCTCCGCCGCCAAAGCGATAGAGCAGGCTGATCGAAAACAGCCAAGGTTCGAAATGCGTGTGCTGGATGGTCTCGGCGGGCACGGGCGCCGGTATGCCTGGAATGTTCAACCCGTTCGAATGAGCTTCGACGTAGTTGTAGGCCTTTTTGACATCGAGGCTTACGCCCCAATCCCGGTCGATCATATAGTCGAAACCGCCTTGGACAACCGGACCGACGGAACCGCCGACATGAACGTCGTTCAGAAACCCGTTCCTGTTGTCGAAGGACCAGCCAACCGCAACGCCGCCGCCGATATACGGCATGAATGAACCAAAATTGTCGAAATGGTAGAGGACTGTGATCGGAACGATCGCCGGCATGATCTGCGCAAGAGTCGTTCCGCTTAACAGGCCGGGATTAGCCGGATTGTAACCCTTGGTCTTGTCCTTGACGTAGAAGGGAATGCCCGCGGCAACATCGACGGAGACATTACGGGTAAGAAAGACGCCCGCCTCGAAGCCGACGGTCGCGACATCGGTCAGGGTCGCGCCGACGCCTGCGGGAAAAACGGTCGGGTCGCCAAGAGCCAAGGCTGCGGGGCTTTGGCCCCACAGGCGGGACGTACTGGTGTTCAGAGCATAGGTGAAGCCGACCTTCACGAAAAACGGCTGGAAGCTGTCGACGACAGGCGCAGAGAGCGGCTCCTTGGCGCTCGGCAGGTCCGCGGCCTGGGCGGTCGTAGCCGCGGCGAGAAGGCCGAACACGCCCGCCAAGGCGCAACTGCGGCTTACGAAATTGTACGGCACATGCTCCTCCCAAGTATATATGTATAAACTTTCCGGAACTTTCATGCGCGCCCAGCAAGTTGTCAATCTTTGCTTGCCGCTCATCGGGCGCGCGGCCCATGCCGCCAGAGGCTGAGCATTACTTTTATTAATTGAAATAGTTGTTATTTCAGCAACCCTGCGTTCGCGCGCAAACTTCGGCGCGCGCTAAATTTCAAACGCCTGTGATGATAATGTCACGGGAATTTTTGACATCGCCAGCCCACGGATCGCGACCCGCTTGCGGGCGATAAACGCCACGCCTATATCAGGCGCGCTCTTGTAACGGGTCGCCCTCATCCCAATCTGAGCCGAAGTCGGGAACCAGGCGGGCAGCCTCCGCCCATACCGGATTGCTTCGGGGTCCAGCGGTTCCGCGAAGAAAGGAACAAATTCTCATGGCTAAAGTCATTGGCATCGATCTCGGCACCAC
>JAJYCZ010000181.1 GCA_021777915.1 Pseudomonadota bacterium | reverse complement strand
CTCCGGTCCCTTGCGACCCTTTATCTCGACGGCCACGATTTCAGCGTCGAATTTTCCGGCGGCTTGGGCCGCCGAAAAGCGGGTCTGAGAGCGCTCCGCCCAGCGATCCTGGTCAGCCCGGGTGATTCCATACTTCGCGACCAGATCTTCGGTATGCCAGCCGGAATGCTGATCGGAAAAGGCATCGTTGAGGCCATCTCGCAGCATCGAATCGTAGACCTGGGCATCGCCCATCCGATAACCCCAGCGCCCGCCGCTCATCAGGTAGGGCGCGGCATCCATATTCTCCATGCCGCCGCCAATCGCGGCGTCGGCAAAGCCGAGCCAGATCTCCTGGGCGACGGAGGCAATCGCCTGGGTGCCCGAACCGCAAACGCGGTTGACAGTCATCGCCGGCACGTCGACAGGAATTCCGCCATGGATCGCGGCCTGGCGCGCCGGGTTCATCTTGTTGCCGGCCTGGATGACGTTGCCCATCGCCACGGCGCCGAGTTTTGCCGGATCGAGTTGCGCGCGGCGGAGCGTTTCTCGCACGACCGTCGCCCCAAGTTGGACAGCGGGCGTCGATTTCAGGCTGCCATTATAGGTTCCGATCGCGGTTCGGACGGGGTGGCAGAGAACGACTTCGCGCCTGGACATGGATCACCTCTGGGTTTGGCCCTGGAAATTGAGCGATAGAACGAGAAAACCGCATTGATTCATTGCATTCCCTTACGCCATCAGCCATTTGGCGACGTCATCGGACTTGGGTAAGCCGCCGGCGTGCACGACCTTGCCGTCGATCACCAGTCCGGGCGTCGAGGCGATGCCATAGCCGGCGATGGCCGCGTAGTCGGTGACCTTTTCGAGTTCGATCTCGACCCCGAGCTTTTGGGCCTCGGCGCGAACCAGATCGGCCGCCGCCTCGCAGCGTTTGCAGCCCGAGCCAAGCACTTTGACGTTTTTCATGCTGGAACCCTCCTCAGGAGAACAGGAAATTGAACAGATAGCCGACGGCGATGATGCCGGTTGCAACCACTCCGACGAAGACGGCGATCAGGCGCGGCGTTAACACCTTGCGTAGGATGACCATTTCCGGGAACGAAATCGCAATTATGCTCATCATGAAGGCCAGCACCGTTCCAAGCGGCGCGCCTTTGCTGAGCAGGGCCTCGACCACGGGAATGACGCCGGCGGCGTTGGAGTAGATCGGAACGGCGATCAGGACGACAGCCGGCACGGACCACCATTCGCCCCTGCCCATGATCGAGGCGAACAGATCGCTTGGCACGTAGCCATGGATGAACGCGCCGACGGCGATGCCGACGATCATCCACATCCAGACGCGGCCGACGATGTCGCGCATCGCGTCGAGGCCCGCGTGTATCCGATCGACGATGGTCCGATGGTCGACCGGCAGATCGGTGTTGCCGGCCCGTACATTGCGTACCCATTCCTCGAGCCAGCTTTCGAGATTCAATCGGCCGATGACCCAGCCGGCAACGATCGCGACCGCGAGGCCGAAACCAAGATAGATCGCCGCGACCTTCCATCCGACCAGCGCGAACAGAAGGCCGAGCGCGACTTCATTGACCATCGGCGCGGAGATCAGGAACGACAAGGCGACGCCGAGCGGCACACCCGCCGAGATGAAGCCGACGAACATCGGCACCGCCGAGCAGGAGCAGAACGGCGTGACCACGCCAAGGCCGGCCGCCGCAACATTGCCGAAGCCTTCACGCTTGCCGGCGAGCAGCGCGCGCGTCCGTTCGGGTGAAAAGAAGCTGCGCACGACACCCATGGCGAAGACGACGAGCGCAAGCAGCATCAGCACTTTCGGCGTGTCGAAGACGAAGAAGCGCGCCGCCTCCTCAATGTGGCTGCCCGCCGGCAGTTGAAGCTTGCCGACGACCCAGGCGGAAAAATCTTCCAACCGCCAATAGAGCGCGAACCACAGCACGACGGCTGCAAGGGCCGCGCCCACCCATAGGACCGGAGATCGCGCCGCATTCGGCGATGGCGAAGCCTCGACGCTCATGCCGCCCTCCGCTCGGCCTTCGGCAAGGCGGCCATGACCGCGTCAACAATGGCGACGACTTCTGGCGACAAGGTCGGATTGCGGCGATACCGCACCCATTGCGCGTCGCGCCGGTCGATCACGAGACCCGCTATCTTCAGTGTGGCCATATGCCGCGACATGCGCGACTGACTGGCGTCGATTTTCCCCATCAGTTCGCAGACGCAATGTTCCTCGCCGTCCCAAAGCAGACGAATCGCGGCGAGGCGGGTGGGCTCGGCCAAGGCGGAAAGGATTGTCACTATATCGGTCATGCCCGGAATGCCTCATATGCGTATATGCGCATTACTTCAAATACACCATCAGGACCGAGTCGTCAAACCCGGCTTCGCCAAATTTTTCAACGAACCATGGTGTCCATGCCGGTCAAGATTCGTCGCCATGATTTCCATAGAGACGAACCGGTCAATCGGGAGCCCCGTGACTCGACCCCGGCGATGTGACATGCGGTCTTACGATCCTTCAACACTTGCCGTTCGACCTACTGCCGCTTACCGCCCGTCAGCGCCTGAAAGCATCAAGCTCGAGGGGCTCTGATGGGCGGGAAGCGGGCTTTGACCGACGGACCGCTTCCAGAACAATCAGCGGTCGAAGGCGCAATGGCAAGGATGCGCCAGGAGCGGAAATTGGGCTTCGGCCGAACGAACCCATGTGGTCATTGGAAAGCGGTCATTCGATTCGCTCGCGAAGTGTGGCGCGACTCACGTTTTTTTGGTGTTAGCGCCGCTCATGGCTCAATGAGCTCGCGACCTTCGCCTTGCTGGTCGCGGGCCTCCGCGATCAAATTTCAGCCACGCAACATACTGAGTTTATTTAATGTGGTGGCGGGCCAGCCTCGGATCGGAATCACGATCTCGATGCGCCTATCCCACGCAGAAAAAGTTCGACGGCGGCGGCCCGCCGCTGTTCCAGGCCGTCGGCGCCGAGTTCGACGCCATAAAGCGCGGCCCGGGACGACGGGCCGATAATCAGGTTGAGGAATAATTCGGCGGCGAGCATTTCGTCTGGGATGAGCAGGCCTTCACGATGTTTGTAGACGCGCAGGATGTGCGCGACGGCGTCCACGGCCCGCAACCAGCCCTGTTGATAGGCATATTGGGCGAGTTCCGGGAATCGCGCCTTCTGGGCGGCGATGACGCGATGCAGCGCCGCTGCGCCGGGCTTCAGCGCCTGACGGAGCATCGCGCGGCTCAGTCCATCCAGCGCCTCCGCCAGATCGCCCGAATGGGCGCCACTCTGCTGAGCCTCCGCCACCTGCGCGAGCGGCAGCAGCCATTCGTTGATGCGCGCGGTCAGCACAGCCTGGAACAGCTCCCTCTTGTCCTTGTAACGATGGTAGAGCGTCGGCTTGCCCACGCCGGCCGCCTCGGCCACCGCGTCCATGCTGGCGCCCTCATAGCCATGCTCCATGAACAACTGGGTCGCGACTTCGAGCAGGCGAATATCTCGGCGGGCGGCTTCCTCCCGCGTGGGGCGGCCGCCGCGCCGCACGGCGGCCACGCGATGGGCGACGTCAGTTTCCAAGCTCCAAACTCCTTGCGCCATCGGCCTGCATGAATTAACTTAACCGAACTGTTTCGTTTTATTCAAGGCCCCTGATCATGGACGCTCGCCGCGCCGAAAAATTCGCGGACGCCCCCCTTCCGCCAAACCCAGCCGCCGACGGCAAAGCTATGCCTGTGGACGACAAGCTGTCCTCCGGACCCGCACGGGGAAGACCGGGCAGGAAGCGCCTGCTCGCCGGCCTGCTCGTCGTTGCGCTCGGCGCCGGCGGATTTTCTGGCTGGCGCTGGGAGACCCTCGGCCAATATGAGGTCACGACCGACGACGCTTTCCTCAACGCCGACAAGGTGACCGTCGCGCCGCGGATCGCGGGCTATGTCGCCCAGGCGCTGGCAAGCGACAATCAGGCGGTCCGCCGCGGCGACACGATTGCCGTGATCGACGACCGGGAATATCGCGTCGCACTGGCTTCGGCTGACGCCGAAGCGGAAAAGGCCCAGGCCGATCTTCTCGGAATGGGCGCTGCGCTGGCCCAGCAGCGGGCGCAGGTCGAATCGGCGCGCGCCGATCTCGACAACGCCGTTGCGGCGCTGACCTTCGCGCAGGAGGAGTTCCGGCGCTATCAGAACCTGCTCCAGACGGGGGCCGGCTCGGAGCAGCGGCAGCAGCAGGCCAAGGCCGAGTTGCGCCAGCGGCAGGCGGCGCGCGACAAGGCGCAGGCCGCGCTCGACGCCGCCGAAAAGCAGATCGACAGTCTCAAGGCCCAGCAGGCCGGCGCCCGGGCAGAGCTCGACGCGGCGCGCGCCAAGGTCGATCAGGCCAAACTCAACCTTGATTACACCCGGATCGTCGCGCCCATCGACGGCGTGGTCGGCGACCGCTCCCTGCGCGCGGGGCAATTTGTGACGCCGGGGGCCAATCTGCTCACCGTCGTGCCGATGGGCGCGGACATCTATCTGGTCGCCAATTTCAAGGAGACCCAGACGGCGGCGATGAAGGTCGGCCAGAAGGTCGCCTTCACCCTGGACGCATTCGGCAGCCATGAATTCCATGGCCGGGTCGAGAGTTTCGCGCCGGGCACCGGCGCGCAATTCGCGCTGCTGCCGCCGGAAAACGCGACCGGCAATTTCACCAAGATCGTGCAGCGCGTTCCCGTCCGCATCGGGCTCGAAGCTTCCGATCCCCTGATCGGCAAATTGCGCCCCGGCCTTTCCGCCGAGGTCACGGTGGACACCAAGACTGAAACCGCTCCGGTGAAAGAGGCGGGATTAAGGTGAGCGCATCGGCAGCGACGGTTTCGCCCGCGCCCGCGCGCGCCTCGGCGCGCGACTGGATCGCGGTCTATGGCGCAATTCTCGGCGCCTTCACCGCCATTCTCGACATCCAGATCACCAATGCCTCGCTCGCCAGCATCCAGGGCGCGCTCGGAGCCTCAACCGAGGAAGGAAGCTGGATTTCGACCGCCTATCTGATGGCGGAAATCATCGTCATTCCGCTCACCGGCTGGCTCGGCGCGCTGATCGGCCTGCGCCGCTATCTGGTGGCCAACACCCTGCTGTTCGTCGGTTTTTCCCTCGCCTGCGCGCTGTCCAGCTCGCTCCACGAGATGATCCTGTTCCGCGCCGGGCAGGGCTTTACCGGGGGCGTGCTGATTCCGACGGCGATCTCCATCGTGCGCGGGCGCCTGCCAAGGTCCCAGCAGGCGGTCGGCATCGCTTTGTTCGGTTTCACCGCGACCTTCGCTCCGGCCATCGGCCCGACCGTCGGCGGCTGGCTCACTGATAATTTCTCGTGGCGCTATGTCTTTTACATCAATCTCTTCATCGGGCCGGTCGCCGCCGCCGCGCAGCTCATCGGGCTGGAAAAAACACATGCGCGCTGGGACGAATTGCGCCATGGCGACTGGCCCGGCATCGCCTTGATGGCTTTGGGCCTGCCGTTGCTGACCTTCGTCCTGGAAGAGGGCCAGCGCAAGAGCTGGTTCGACTCGAACCTCATCTTCTGGGCGTCGGTCGTGTCCGCTGTCGCGATTCTCGCTTTTATCGCGCGACAACTGACCGCGGCGCGGCCGCTCATCAATCTGCGCCTGCTCGCCAACCCCTCCATTGGCGGCGCGAGCTTCCTCATGATGGTCCTCGGCGCGGTGTCCTTCGGCTCGATCTATATCATTCCGCTCTATTGCGCGGAGATCCTGCACTATAACGCCCAGCAGATCGGCTATGTGGTGATGTGGAGCGGGTTGCCGCAGCTGGCGCTCTTTCCGGCCATGCCCTTTCTGCTCAGGCGCATTGATCCGCGTCTCATGGTCGTGACCGGAACCGCGCTGTTCATCGCAAGTTGCTGGATCAATGTCGGGCTGACCCATGACGTTGGCGCGCATCAGCTCATTCTGCCGCAACTGCTGCGCGCGTTGGGCCAGCCTTTGTTCACCATTCCGCTATCGCAGATTTCGACGGCGGGCCTGCCGCCGCGCGAGACGGCGGACGCCTCGGCCTTGACCAATATGATGCGCAATCTCGGCGGCTCCGTCGGGATCGCGACACTCGCGACCATCATCGACCGCCGCGAACATTTCCACTTCTCGGTCCTTGCCGAAGCCGTGACCCAGAACGCGCCGCGCACGCAGGAAAGAATCGCCACGCTCGCCGCTGGTTTTCACGTCCATCTGGCCGACGCGGGTCTTGCCAAGATGCAGGCCATCGCCACATTGGCCGCGCAAGTCCGCCGCGAAGCCTATGTCATGGCCTATGCCGATGGCTTCTGGCTCGTCGGCTTCGGCCTCGTTCTCAGCCTGACGGCCGTCACCCTCCTGAAGAAGCCGCGAGCTTCGGCCGGCTTGGCGGAGGCCCATTGAACACGCTTGCTCGTGGTCCTCATCATCCTCAATCCAAAGTCTTCCGGAACCTGAGGGTGCTGAAGGCCAGCATTCCGACGCCAAGCAAGGTCATGGCCAAAAGCTCCGGCCACAGAACCGACACGCCGACGCCCTTGAGGAATACGGCGCGGATCACCACCAGAAAATAGCGCAGCGGGTTGAGATAGGTCA
>JAJYCZ010000180.1 GCA_021777915.1 Pseudomonadota bacterium | reverse complement strand
GCGAGGTGGCGAGCTCGGTCCGGCCAACGTCGCCAACCATCAGGGTGTGGCCGGAGAGGAGGAACCACGGCTCCGGCGCGCGGGTGCGGTCGGTGACCAGCAGGCAGATGTGCTCCGGCGTGTGGCCCGGGGTGTGAAGCACCTCGGCCATCACATTGCCCAGCGGCAGGATGTCGCGGTCTTTCACGCCGCGAAAGGCAGGTTTGGCGTCCGCCCCGGCGAACAGCACATATTCGGCCCCGGCGGCTTCGGCGAGCTGGCGGCCGGCCGAGGCGTGATCGGCGTGAATATGGGTGTCCACGACATAGAGAATGCGCATCCCGGTATCCTGGGCGGCTTGCAGATAGGGCGCGATGTCGCCGATCGGATCGACCACCGCGGCGCAGGATTTGCCGCCGCAGCCGAAGAGATAGGACGCGCCGACCGGGTTCATATGCAGGAACTGTCTGAGGATCACGGGAGGCTTCCTTCCTTGACGGCGTCGTGTCGTTCCGCATTGTCGGGCTCCGCGAATGCGTCGCTTGACATTGCTCGATCGATGCAATTCAATAATTACGTTGAATAGTTTTATATCATGGCGCCGATGTCAAGTCCCTCACCCAAATTCGAGCTCTTCACGCAATTCGCCGAGGTCGCCAAGGCGCTGGGCAACCCCCACCGGCTGGCCATTCTCGAACTGCTGGCGCAGCACGAGCGCGGCGTCGACGATGTGGCTTCGGCGGCGCGCCTTTCGGTAGCCAATGCGTCGCAACATCTGCGGCTGATGCGAAAGGTCGGGCTTCTCGTCTCCCGCCGCAATGGCACGCAGATTCTTTACCGGATGAGCGACCCCGCGGTGCTCGATCTGGTCAGGGCCTTGCATCGCGTGGGCGAGCGCAATGTCGCCGAGGTCCGCGAAATTGTCGGCGGCTATTTCCGCCAACGCGACGCATTGGAGCCGGTTTCGCGCGAGGAACTGGCGCGGCGCATGCGGGACGGGCTGGTGACCGTGCTCGATGTCCGTCCCGAGGACGAATTCGACGCCGGCCATCTGCCGCAGGCGATCAACGCGCCACTACGGGAGTTGGAGAAGCAGCTGCGCGATCTGCCAAAAGACCGCGCGGTCGTCGCCTATTGCCGCGGCCCTTATTGCGTCTTCGCCTTCGAGGCGGTGGCCTTGCTGCGCCAGCACGGCTTCAACGCTCGCCGTCTGGAAGACGGTTTCCCCGAATGGAAGGCCGCCGGCTTGCCGGTCGTGTGACGCGCCTCGATCCGCTCAGGGAATGTCCGCCTTCAGGTCCACACCGGGCGGTCGCCTTTCGGCGCTGACTGCCGCTTCGGGTCGACCTCTGCCATCGGAATAACGTCTATGCGAGACCCAGACGTCAGGCTGGCGCCACTAGGGGGCTGGCTTCTCCGGACGAGGTCCGCGCGCGCTTGCGGGCCTGCATCCATTGCCACCGCATAGTGACTTCGACAAGCTGAGCCGTGGGAAGTTTCGGCCACGCGTCTACCGGCACCGACGCCTTGTATGCTTGGAAAGCTGCCTCATCAGCCGCCTGTTCGGCATCGTAAACGTCACGGCCCGCAGGGAGATTGGCTTCCACCCGGCGCTGTTGCCAGGCCTTAAATTCAAACTCTTTTGCCGCCAGCGCGATTGGCGAAATCGTGTCCATTTTTTCGCCTGCGGAGTTGAACGACCTCTTTTCCAGGCGTTCAAGGCGTTTGTTAATCGGCTTCATTGCTCGCCCTCCGTTCAAGAATTGCGATACGTTCTTCCAGGTCGCGCGTCTCGAGGCTTTTCACATAGGCTTCGACCAACTTCCCGACGGATGCTGCCTCCAACGGAGTAATTTCGCCCTCGGCGACGCTCGCAAGCAGCCTTCCCATCGCCTCCGTTGCGCCCGCCGCGTCACTGATTTGCGGGGCGGAAAAAGAAATGGGCCGGTCTTTGCGCGGCGGGATGAGGCGCTCAACAACAATGCGCGCCGCCGTCATATCGCCGCCCTTGGCTGCATCAATCACCGCACGAATAACCGTTTCGCCTTCTTCGTCGAGCAGTTGCTCGGCGATGATCGTCGCGCGGGCGCGACAGCCTTTTGGCTTTCCGGCTGGATTTCCCGACTGGCCTTTCTTAAAGCGTGCCACCTGCTTTTCTCCAGTAATTTCAGCGCTGACAGAGCTTGCTTGCGGCGCGGCCCTGGGCAATCCAGCCAAGCTGATCATGGCCGTCCCCAATGTCTGCGCGTTTGATTACCGTGTCGTCCGCGTCATCCAGACGTACATAATCGGGGCCGTAGCTGACGACGGCACGGCCGGCGAGCCGCCAAATTAGTCCGCCGTCCTTGCCTGCTTCCGGAGCGTCGAACAACTCGGCCGCCGTCCAGACCCACCCGGATTCAGAAACCCAACCCCATTGGTCGAGGAAGCGCCCGCCATCGTCCAGCGCCTGCCGCCATTCGGCTTCCGAAACCCACGCGGGCTTTTGGCAATTCAGCCGCGTCCATGCGTCCAGGTAGGGTGCCGGAACGGAGCCGGCGCAAAGACCAACCCGCTCGACAATCGCCGCGCCGGCTTCGTCGGCATCATTGGCCGAAAATTTTTCAAAAACGCTCAGGGTGGGAACTGACAAAACTGACGAAACGTCCGTTTGCAGGGTTTTGTCAGTTTCGTCAGTTTTGTCTGTGGCGCTTTTCGCGTTTTTTTCCGCCGCCCGGCTGGCGAGCGAGGCAAGCCACCGGCCCATGGTCAGCGCTCCCTTTTGAGGCAGGGGTTCCATTCATAGGCCGTGGTCGGGCGCCCTCCCGACGTCGTGGCCGCTATCGGAACCTCGCGGCAATAGCCGTTGCCGATAAGCAAATCGATGGCGTCCGCCACGGCGTCCTTGTCGGCAATGCCGGACCACGCCTTGCGCTGAACGTCGCGCGCCGTGAAGCGGTCAGGCAATTGCTCGCGGCGCTCAATAATCAACCGCGCGCCCTGTTCGATCTGCGTCAAGCCGGATGAATAAAGCCGGTTGGCGTGGCTGCGCAGATAATCGACCCAATCCAGCGCCCGCGCAGTCGCCTCGGCCGAAACCGGCCCGTCGCCGCCTTCGACCAGATGAAAGATCAGGGCGAGCGAACAAACCGTCTTCGGCATTTTCAGCAAGTGGCTTTCGAGGCTGCTCGGCAGCTTGCCGCCGCGCGCCTCCGTCTGGATTTCTTCCATCCACGTTCTGAAAAGCTCTTGCGCGTCGTCGGCGAACGCGAACACGGCCGGTTGTTCACGATCCTTGGTGAAGTCGTGAAGGCGGAGGAACGTGTCCTCATAGGCCGCGCGCGCCGCTGCATTGGGCCGCCGGTCAACCCAAATCCAATTCGGGCTGGCGTCAGGCCATACCGCCAGTTGGAACCGCTGAATCAGCCCGTCGTCGGCCTTGCCGCTCATGGCGCCGCGAACGAGCGGGGCGATCCGCGAGGGTTGAACGCCGCCGACAATCGACAACGTGCAATGTTCTATGTAAACCGTCCCGCGCCCGATCCGGTCATAAGTGAACTGCCCGTCGCCGCTGAACGCCTCCAGGTAGAAAGCGCGCTCACCCTGAAATTCCTCGCGCTCCATGCGCGCAATGAAGCCGGACAATTCGTCGCGGATCAGCAGGAGGCCACGCGGGTTTTCGTTTAGCAGTTCACCCAGCTTTTCGACCGTCGCGTCATTGATCGTCACGCGCGGGCAAGGCGGCGGGTCCTGGTCGTCGCCGGCCGTTTCGGCGAGCAACCGCCGCGCCTCATCGCTTCCGCCTTGCTGGAACGCCTTTTCTGCCCTTTTGCGCTTAACCCTGGCGTCCAGTTTCTCCATGGCTCCGTCAGCCTTGGCTTCGCGTTGCGCCGCCTCCCATTGCTTGCGCATGGCGTCTTGCAAGGCATAGATCGGCGGCAACGCCGCTTTGAGCGCCGGCGACTTCATCGCACTGGGCGCCCCGACCATTGCGCCCCAAAGGTTCGGGACGATTTGCCAGTCGTCGAATTGCTTCGGTTGGATGCGCGCCCGGTTACCGATCAGCGTCGACAATCCGCAGAGGGCGGCGACGGCGGCGAAGTCGGGGGGCGACTGCTGACGGCTGGCTATATCGAACACATAGCCGCGCAACGCTTCAGGCAACAATTCGGGGTCAAATGGCGCAACGGCGGGCAAGGATGTTTGGATAGGCTTCAGCTCTGGCCAATCAGCCGTAGGTTCGGGACGGCGCACCGTCGGGGGATCGAACGCCTTGGCGAAATTGAAAGCCGCCTTGCGCAATGCGACCAAATCGGAGCATTCCGCTAACGCGTTAGCTGCGTCCCATTTCGTCGCGGGCTCGCGAGCACCGCCGGCAGGATCAAGCGACGCCAGCGCCTTGGCGTCGATAACTGAAACGTCGCACCCCAGCGCCGCCAGGATCGCCGCGACTTCGCCGGCATATTTGCGGCCATTGTCGTCATTATCCGGCCAGATCAGGACGCGCCGCCCGGCGAGCGGCGTCCAGTCCGATTTCGCTGCCGCATTGGCGCCGCCGCTGGACGTTGTGGCGATGCTTTGGGGGAAAATCCGCGCCGCCGCGTCCGCCGCCTTCTCGCCCTCGCAAACCACAATGGGCGCATTGGGCTTCGCAGAAATTTCGTCGAGCCGGTACAGCGGGCGATCCCTTCGCCAAGCCGCGAAAGCCCAGCCCTTTCCCTCGACATAGGACAGGGGCCGGATTTCTTTCTTGCCGTCCTGCTGATTCCAGCGGCAGACATAGAAGGCGGCTTGTCTGTCTGGCGTGGCATAGGGCCAGAGACCATCCGGCGCCCGCCCAAAAAGCCGCGCCGCCGCCGCCTCGGCGTACTCGGCGCGAGCCGGCGGGCAGATCGTTTTCGCCTCAAGCGCGCGTGGGTCCTGCACAACGTCATACACAGCTTGGGAAAATTCGCTTTGCGAGAAGGGCGCGAACACTTCGGAGAGCTTATCCATTGCGGCGCCCTCCGGTTTCCAGGCCAAGCATTTGCGCCAAAAGCCGCGCCGCGTCGCCCTGCGACACGTCCGCCAGATAAGCGACCAGCGAAACAGGATCGCCGCCTTTGTCGCCGGTCGCAAAGTCGCACCATTTGCCGTTGAAGCGGTTCACCTTAAACGATCCGAGGCGACGATCCGCGCGGCGCGGATTGAGCGCGACCAACTCGCGCCCGATGGTTTTCCCTCCCGGCAGAAGGCGATTCAGAACGGCAGGGAATGCCGCCAGCGCCGCCGCATTGATCTTGTCGAAGTCGAGGGCATTGCTCATCCGAGAGCCCTCCCCAGGTCGGCCAACGCCGCCACGGCTTTCGCCAGCGGCCAGGGCAGGCGATAGCGCCGCGCGACGAAAAGCGCGGTGAAATCGACTTTCGGTTCCGAGATGGCGATGATAAAAGGGAGGTCGTTATCAGTGACTTCCGCCCGGACGTCCGCGTTGGCGCGCGGGGCCGGGCTTCGCATTTCGGGGGTGGCGCTCATCTGTCGCCCCCAACGTCGGGCTGAGAAGTATTGGACACCGGTTCCGAGACGAGCGATTTGACCCAAGCGTCGAGTTCGGCGGGGGTATAGAACGCCAGTTTACCGATATGCAAATAACGGGGCCCACCGCCGATACAGGCAAGTTTCGCCAGTGTCTTCGGCGTGCGCGAAACGCCCCAAATATCCCGTAATACCAACGGCCCTTATGAATGACCGACATGAGCCCATTGGCGCAAACCGATTGATTTGATGACGTCTGGCGCGGCGGTGAGTTTGCGCCAGGCGTCGGATGCGGCTTCGATGATTTCGTCATAGGTCTCGAAAACCCTGTTCGACAACCAGTTGGCGCGCAGATACTGCCAGATGTTCTCCACCGGGTTCAGTTCCGGCGCGCGTGACGGCAGGAAAATCAGCGTGATATTTTTCGGGACATTGAGCTTGTCGGTCGTGTGCCAACCGGCGCGGTCGAGCAGCAAGACAGCGTGAGCGCCGCGCGCGACGCAGCAAGAGATTTCGTCCAAGTGCATTTGCATCGCCTCAGTGTCGGCGTAGGGCAAGGCCAGCGCCGCGCCAACCCCGCGCGCTGGGCAAATTGCGCCGAACAAATAGGCGTTTTCATACCGTTGGTCGGCGGGCTGACGTGGCCGCGTTCCGCGCTTTGCCCATTGGCGAACTTGGCCGTTTTTCTGGCCAATGCGCGCCTCGTCCTGAAACCAAATCTCGATGGGCTTGCGCTCAGGCACGTGGGCGAGATGCGCCTTCAGCGTCTGGCGGAAGTTTTTTTAAACGCCGCGACTGTTTCCGCCTTTTGGCCCGGATGGCGCGGACGCGCGCTGATGTGCGAGAAGCCAAGAAACTTCAGAAGCTTGCCGATTGACCGCTCGTGATAGGCGACGCCGAAGCGCTCTTCGACGATCCGCTGCAAGTCGATCCTCCGCCATCGGACTACGCCGTCCTGTTCCCGATCCGGCCCTGTCTCGACGATCTCAGCGAAGGCGGCCAATTGTTCGCTCGAAAGCCGCAGCGGTTGGCCTTTGGCGCGAATATCCTTGAGACCCTCCGGGCCTTGCGCGTTGAAACGATGAACCCAGTCGCGCAGCGTCTGACGATCCATTCCGCCAATGCGCGCGGCATCCGCCCGATTCATCCCATCAACCACCGCCGCCAAGGATAACAGCCGCCGGCTCTGATTGGCGTCCTTGGAACCGGCCTGAGTTCCGACGCGAAGTGCAACACCCCCTGCCGATCTGGTATCGGCTTGGCTGTTCAGGACCAAAGGGAGTGTTGCCATGCGATCCTATTCGCACCTTTCCGAGGAGGAAAGAGACCAAATCGG
>JAJYCZ010000018.1 GCA_021777915.1 Pseudomonadota bacterium | reverse complement strand
GGCCTGCTGGAGCGCCCGGACGGCGGCGAGGTCGAGGTCGAGGGAACGCCGACCTCCAGCCTCGGCGACGCCCGGCGCACCGCCTTGCGCCGGAACCGCATCGGCTTCGTCTATCAGTTCCATCACCTGCTGCCGGAATTCACGGCGGCGGAAAATGTGATGACGCCGCAGATGATCGCCGGCCTGAGCCGCAAGGAGGCGCGGCGGCGCGCGCTGGAACTGCTCGATTACCTCGGCCTGGCGGCGCGGGCCAATCATCGGCCGTCGGAATTGTCGGGCGGCGAGCAGCAGAGGGTGGCGATCGCCCGCGCGGTCGCCAACGCCCCCGCCTTGCTGCTCGCCGACGAGCCGACCGGCAATCTCGATCCCGAAACCGCTGACCGCGTCTTCGTGGCGCTGATGTCGCTGGTGCGCGCCACCGGCCTGTCGGCGCTGATCGCGACCCATAATCCCGATCTGGCGGCGCGCATGGATCGCCGCCTGACTTTGCGGAGCGGACTTCTGGTTGAAACGGCCTGACCCGCAACCGGCGCCGCCCGCGCCATATTGCGCGGGATTTGAGCTTGACCACGGGAAACGCCTGCAATGCCTCAATTTCGCCGCAAGACAAATTTGCCACAACACGTGTTATCCACAGGCGGGACTGCAACTTTTCCACAGGACGACCTTGCGTAACTATTTGTTTTCATGTGACAAGATCACAGACGTAAAAAAAACGGATTTTTTGTTCCATCGAGAACGGATAGCGAATATCAAGAGAACGTCGCTCGATGCGGACTTGTCCACAATGTTTTCACATTCAAGCCGGTTTTGAGGACGACCTTTTCGTTCCGCGGCGGCATTATCGCCCATGGGGCGTGGCGGCGGGAGGCGGGCATTGGTCGAGCAGGCAATCGAAAAGGTCGGCTTCGTCCATCTGCACGTCCACACCGCCTTTTCCCTGCGTGAAGGGGCGATCGGCGTCGCCAGGCTGCTGAAGCTCGCGCTCGCCGACGGCCAGCCCGCCGTCGCCGTCACCGACGCCAACAACCTGTTCGGCGCGCTGGAAATCTCGGAAAAATTCGCCAAGGACGGCGTCCAGCCGATCGTGGGCTGCCAGCTCACGGTCGATTTCGGCGACGCCGAGCTTTTTCGCACGCGCGGCGAGTTGCTCGCGGCCGACGCGGGCAGGGGCGAACTCGTGCTGCTGGCCCAGAACGAGCGTGGCTACGCCAATCTCATGCGGCTGGTCTCCCAGGCCTGGCTTGAGGTCGAGGAGGGCGATTCTCCCCATGTAGGTCCGGCGCAGCTGGCCGAGGCCTGCGAAGGGCTCATCGCTCTGAGCGGCGGCCCGAGCGGGCCGCTCGACCGCGCCTTTCTCGCCGACAGGCCGCAAATCGCGCGGGAACGGCTCGCAGCGCTCGCGCCTCTGTTCCCCAGCCGCTTTTACGTCGAGATCCAGCGCCACGGCCTGGAAAGCGAGCAGAAGGTCGAGCCTTGGCTGCTCGACCTCGCCTACCGGGAAAACCTGCCTTTGGTCGCGGCCAATGAGCCTTATTTCCCGGAAGCCGCCGATTACGACGCCCATGACGCGCTGATTTGCATCGCCGACGGCGCCGTGGTCAGCCAGGACAATCGCCGCAAGCTGACGCCGGAGCATCGCTTCAAGACCCGCGCGGAAATGGTCGCCTTGTTCGCCGACCTGCCGGAGGCCACCCGCAACAGCGTCGAGATCGCGCTGCGTTGCGCCTACCGGCCGCGCACGCGAAAGCCGATTCTGCCCAATTTCGCGCAGGACGCCGACGAGGCGGCGGAACTGCGCCAGCAGGCGCAATCCGGCCTTGCCGCGCGTCTGGCCGGTCACGGCCCCGCGCCGGGCCATACCGAGGACGATTACCGGAAAAGGCTCGAATTCGAACTCTCGATCATCGAGAAGATGAAATTCCCCGGCTATTTCCTGATCGTGTCGGACTTCATCAAATGGGCCAAGGCCCAGGGCGTTCCGGTCGGGCCGGGGCGCGGCTCGGGCGCGGGTTCGCTGGTCGCCTATGCCCTGACCATCACCGATCTCGACCCGATTCGCTTTTCGCTGCTGTTCGAGCGTTTTCTTAATCCCGAGCGCGTGTCGATGCCGGATTTCGACATCGACTTCTGCCAGACCCGCCGCGACGAGGTCATCGCCTATGTCCGCGACCGCTATGGCGCGGACCGCGTGGCGCAGATCATCACCTTCGGCTCGTTTCTGGCGCGCGGCGTGTTGCGCAATGTCGGGCGCGTATTGGAAATGCCGCTCGGCCTCGTCGACAAGCTCGCCAAGCTGGTGCCGCAAAACCCCGCCGCGCCGGTGTCGCTGAAACAGGCGATCGACTCCGAGCCCCGCCTCCAGGAGGCCGCGCAACAGGATTCGCGGGTGCGGCGGCTGCTGGAAATCGCGCAGAAACTCGAAGGGCTTTATTCCAACGCCTCGACCCATGCGGCGGGCGTGGTCATCGGCGACCGGCCGCTCGACCAACTGGTGCCGCTCTATCGCGACCCCAAATCCGACATGCCGGCGACCCAGTTCAACATGAAATGGGTGGAGCAGGCCGGCCTGGTGAAATTCGATTTTCTGGGCCTGAAGACGCTGACCACCCTTTCGACCTGCGTCGCTTTGCTGAAACAGCGCGGAATCGAAGTTGATCTGGCGACCATTCCGCTCGATGACCAGAAAACCTTCGACATGCTGGGGCGTGGCGAGACCATCGGCGTGTTCCAGGTGGAAAGCGCCGGGATGCGCAAGGCGCTGGCCGAAATGCGCGCCGACCGTTTCGAGGACATCATCGCGCTGGTCGCCCTCTACCGCCCCGGCCCGATGGCCAATATCCCGACCTATTGCGCGGTCAAGCACGGCGAGGAGGACGCCGACTACCTCCATCCCAAGATCGAAAACGTGCTCAAGGAGACATTTGGCGTCATCATCTACCAGGAACAGGTGATGCAGATCGCCCAGATTCTTTCCGGCTATTCGCTGGGCGAGGCCGACATGCTGCGCCGCGCCATGGGCAAGAAGATCAAGGCCGAGATGGACAAGCAGCGCGCCCGTTTCGTGGACGGCGCGGTGGAGCGGGGCGTCGAGAAAGCGAAGGCCGACGAGATTTTCGATCTGCTGGCGAAATTCGCCGATTACGGCTTCAACAAGAGCCATGCGGCCGCCTATGCGCTCGTCGCCTATCAGACCGCCTGGTGCAAGGCCAATTACCCGGTCGAATTCCTCGCCGCCTCGATGACGCTCGACAAGAGCAACACCGACAAGCTGGCGGAATTCCGCAACGAGGCGACGCGGCTCGGCATCAGGGTCGAGCCGCCCTCGGTCAACCGCTCGGGCGTCGATTTCGAGGTCCATCGCGATGCGTCCGGCGAACTGGTCATCCGCTATGCGCTGTCGGCGGTCAAAGGGGTCGGCGAGGGCCAGGCCGAGTCTCTGGTCCGGACGCGCGCGAAGGAGCCTTTCCGCGATCTGTCCGATTTCTCCGCGCGGCTCAATCCGCGCGAGGTGAACAAGAAGGTGCTGGAGGCCCTGGCGGCGGCCGGGGCCTTCGACGGACTCGAACGCGATCGCGCAAAAGTTTTCGCCGCGGTCGAGCCGATATTGGCGCTGGCCAACCGGGCGCAGGAGGAAAGCCAGCTCGGCCAGACCGCTCTGTTCGGCGCCGGCGAGCCGGAAGCCCTGCGCCTGACCAATTACGAGAACTGGTCGGCGGAGGAGCGGCTGCGGCGCGAATTCGAGGCGATCGGCTTCTTCATCTCCGGCCATCCGCTCGACGCTTATCAGAATGTGATGAGCCGGCTGCGGGTCGAGGTCTGGGCGCGTTTTGCGCGCGCGGTAAAGCTGGGCGCTTCCGCCGGCCGGCTTGCCGCCACCGTGCTCGACCGCGCCGAGCGGCGCACCAAATCGGGAAGCAAGATGGGCATCGTGACCCTGTCCGACCCGTCGGGCCAATATGAGGCCATCCTGTTCCAGGAGGGGCTGAACCAATATCGCGACCTGCTGGAAAAAGGCGCCTGCGTGCTGGTCACGCTTCAGGCCAATGTCGAGGGCGAGGACGTGCGCGCCCGGATCACCGGGGTGGAACGGCTCGACGAGGCGGCGGCGCGCATCCAGAAGGGCCTGCGCATCGCGCTGCGCAATCCGGCGCCTTTGGCGCGCCTGGCGGAACGGCTGAAGGGCCGGCCGGAAGGCGAGGTGACCCTGGTCCTGCGGCTGGACGCCCCCGAGCGCGAGGTCGAAATCAGGCTTCCAGGCCGCTATCCCGTCGATCCGCGGGCCTCCAGCGCGATCAAGGCGATTCCTGGCGTGGCGGAGGTGGAACTGGTTTAGCGGACAACATCACACCCTTGATCCCCTCGGGCGATGACGGGATTCGGCTCATGCCGGACAAGGCCTCGAATGATGAGGGTCTTATTTTGGCAAAATCCATGCTTGCGGTCTGCCTCCCGTGCGCGCAGCTTGAGCGATGTCAAGAGGAACACCATGAGCCCCGAAGAAAACAAGCAAATCGTCCGCCGCTTCATCGAGGAGGCAATCAACAAAGGCGACGTGGACGCTTCTGGAGACTACATGGCGGAAGACGTCATTGAGCTCGCGCCATTCCCCGGTCAGGGGCCGGGCCTCTCGGGCCTGAAGGACGTTCTCCGGGAAATGCTTTTGGCGTTTCCGGATATGCGCTGGACGGTCGAAGAACAGATCGCGGAAGCGGACAAGGTGCTGACATGCTTTATCTGGACAGGAACCCACAGCGCACCATTTTTTGGCGTTCCCGCCACGGGAAACCCGGTCACGGTCTGGGGGATGGTGATCGACCGCTTGGAGAACGGAAAGGTCAAGGAGACGCGAATCCTGATGGACGCACTCGGATTGATGAAACAGATAGGCGCGTAGCTTTCAGCCACGGCCCTGTCCTGTCTGTTTCGGCGTGTGCGCTTCGTCAAGACAACTTCTGAATCGCGGCGCCCATGTTCGCCGCTGTCAGGCAGAAAAGCCACTTACCGCTCTGTTCAAATTTGCTGGGCCAACTCTCTCGGCGCTGGTGAACTGGCTGCCCTGGTCCGTGTTGAAAATCTCCGGATTCCGGGGACATGTTACGTGATTTCGGGGACATGTTACGAAGTCCCCAAACTGATTCCGGGGACATGTTACGAAATCCCCAAACTATAACGCGGCGCGGAATGCCGCGCCAATCTCCATGACGGCGTGGGAAGTGACGCCGCGCGCGAGCCGGTTCATGGGCGCCATTTTGAGGTTCAAAAGTTCAGGTAATTCGTCTCATGTCCTGTAACCACGGCCGCAACCACGGCGAATGCATTTTCACTTCCATCCCGAGCGCCCTGCGCGGTGTTGCCGCCGCCGGACGATGCGGGAGAGGAAGATTGCGAAAGATTGAATAGACCGCGGCGCAAGCGGCCAGGGTGCGCCCGCCCGCGTTTCGGCGGCGCTTTTTCAGGCGACAGGATCAAGGAAACCTGTCGGCCCCGCCTCAGCCGGTGCTCCAGATGCGCGGGCGCTTCATGCCGGCGACCTTGCAGGCCTGGCCGGGATAGCCATAGGGGAAAAGCTCGAACAGCCGGTTGCGGCCGGCGCCGCGCGTCTCGGTCAGGTGGCGCATCACGAAGCGGGCGTCGGGCGGAAGCTGGTGCTCCTCCCAGAAGGCGCGCATGAAGCTTATGGCCGCCCAATGGTCGTCGTTCAGCTCGATTCCAAGGTCGCGGGCCCTGTCCCTGGCCCAGTCCTCGGTCCATTCGGCGGGATCGATCAGATAGCCTTCGGCGTCGGTTTGCGGCGCGGTCATGGTCTTCCTCCTGAACGTCATGCTTTTTGTCACGACTCTTCAAGAAGATAGCAAATCCCGCGCGCGGGTCCATCGGCCATCGGCGCGTGGAATTGCTCCAGCGCAAGGAAAACGCATTCCGTCGCGACGGCTAATGCGGGTTCGCCGCCGACTCCCGCATCAGGGCGAGCAAGGCTTTGGCGGCGCGCGACGTATAAAGCTGCCGGTGCGACAGAATATAGAACGGGCGCTTGGGCAGGGAAAAAGGCAGTGGCGCCAGGGCGCCGGCCTTGATCGAGGCGCGGGCGACCAGGCTCGACAATACCGCGAGGCCCGCGCCGGCCTCGACCGCCGTGCGCAAGGACTCGTTGGACGGCAGTTCGAGCACCACGCGCGGCGCGTGGCCGGGCGGCGCGACCGACTGGATCAGCTCCTCGAAGGCCTCGCGCGTGCCGGAGCCTTTTTCGCGCGCGACCCAAGGCGCGTCGTGGATGGCGGCGGCGTCCGCGCCGGCGAGTTTTGTGGCGAGCGCGGGCGCGGCGACCACCAGCAATTCGTCGTCGTCGACGCGGGCGACGGTCAGCAGCGGATCGGAGACGGCGCCCTCGACCAGGCCCAGGTCGATCTCGCCCGCGATCGCGAGTTCGGCGACCTCATGGGTGTTGCCGATGGTCAGTTGGACGGTGACGCCGGGATAGAGTTCGGCGAAGCGCGCGAGACGCGGCGGCAGCCAGTAATTGCCGGTGGTCTGGCTGGCGGCGACATTCAGCCGCCCGGCCTTCAGGCCGCCGATGTCGGCCAGCACCTTTTCGGTGCGCTGCGCGGCGACCAGCAGGGCGCGCGCCTCGGCGAGAAAGGCGCGGCCCTCCTGGGTCAGGGCGACCCGCCGGCCGATCCGGTCGAACAGCTTCAAGTCATGGCGGTATTCGAGCGCGCCGATCGCGGCGCTGACCGCCGACTGGGTCAGATTGAGCTGGCCCGCCGCGCGCGTGACATGCTCAAGCTCCGCGACGGCGACGAAAATGCGCAACTGGTCGAGTGTCACCCGCCTACCTCCCGCGCCAGATTTGAACCCGCGTGCGTCGCGAATCAACGAAAATATGGGGAAGGCGGGTTATACTGTCGGCGGTGGTTTCCGCCTCGCCGGACGATGGGGCGCCCCGGGCCGCGGGATTTCGCCGCGCGATGTTGCGACCGTCGCGCGGCGAGGTTCAGGCGCCGGCGGCGCGGGACGGCGAGGGAGCGCGGGCCGCGGCAAGGGCGGGGCGGGCGCTGACGGCCATTTGCCTGAGAAGATAGACGGCCATGTCCTCGGCTGGCAGCGGGCGGCTGAACAACTCGCCCTGGGCGCCCCCGACGCCGAGGGCGCGAATGGCGGCAAGCTGGTCCTGGGTTTCGACGCCCTCGACCACGACGCACATGCTCAGGTCGCGGCCGATGGCGTTGACCGCGCGAATGATGCTCGCGGGCTTGGCGTTTCTCGGCGTGTCGATGTCGCGCACGAAACTCTTGTCGATCTTGACCTTGTCGAAGGGAAAATCGTTGAGATAGCTCAGCGAGGAATAGCTCGCGCCGAAATCGTCGAGCGCGATGTGGACGCCGATCGCGCGCAGCTTGTCGAGCGCGGCGAACGATGGGTCCAGCGCAGCAAGACTTCGACGGCCATGACGCTGCGGTCGGCGACATCGACCATCGGCTGATAGGCCAGCGACATTTCTTCGCGCGCGACGGCGCCGCGCGCTTTCTCTCCCAATTGGAGGCGCGTCGGCGGCCGTCATGGTCGCGCGACGCGAAACACGCCAATTTTGCTCCAGACAAATGAAAATTGAGTATAAGTGGGCAGGTGGAGTTTTCGTCCCGCCGTTTCGCGGCGGGATCTTGACAGCAGCCCGGACGAGCGCCAATGGCTGACGCGAATTGACCAGAAACGAGGCAGATCGCACGTGTCCGTCGCATTTCTTTTCCCCGGCCAGGGCTCTCAGGCCGTCGGCATGGGCAAGGCGCTCCATGACGCCTTCCCGTCCGCGCGCGCCGTTTTCGACGAAGTGGACGCGGCGCTCGGCGAGAAGCTCTCGACCCTTATGTTCGAGGGCGACGCCGCCGAACTGACCCTTACCGCCAACGCCCAGCCGGCCCTGATGGCCGTTAGCCTCGCGGCGCTGCGGGCGCTGGAGGCCGAGAAGGGCGTCGATGTCGCGCGCGACGCCGCCTTTGTCGCCGGCCATTCGCTGGGCGAATATTCGGCGCTGGCGGCGGCGGGCGCCTTGACGATCGCCGACGCCGCGCGGCTGCTGCGCCTGCGCGGACAGGCGATGCAGAAGGCGGTTCCGGTCGGCGAGGGGGCCATGGCCGCGCTTCTGGGCGCCGAACCCGAACAGGCGAAGAAAATCGCGATGGAGGCGGCGGCCGCCGCGGGCGCGCTGTGCGAGGTGGCCAACGACAACGGCGGCGGCCAGATCGTGGTCTCCGGCGCGAAAAAGGCGGTCGATCTGGCGATCGAGATCGCCAGGGAAAACGGCGTGAAACGCGCGATGCTGCTGCCGGTTTCGGCGCCGTTCCATAGCGCCTTGATGGCGCCGGCCGCCGAGGCGATGAAGGAGGCGCTGGCGAAAACCGACATCAGGCGGCCGGTGGTCGATGTCGTGGCCAATGTCACCGCCGCGCCGGCGCGCGATCCCGACGAAATCCGCCGATTGCTGGTCGCCCAGGTCTGCGGCGCGGTGCGCTGGCGCGAATGCATGGGCTTCATGCACAGCCAGGGCGTCGATCTGTTCGTCGAAATCGGCGCCGGCAAGGTGCTGGCCGGACTGGTCAGGCGCACGGCGGAAGGGGCGCGGTCGCTCAATGTCGGCGTTCCGGCCGAGGTCGAGAGTTTTTCCATCAACGGGTAATGACTTGCGCGGAGTAGTTGATGTTTGATCTGAATAATCGCGTCGCGCTGGTCACCGGCGCCAGCGGCGGGCTCGGCTCGGCGATAGCCCGCGCGCTGCATCGGCAGGGCGCCAAGATCGTGCTGTCGGGCACGCGCCGCGACGCTCTGGAGGCCCTGGCGGCGGAACTGGGGGCGCGCGCGTTCGTCGCGCCCTGCAACCTGTCCGACAAGCAGGCGGTCGAGAAGCTGGTTCCGGAGGCCGAGGCGCTGGCCGGGCCGCTCGACATTCTGGTCAACAACGCCGGCGTGACCCGCGACGGCCTGTTCATGCGGCTGAAGGACGAGGACTGGGACACGGTGCTCGAGGTCAACCTGACCTCCGCCTTCCGCCTGTCGCGCGCCGCGGTCAAGGGCATGATGAAGCGCCGTCACGGCCGGATCATCAATATCGCGTCGGTGGTCGGGGTCACCGGCAACGCCGGCCAGGGCAATTACGCGGCCTCCAAGGCGGGCCTGATCGGCATGAGCAAATCGCTCGCCGCCGAACTCGCCTCGCGCAATATCACGGTGAACTGCGTGGCGCCCGGCTTCATCGCCAGCCCGATGACCGACGCGCTGACCGACAAGCAGAAAGAGGCCATTCTGGCGACGATCCCCGCCGGCCGTCTCGGAGAAGGCGCGGATATCGGCGCGGCCTGCGTCTATCTGGCGAGTTCGGAAGCCGCCTACATCACCGGCCAGACGCTGCATGTCAACGGTGGAATGGCAATGATTTGAGCGTGTTGCGGCCAGGGCCCCGATGCGGCGCGGCGCGGCGCATATGGGCCTCGCAATCGTGACGGAAGTGTGTTAGCAAACCCCGGTTTGTACGTTCCAACGTGTGAAATTTCGCTGCAGCGCGGAAATTTTCGCGTCGCCGGATTCGTCACTCCCCCCGCGCGCCCCCGGGCAAGGTTCAGGCGCGCCGTCTGTTCGAGATAATGAGGAAATCAAGATGAGCGATGTCGCCGAGCGCGTGAAGAAGATTGTCGTCGAACATCTCGGCGTCGAACCCGACAAGGTGGTCGACAGCGCGAATTTCATCGACGATCTGGGCGCCGATTCGCTCGACACCGTCGAGCTGGTCATGGCCTTCGAGGAAGAATTCGGGGTGGAGATTCCGGACGACGCGGCCGAGTCGATCGTGACCGTCGGCGACGCCGTGAAATTCCTGGAAAAGGCCACGGCTCAGGGCTGAGCCCGGCCGGAATGGAAAGTTTCGCGCGCGTCCGGCCGAGGTCGGGCGCGCGCGATTGACGTTGCAGAGGCCGCGTCATGCGGCGCAGAAGCTGACAAGAGCCGCGTCATGCGGCGCGAAAGCTGATCAAGAGCCGCGTCACGCGGCGCAAAAGCTGACAAAGGCCGCGTCACGCGGCTTGAAAGCTGGATCGGCCGCGACGGAGGCCTTCTCGCCCCGCGCGCCCGAATGAAGCCCGAGGGAGCCTATGCGCAGGGTCGTCGTAACCGGATTGGGCATGGTGTCGCCGCTGGCCTGCGGCGTCGAGGAAACCTGGAAGCGCCTGCTGGCGGGCGAAAGCGGCGCGGGGCCGATCGAAGGCTTCGATGTGTCCGACATTCCCTGCAAGATCGCCATGCAGGTTCCCCGCAAGGGCAAGCCCGACAGCGCGCCGGACGCCTTCAATCCGGACGACTGGATGGAGCCCAAGGAACAGCGCAAGGTCGACGATTTCATCATCTATGGCGTGGCCGCCGCGACCCAGGCGCTCAAGGACGCCAGATGGGCGCCCAGGACCTATCAGGAGCAGATCGAAACCGGCGTGCTGATCGGCTCCGGCATCGGCGGCCTCGGCGGCATCTACGAAACCTCGATCACCATGCATGAAAAGGGCGCCCGCAGGGTGTCGCCCTTCTTCGTGCCGGGCCGGCTGATCAATCTCATCGGCGGACAGGTTTCGATCATGCACGGGCTGAAAGGCCCGAACCATGCGGTGGTCACAGCCTGCTCGACCGGCACCCATGCGATCGGCGACGCGGCGCGACTCATCGCGCTGGGCGACGCCGAGGTCATGGTCGCGGGCGGCGCGGAATCGGCGTGCAACCGCATCGGCATCGCCGGATTCTCCGCCTGCAAGGCGCTGGCGACCGCTTATAACGACAATCCCAAGGCCGCTTCCCGGCCTTACGACCGCGACCGCGACGGCTTCGTCATGGGCGAGGGCGCCGGATGCGTCGTGCTGGAATCGCTGGAGCACGCCCAGGCGCGCGGCGCCCGCATCTATGCCGAGGTCATCGGCTATGGCATGTCGGGCGACGCGTACCACATCACCGCGCCTTCCGAGGACGGCGACGGCGCCTATCGCTGCATGCGGGCGGCGCTCAACCGGGCCGGGATCGTCGCCGCCGACGTCGATTACGTCAACGCCCACGGCACATCGACCATGGCGGACGGCATCGAACTGCGCGCGGTGGAGCGGGTCGTCGGCAACGCCGCGAGCAAGATTTCGATGTCCTCGACCAAGAGTTCGGTCGGCCATCTGCTCGGCGCCGCCGGCGCGGTGGAGGCGATCTTCTCCATTCTCGCCATGCGCGACCAGATCGCGCCCGCGACGCTCAATCTCGACAATCCGGACTTCGAAACCGCGATCGATCTCGTGCCGCACCAGCCGCGCCCACGCGAAATCAACGTCGTCCTGTCCAATTCCTTCGGCTTCGGCGGAACCAACGCCTCGCTCATCATGAGGCGTTTTCCCTGACCGATCCCGATTTCGCCATAAATTCCGGCAAACTGTCGGTGAATCTCGCCGCGCAAGCGGCCTAGCGCGAGGCGGCAATGACGGATCAACCGCAGGGAACTGAGCCGGCAGGCGGGGAACGGCCCCAGCCGGCGCGCCCGGGCGGATCGGGCGCAAGCCTCTATGGCCAGCGCGGCGCCTCCGGTTCGCCGGAGACTCCGCGCCGCGAGGCCGCGCCGCCGCCGGAAAAGAAGCGCAAGACCTCGCGGCTGGGCCTGATGTCGGGCTTCCTGTCCTTCCTGCTCGCGGCGGCCTTCCTCCTCGGCCTCGGCGTGGTGCTGGCCGACCGCGCGGCGCGCGCGCCCGGCCCTCTGCCGGCGGACAAGGTGGTCTACATCGAGCAGGGCTCCGATTCCGACGAGATCGTCGATGAACTGCAGACCCAGGGCGTGATCGAATCGCCGCTGCTGTTCAGGGTCGCGCTTCTGGCCGAAGGCGCCCGTTCGCGCCTGAAGGCCGGCGAATATCTGTTCAAACAGGGCGCATCGGTTCAGGAGGTGATCGACCTCATGGTTTCGGGCAAGGCGATCCTGCACGCGGTCACCATCCCCGAGGGCCTGACCAGCGAGGAGGTGGTCGAGCGCCTGCGCCACGACGATCTTCTGGCCGGCGACCTGCGCGACGTTCCGCGTGAGGGCGCGCTGCTGCCGGAGACCTACAAGTTCCATCGCGGCGACCGTCGCGACAGGCTGTTGCAGAAAATGGAGCGCGACCAGAAACAGATGGTCGATGCGATCTGGCGGGGCCGCGCCACCGGTCTGCCGCTGACCTCGCCCTATGAGCTGGTCACCCTGGCCTCGATCGTCGAAAAGGAGACCGGCAAGCCGGACGAGCGCCCGCTGGTCGCCGCGGTCTTTCTGAACCGGCTGCGCAAGCACATGAGGCTGCAATCGGATCCGACCATCATCTACGGGCTGGTTGGCGGCAAGGGCTCGCTCGGCCGTCCGCTGACCCACGACGACGTTTTATCGCAGACCGCCTACAACACCTATGTGATTGACGGCCTGCCGCCGGGGCCGATCGCCAATCCCGGCCGCGCCGCTCTTGAAGCGGTCGCCAATCCCGCGCCGAGCAGCGCGCTCTATTTCGTCGCCGACGGGACGGGCGGCCATGTCTTCGCGGACACGCTTGGCGCGCATAATCGCAATGTCCAGCATTTGCGCGAGATCGAGCAGAACAACAAGGCCGCCGCGCCGGCCGCCCCGAGCCTGCCGGCGGGCCATGACGATCATTCCGAGCTGGCCCCGGCGCGGGAGTACGGCGCCGCTTCCTCCATCCCGTCGAAATTCGTCGCGCGCGCGCCAAGGCTCGATTTCGCCGCTACCGGCGCGGACGGTCCCGTCGTGTCGAATTCGCTCGATGCGCGCGGTGTTGGGCGCTGGCGGCGCATCGAGCGGGAATATCGCGCCGAGGCGCCAGGCGCTTCGGCCCGCCGCTCCGGCAAGGCTCAGCTCCGGACGTTCGGGGCGCTGCCGAGCCCGTCCGATTTCGCCGCCCGCCACACTATCGAGCCGCTGCGGCCGAGCCTGCGTCCCGACCCCAGGATGATCGCGCGCGTCGCGCCGCTCCTGCCGGGCGCGCCGCCGCCGCCGCGGCGTATCGCCGATTTCGTTCCGGGCGGTCGCGCCGCGTTGGCGACGGCGGCCCTCGCGGCGCTCGGCGATGTCGAAATGGGCGGAATCACCCGCGGCGAAAACCAACTCGACGGGCCCGCGGACGATCCCGACCAGGGCCTGCGGCTGAGGCGCGGCGCTTCGTCGGCGCAACGGGCGGAGGCCGGCGATCTCGATGGCCCGGCCGAGCCGGTGCAGGCCGGCGGCGTTGGGAGCTCCCTGGGCTATGCCGGCGGCATCGTCAACGCCGCGCCCAACGGCAAGCCGCGCATCTACGACGCGGCCGCGGGGACGGCGCTCGATCCCCTGCTCGCCAAGGGCTGGGACCTCAACAGCGCCCAGACCGTCGATCTTCCGGAGCCGGCGGCGGAAGCCGCCAAAAGCGGAGGCGCGGCCAAACCGGCCGCGACCGGAACGGGCGCGGGCAAAGCGAAGGTCAAAGCCAAGGCGCGCGCGCGGGCCCATGCCCGGCCCAGCGCGCCGGCTCAGGCCGGGCTCCCGGCGCGGACGCCGAATTAGCCGCGCTTTCGGCCGCGAATCCTGTTATAGCCGACGAAACTTCGTTTGAGCCCGATCGGGCGATCCTTCGCCGTCGGACAGGATTTTGGCATGACCATATCGAGCATGACCGGTTTCGCCCGCGAGGCGGGCTTTTCCGCGCCCTACCGATGGAGCTGGGAAATCAAGACGGTCAATTCGAAGGGGCTCGATCTGCGCCTTCGTCTGCCACCGGGCTTCGATTCCCTCGAAAAGCCGGTCCGGGTCGCGATTTCCCACGCGCTCTCGCGCGGCGCCTGTTACGCCAATCTCGCCGTGACCCGCGAAATCCCGGTCGTCTCGGCGCGGCTCAACCGCGACCTGCTGGCGCAGCTGATCGAAGCCCTCGCATCCTTCGAACTTCCCGCCCGGATCGCGCCGCCGAGTCTCGACGGCCTGCTCAATGTGCGCGGCGTGATCGAGACGGTGGAGGTCGAGGAGGATGAGGCCGAGCGCGAGGCGGCGCGGGACAATATTCTGAACGGCCTGGAAAAGGCCTTGCGCCAGCTTTCGGCGATGCGGGCGGGCGAGGGGGCGGCGCTGGCGGCTACGCTCCGTCAGCGGCTCGACCGCATCTCCGATCTCGCCAGGGCCGCCGACGCCTGTCCAGCGCGCCATCCGGAGGCGGTGCGGGAAAAACTGCGGTCGGCCGTCGCCCTGATCATGGAAAGCGGCCGCCTCGACGAGGTCCGCCTGCACCAGGAGGCAGTTCTTATGGCCGCCAAGGCCGACATACGCGAGGAAATAGACCGGATTCACGCTCATGTCTCCGCCGCGCGGAAACTGCTCGCCGAAGGCGGCGCGGTCGGCCGCAGGCTGGATTTCCTCGCCCAGGAGTTCGGCCGCGAGACCAACACGCTCTGCGCCAAATCGAACGACGCCGCCCTGAGCGCGATAGGTCTCGATCTGAAAGTCGAAGTCGAGCAATTGCGCGAGCAAGCGCAGAATATCGAGTAGAAACAGAGATAGAGAAGAAAATGGACACCGAATATGTGGGTCGTCGTGGTCTTATACTTATTCTTTCCTCGCCATCGGGCGCGGGCAAGACCACGCTGACACGCATGCTGCTCCAGAAGAAGGAGCTGGACCTGACGTTGTCCATTTCGTTGACGACCCGCAAAAGGCGCTCCAGCGAGGCCGACGGCATCCATTATCATTTCATCGATCAGGCGGAATTCGTGCGCCGGCGCGACGGAGGGGAATTGCTGGAGCACGCCGAGGTTCACGGCAATTTCTACGGCACGCCGCGCGGACCGGTCGAGGCGATTCTGGCAAGCGGCAGGGACGTCCTGTTCGACGTCGATTACCAAGGCGCGCGGCAGGTGCGCGAGAAAATGCCGCGCGACATCGTCACCATTTTCATCCTGCCGCCCTCGATGCCCGAATTGCGGGCGCGGCTGGAGCGGCGCGCCGAGGACAGCCAGGACGTGATCCTGAAAAGGCTCGACAACGCGCGGCACGAGATCGGCCGCTGGGCGGAATATGACTATGTTCTGGTCAACGACGACATCCAGAAGACTTTTGACGACCTGCTGGCGATCGTGCGCGCCGAACGGCTGCGCCGCCCGCGCGTCGCGGCCAGCGTCGAGAATTTCGTCGCCCGGCTGCTGAGGGAGGAGGCCTGAGGCGCGGCCCTATTAGCCGAATGGATTTCATATCTTCGTCATCTGGCGGGTTCCGGCCCCCCGAAAGCCATGCTAAACCCGCTCGATATTTTGCCGCGGAGTTGCACGGACTCCGCCAGCGCAGCGGGAAAAGCCCATGAAGCACATCCTCGAAGGCCTCGACCAGCGCCGCGCGGGCGCGCGTCTCGGCGGCGGCCAGAAGCGCATCGACGCTCAGCACAAGCGCGGCAAGCTCACCGCCCGCGAGCGCATCGACCTCCTGCTCGATCATGAGTCGTTCGAGGAATTCGACATGTTCGTGCAGCATCGCTGCGTCGATTTCGGCATGGACAAGGGCGAAAAGATTCCCGGCGACGGCGTGGTCACCGGCTGGGGCACGATCAACGGCCGCGTCGTCTATGTCTTCGCCAAGGATTTCACGGTTCTCGGCGGCTCGCTGTCCGAGACCCATGCGCAAAAAATCACCAAGCTCCAGGACATGGCCCTGCGCAACCGCGCGCCGATCATCGGCCTGTTCGACGCCGGCGGCGCCCGCATCCAGGAGGGCGTGGCGGCGCTGGGCGGCTATGGCGAGGTGTTCCAGCGCAATGTGCTCGCCTCCGGCGTGATCCCGCAGATTTCGGTGATCATGGGGCCCTGCGCCGGCGGCGACGTCTATTCGCCGGCCATGACCGACTTCATCTTCATGGTCAAGGACACGAGCTACATGTTCGTCACCGGCCCGGACGTGGTGAAGACGGTCACCAACGAGACGGTCACGGCGGAAGAACTCGGCGGCGCCTCTGTCCACACCACCAAAAGCTCGATCGCCGACAAGGCCTTTGACAATGACGTCGAGGCGCTGCTGCAGATGCGCCGCCTGATCGATTTCCTGCCGTCCTCGAACACCGACGAAGTTCCGGAATGGCCGAGTTTCGACGACTGCGACCGCTACGACATGTCGCTGAACACGCTGATCCCGGACAATCCGAACAAGCCCTACGACATGAAGGAGCTCATCACGAAAGTGGTGGACGAGGGCGATTTCTTCGAGATCCAGGAAGCCCACGCCAGGAACATCGTGGTCGGCTTCGGCCGTTTCGAGGGCCGCACCGTCGGCATCGTCGGCAACCAGCCGCTGGTGCTCGCCGGCGTGCTCGATTCCGACGCCTCGCGCAAGGCCGCCCGTTTCGTGCGCTTCTGCGACGCCTTCAACATACCGATCGTGACATTCGTGGACGTTCCCGGCTTCCTGCCCGGCACGGCGCAGGAATATGGCGGCCTGATCAAGCATGGCGCCAAGCTGCTGTTCGCCTATGCCGAAGCCACCGTGCCGAAGATCACTGTCATCACCCGCAAGGCCTTCGGCGGCGCCTATGACGTCATGGCCTCGAAACATCTGCGCGGCGACATCAACTACGCCTGGCCCACCGCGCAGATCGCGGTGATGGGCGCCAAGGGCGCGGTCGAGATCATCTTCCGTCAGGACCTCGGCGATCCGGACAAGATCGCGGAGCGGACAAAGGAATATGAAGACCGTTTCCTGTCGCCCTTCGTCGCCGCCGAGCGCGGCTATATCGACGAAGTGATCCAGCCCTACGGCACCCGCAAGCGCGTGGCGCGGGCGCTGGCCCTGCTGCGCCACAAGGAGCTGGACAACCCCTGGAAAAAGCACGACAACATTCCATTGTAAATGGAATGCTAATACGATATCACGTTGAATTAAAAGGCCTTTCGCTCCGAGCGGAAGGTCTTTGCCTTTTCTTGTCAGCGACTTAACCGTAATTCTTCAAATTCGGTCAACGAGGGCAAGTCCAGATTTACGCAACGGCATTATCAGATCGGGACGACGCGTAATTCAAGGCGTCGGTCTTTTTCTGGGACCCCCACGCGATCGAGTCTTCCAAAATGTTGATTTTACCGAATATTCCCAGATTTTCGAAACACTCTTCCGACGCCCGGCTTCAGCAGGAAATCGACAAGGCCCGGCTGTCGCAGCTCGAAGCGCATCTGCCTTTGCTTTACAGCGTTCTCGGCTTCAACGTCCTCACCATCTCGGCCATGTTTTCGCGGGTCGCGCCGCCGATCCTGGTCTATGCCGCGCCATCGCTGCTCGCTCTGGCGGGCCTTGTTCACGCGTTCTTCTGGCTTTCCGCGCGCGGCAAAACGATCGACACGAAGCAGACGGGCGCGATGCTGAAGTCCGCCCATCGCTTCGCGATCGCTTTCGCCCTGGGCTACATGGTCTGGACCCTTGTCCTGTTCTTCTTCGGCGACGACCGGCTTCGCATCGAACTGGTCTTCATGGTGATCATCACCAATTTCGTGTCCGGCTTCACGCTGGCGCATCTGCCGCGCGTGGCGCTGGCGATCACCGCGACGGGCGTGCCCATTTACCTTCTGCTTCTGCCCACGTTCGGCGACGCCGACACCAGCCTCATGGCGGTCAATCTTCTGATGTTCGCCTTGTTCTTCGGCTATATCCTGATCGGTTCGGCGCGCGACCTGACCAAGCTGGTGGACGCGCAATTGCGCTCGGCCGATCTGGCCAATGAGAACCGGCTGCTGGCGAACACCGACAGCCTGACCGGCCTGCCGAACCGGCGCGAATTCTTCGAGCGCCTGGAACGCGCGATCGCTGCAGAAACAAGCGGGGGCGGCCTCGTCGTCGGAGTCATCGACCTCGACGGGTTCAAGCCGATCAACGACCTCCATGGCCACGCCATCGGCGATCGCGTGCTTAGGGAATGCGCCGCGCGGCTCGAAACTTTCGCCGGCGGCGGGACGACCATCGCGCGTCTCGGCGGCGATGAATTTGCGCTGTTCATGCGCGGCGTTCCCAGCGATTTCGATATTCTTCAACTGGGCGCCGAAATCTGCGCCACGCTCAAGGCGCCGATGAATCTGACCGAATTCAACAGCGGCCTGTCGGCGTCGATCGGTTTCGCCCGTTATCCGCTGGACGCGCTGGACGCGCATCGGCTTTATGAGCGCGCCGATTACGCGCTCTACTTCGGCAAGCAGAATCGCCCCGGCGAGCCTGTCCTGTTCGCGCCCGAGCATGAAAGCAAGATGCTGTTCAACGCGCGGATCCTGCAGGCTTTGCGCAACGCCGACCTCGACAGGGAAATCTCCATCGCGTTCCAGCCGCTCATGGATGTCGGCTCCGAACGGATCGTAGGTTTTGAGGCGCAGGCGCATTGGACCAGCCCGGAAATCGGCGCCGTGCCGGCGGAACTTTTCATGCCGATCGCGGCGCGCGGTGAATCGATTCATCGGGTCACCCGGATCGTTTTGCGCAAGGCCATCGCCGCGGCGCGGGAATGGCCGGATGACATCAGCTTGAGCTGCAATCTCGCGGCGCGCGATCTCGTCTCCGTCAAGGCGTTGAACCAGCTCATCGCCCTGATCGAAACCAGTGGCTTCGATCCGGCCCGGCTGGAGATCGAAATCGCCGAAACCGAACTCGTCGCCGATTTCGATCGCATCGCGCGGGCGATCGAGCAACTCCGGGCTTTTGGCGTGAAGATTTCGCTCGCCGATTTCGGCGCCGGCTATTCGAGCCTCTCCTACATCCACCACCTGCCGGTGGACCGGATCAAGATCGACCGCAGTTTCGTTCAGGAAATGCATGGCAGTCCGGCCGCGCGCGACATCGTCAAGTCGGTGATCGGATTGTGCGGCATTCTGAAACTCAATTGCGCGACTGAAGGCGTCGAGACCCAGGAGCAGTTCGACCGGCTGCGCGAATATGGCTGCAATGTCATCCAGGGCTGTTATGTCGGCCGCTCCGTCCGCGACGAGGAGGTCACGGCCGTGATCGCCGCCGATCGCGCGCCGTCCAAGCGTCAAGCTTCCTGAACGTGAGCGTTACGCGCGCCGGGCCGCTTTCCGGCCAGATGTCCCGCGTACGAATGAAGAATGGCCCCGGCCTGGCGGCCGGGGCCATTCTTTCCGTTCCGGCGCGGCGCAAGCCGCGTGACGACGGAAATCAAACGGGAAAGGCTTCAGCCGTTACGCCGCAGCCTTCCAGAAATTTCCGTACTTGCGAAACGTCGTCCTTGGACAGGCTGTGATGATTGCGGTGAAGCATGGTCTTCTGCCCTCGGAGCGTCACTTCGACCCGGTTGCCGCTCTTCATGTCGATTTCCGCGCCCAACGCGGCCAAGGCGTGCTCCGCGTCCTTGAACTCGATATTGGTGCTGATGGGATGAGTGAAGAAAGCGTGCAGGATTTTACGGTCGTGATGATTCACTTGAACCTCAAGCTAAAGTTGCCATTTCGAACAGAGGCGAGCATAATTCGCGCGGCGAAAACGTCCATGACCCATGTCAATGCCAAGCTTTGCGTGACAGGGGCTTGACGAATTGCTTTGGAATCCGCGGCCACTCGCGCGGCGCGCCGCGCGAATGTTTGGAGGGCGCGGGCCAGCGCGCCCCGGACCACGAGCCGCCACGGCCTCAGCAGCATCTGAACCCTCCGGTCGAGACGCCGCCGCCGTAGCGGTGGTCTTCGCGGTTGCGGAAAAATTCCAACCGGGTCATCGGCGTCTCGCCGGGATGGGCTTGGCGCCAATGCGCCAGATAGGTCTCGTAATCGGGCTGGCCGACCATCAGGGACGCCGTCTGGCGCAATTTGCGTCCCAGGTTCCTAAGCCTCGACGGGCTGCAATCCAGGCAGACCATCGCCCACCTCCTTGGTTGTGACGCGCGGATCGGCATGGGCCTTGCGGATCGTGACGACTCCGGCGGCCATCATGGCGAGAACCAGGCCGATGAAGAGCGCGGTCAGACCCGCGTCGACATAGCTGTTGGCGATCACGCGATGCATCTCCTCGACGCTCCTGGCTGGAGCCAGCAGCTTGCCCTGGGCCAGGGCGCCGGAGAATTTTTGCGCGGCGGCGAGGAAGCCGATCGCCGGATCGGCGTCGAACAATTTCTGCCAGCCGGCGGTCAGGGTGCAGACGATCAGCCAGACGGTGGGCAGGATGGTGACCCAGGCGTAGCGCTCGCGCTTCATCTTGAACAGAACGGCGGTGCAGAGAATGAGCGCGATCGCCGCGAGCATCTGATTGGCGATGCCGAACAAGGGCCAGAGCGTGTTGATGCCGCCGAGCGGGTCGACCACGCCCTGATAGAGGAAATAGCCCCAGCCGGCGACGGCGAGCGCCGTCGCCGCGACATTCGCGCCCCAGTTTCTCGTTCGGCCCATGACCGGCACGAAATGGCCGAGCAGGTCCTGGATCATGAATCGGGCGACGCGGGTGCCGGCGTCCACCGTGGTCAGGATGAACAAGGCTTCGAACAATATGGCGAAATGATACCAGAAGGCCTTGGCCGCCGAGCCGCCCAGAAAGCCGGACAGGATATGGGCCATGCCGACGGCGAGCGTCGGCGCGCCGCCCGCGCGTGAAAGGATGGTGTTTTCGCCCACATCCCTGGCCGCGGCGGCCAGAACGTCGGGGGTGATCGCGAAGCCCCAGGACGTGATTGTCTGCGCGGCTTGCGCGGTCGTGGTCCCGATCACGCCCGCCGGCGCATTCATCGCGAAATAGACGCCAGGCTGGAGCAGGGTCGCGGCGATCAGGGCCATGATTCCGACGGCGCTTTCCATCAGCATGGCGCCATAGCCGATCGTGCGGATTTCGCTCTCCTTCATGATCATTTTCGGCGTCGTGCCCGACGAGATCAGGGCGTGGAAACCAGAGACGGCGCCGCAGGCGATGGTGATGAACAAGAAGGGGAACAGCGCGCCTTTGAACACCGGGCCGGTGCCGTCGATATATTTGGTCATCGCCGGCATGTGCAGTTCGGGCCGCACGATGGCGATGCCGACGGCGAGCGCCAGGATGGTGCCGATCTTGAGGAAGGTCGACAGATAATCGCGCGGCGCGAGCAGCAGCCAGACCGGCAGGACCGAGGCGACGAAGCCATAGGCGATCAGCATCAGCGCGAGTTGCTCGCCCTTGAAGGTGAAGAGGGGGCTGAGCGTCGGGCTCTGGCTGACCGTCTGGCCATAGACGATGCCGAGAATGAGCAGGACGAAGCCGATGACCGACATTTCAGCGATCCGGCCCGGACGGATGAAACGGTTATAGACGCCCATCAGCAAAGCGATCGGCAGGGTCGAGGCGACCGTGAAAGTTCCCCACGGGCTGCCGGCGAGCGCCTTGACCACGACCAGCGCCAGCACCGCGAGCAGGATGACCATGATGGCGAGAATGCCGAACTGACTGATGAGGCCGGCGGGCACGCCCATTTCGGTCTTGATCAGGTCGCCGAGCGAGCGCCCGTCGCGGCGGGTGGAGATGAACAGAACGACCATGTCCTGCACCGCGCCGGCGAACACCACCCCGATCAGAAGCCAGAGCGTGCCCGGGAGATAGCCCATTTGCGCGGCGAGCACCGGGCCGACCAGCGGGCCGGCGCCGGCGATGGCCGCGAAATGATGGCCGAACAGGACATATTTGTCGGTCGGCACGTAATCGAGCCCGTCGTTGCGCCGCATGGCCGGCGTCGCGCGCGTATCGTCGAGGCCCAGCGCCTTTCGCGCGATGAACAGGCTGTAGAAGCGGAAGGCGATCAGATAGACGCAGACCGCGGCCGTCACCAGCCACAAGGCATTGATCGTCTCGCCGCGATGCAGCGCGATTGTTCCGAGCGAAAAGGCGCCGACCAGCGCGACGACGGCCCAGGCGACCCAGGAAAGTGGCGAGCCTTTTTCAGGCCGGGCATTGCTCATCGACGCTTCCTCCGCGCCCGCTCGTGATCGGCGGGCGATCTTTGGAGGCTAACCTAGCCGGACGACGCAAATTTGAAAAGTTTGGCCGTCCGGAAAACCCCGGCTGCGAACAGGGTTTTACGCCCCGCTCACAGCTGGACGATGTCGTCGAATGAAAAAGTTCCGCCCGGCGGATTTTCGCCGAGGCGAAGGGTCTTGGCGTCGACCATGCGATAGGGCGGGACCGGAAGATTATAGGGTGCCGGGACGTTGTTGTAGACGCGGCCGGCGAGGTCGTATTTCGAGCCGTGGCAGGGGCAGAAATAGCCGCCGGGCCAGCCCGGACCCTGCTGGTCCTTGTTGGGCTCGAACAGCGGAATGCAGCCGAGATGGGTGCAGACCCCGACCACGACGAACCATTGCGGATCGAGCGAGCGATGCCAGTTGCGGGCGTAGGGCGGCTGCTGCACGACCGACGAATCGGGATCGCGCAGATCGGCGATCAGCGAGGGCTCCTTCAGCGTCGCCAGCGCCGCCGCCGGGCGGTTGACGATGAAGACCGGATGGCCGCGCCACAGCACCGAAATCTGCTGGCCCGGCGCGATCGCCGAAATATCGACGTCGAACGGCGCCCCGGCGGCGATTGTCTGGGCGTCCGGCGACATTTGCGCAATCAGCGGCCAAACGACCGCGGCCGTTCCGACGGCGGCGAAGGCCCCGGTGGCGATGAACAGGAAATCGCGGCGGCTGGGCGCCGGCTGCGACGGATTGGCGTGAAGGGAAGCGTCGGTCATTGCGGCCTCGCGGTCTGGAAGCCCCCGGTAAGGATTTGGGCGCTCGGGCCGCCTACCGCAAGGGTTGGGCCAATCTGTGTGGGCGGTCAGCGATCCGACCTCTCGGATCAAGGGCGCGATCCGGTGAAGCCAGCCCGTGCTTTCAACGCTTGCCGCCGCGCTTCAAAAAAATTCACGCGGAGCCGGCGTGGCGCCGCCGTACCCCCCCCCGCAATCCATAAAAAAAGGCCGGGGCGCTGAGGCCCCGGCCGCTCATGTCGGATCCGTAAAGGATCAGTTCGTCGCGGGAAGAGGATTATTGTGAATGTATTCGAGCACCTGCAGCGAGTCGTCGGCCGCTTGCGCGAACGCCGCGGCGCCCGTGAGCGAGACGTCCTTGCTGCCGAACACTGCGTCGTACAGATTCACCGTCGTCAGCTTGTAGGTGTCAGTGGTGTTCGGCACGAGGACCAGCACGTTGGTGGTCAACGTTCCATAGGTTGTCGCCCGGTCATAGGTCAAGCTCGAGTAATCGACGAAGCTCGCCCCCGTTGCGCTGGTCAGAGTCCCAGAAACCCCAAGGATCGAGTTCATGTACTCGATCTGGTCGAGGTTCAGGGTGCTCGTCTTGTCGGCCGCCGCCGCGAAAAAGTCGGCCGCGCTCACCAATTTCTGCGAGGTGAGGGTCGTCGAGGTCGGATCGACAAGATAGCCCAGGCCGGCGGCGTTGAACTTCGCGATGGCCGCGTCGGTCAAGCCGGTGATATAGCCCTCATTGAGCAACTCCGTGTAGAGTGCGAGGTTCTCGAGCGGCGAGTCGATCGCCGCCGCCACCCCGGCGGTTGTCAGGACAATCCGGCCGGATTTGTCGAGAGAAACCGAGTCGGCGGCTTCGATCGACGCGAGCGCCTCTACATATTGAGCGCTCAGGACGTGGGTGGGCGCGCGGCCGACGCTGAGACGCCCGAAGTCGACCGGTACGGCGAGCGTCGCATCGATCAGAGCGCCGGTCGCGTCGAGCGGCAGCACGTTGCCGTCCTTGTCCACCGGTTGGACCACCAGGGTGCCATCGGCGAGCGTCTTGTAAATCGGCAGGCCGTTCGCGTCGCGCAGGATGACGTAAAGGTCGCCATAGAGATCGCCCTTCTTGACGCCCGTTTCGGTGTTGCCTCGACCGGGCTTGCCCTCTTTGCCGGACACGCCGGCATAGGGCGGACGATCGGAGGTTTCATCCACGCTCGGCGTTACATTACCCTTGCCTCCGGTGGATGCGGAGCCCTTCTTGCCGTGAGTCGTCGTCGCGGACGTGCTCGCCGCGCTGGAGCTCGTGGTCGCGCTGGTGCTCACCTTCCCCGAATGGCCACTGCCTTTCCCCGAGGTTCCATGGCTCGAACTTTCGCCGCCCGTCGTCGATCCGGCGCCGCTGGTATGGCCGCTCGTCGTTATGGAAGGCTGGGTCGCCGCGTCGGTCTCCATTTCGCGAAAGACGTCGCGCAGCGACTGGGCGTGTCCGCCGCCCTGCTTCATTCCCATGCCTTTGGAGCCGCCCTTGCCGCCCTTGCCGCTTTCGCCGCTGCTGTGGCCGCTGTCGGTGTGGCCGCTATCGATTTCATCGGCGCGATCCGTGCTCGAACTGCCGTGACCGCCGCCGCCGCCGCCGCCGTGACCGCCGCCGCCATGCTGCTGTGCAAGAACGGTCGTGGAGCCCATGGCAAGCGCCGCCGCCAGCACGAAGGCCGGAATGGAAGCAGCGGATTTTTTGGACCATTTAGTTGTCATAACCACTCTCCATCGAAAAAAGTTACCAGCTCTCCCTCAACAGCCGTTTTCGGCTGCCCTATATGCCTCTGGCGCAGGCGGCCAACCCGCGCCCCAGCCGCGTCCCGGCCCCGCGCCCATGCGAAACAATGTTGCGCCCGCGCGTCAGAAACCGGCGGCGCCTTCCCTGAATTTGCTCCACCGAGCGAGATATTTGGAACAATATCTGTTTCCATGACCCAACATGCGGCAATTTGACGCGCTCCTTGCGGTGAGTTTCTCCGCTTGCACCTGTCAACGACTTGCTGAACTTGTGTGGGATAAACTCCAAACGCTTCGGAGCGCCACGCCTGAGCCTTAGTTAGTAGCACAGATTGAGCGATACAATTCCGTATTATTACGGAACCTTGTGGTTTGGCCGGAAGGTTGCGGATCAGACGGCGAACCCCCGAAACTGTTCGGAATTTTTGGCGTTCCGGTCGTGTGGGCTCCTCCGGCGAGGCAATCAACGCGCGCCGCCGCCACATGATATCCGCGACGGGGCGGCCACGAACTGCGAACGCGCCGACGCCGGCGGCGACAAGATCGAGGCATTGCGATGAAATCAAACCCGCTGCCCAGGGACAGTCAGGCAAAAACTTCAATCGCGATATCAGAGCATAATCCCAAAAAAACTGCGGTGTTTTTTGATAATATTATGCATTAAAAGCAAAATGTTAGAGCGAAATCCCCGATTCAGCCCGAACGGATTTCACTCTAATTGGCGGAGAACTGATACAGGAGGCCGACCCGGAACAGGTCGTTCTTTGGTTGAAAATATTCCGTATCCTTGGGTGTTGCGACCAGGTTGAACGCCGGGTAAGCCGCGTGGGTGTAATCGGCGCGCACGAACACATTGTTCGATACTGGAAATGCGACGCCGCCGCCGAAGCGCAAGCCCGCCAGATCATAGGGCGCCGAGATGTTCTTGTCTCCGTTCGAATAATCGACCTGGAACCGGGTTTCCGCAATGCCGACGCGGCCGTAAAGCAGCGCGGTGCGGTTCACGACATAGCCGCCGAGGACGCTGGCGCCATATTCCCATTGCCTTTCGACTGCGGAATGGCGGCCCGAGGGATCGCGTTCATGGTCGGAGTTCGTTTTGCTGATTTCGGCTTCCAGTTCGCCGCCGACATAGAACTGGTCGAGCTGCGCCCCATATCCACCGAACAGGCCGGCCGTGTAACCGAGGTCGCCGTAATTCGCCGTCAAAACAGTGCCGGCGTCGCGCGGCCCGCTGTTCGTCGTCGACAATGCGTCCTGCCCGCCCTGGCCGCCAAGATAGAAGCCGCGGTAACTGACGTCAGCCGATTTCGTCGCCTCGGGATTGCCGCCGAACGTGTAAACCAGACCGAGCGAGGTCAGCGTCTCGTAGTTTGAAAAATTATCCGGCGTCCCGCCCGCCGGCTTGACGCAGCAATTGATGTTGTAATCGCGGTAGGACGCATAGGTGTGTTCCAGCCGGATCGAGAGTTCCGGCGTCAGCGGCGCCGAAGCGCCGAAGCCGACGCTCAGTCCAGGTTCGACGCGGTGACTTTGGGAGCCGTCGGCGCCAAGCTGATAGTTCGTCAGAAAATCCGCGAAGTTGATGCCCCCCTTGCCATAGAGCATCGTGCCGCCAGCGAAGGAATGCCCAATGCTCCCCGAAAAACCGTAGCTGTAGTCGGTCGATACGGAAAAAATCCGCTCGCCGGGGACATGCTGGTGGCTCCACCCGCCACTGTTTTTGTCGAGTTCTCCTTCGAGGCCTAGATACCAGTCTGCAATATAGATACCGTAGCCGGCAAGGGCGCCGCCCGCCCAACCTTCGTCGCCGAAGTCAGCCTGGTTGCTGCCGCCGCTGCCGCGCGATCCCATCAGCATCGTCTGAACATTGTTCACCCCGGTCTTCAGCCCGGCGTAAAAGCGCCCCTGCGCATCTCTCGTGATGTCGGGCTTCAGGAGATCGTCCGGCTTGTACGCCGGTTCCTGAACCAGCCCGGCCCGAAGCATCGCGCGCGTGTCGATGTAGCTTTCGCTCAAATCGGTTGAGTCGCGGCTGGTGCGCGACAGGTCCGCGCCGATGTAAAACAGCGGCGTCACATATTGCCGGATGCCCAGGCCATAGGACTGCACCTGGTCGGTGCGCGAGACGTTATAGCCGTAGAACTCGTCGAGGTAATAGGACGCGCTGGCGTTGACCCGCAAATTGGGACGGATCCAATGGACAATGTCGAAGTTTAAAGCGGTTTGCACATATCCGGAGACATCCCAAACATAGGGGCTGGTGAACCCCAGGTCCGTTTCCTGGATCGTTCGCTCCAGTTCCGCGACGACAGTCGTATCGGCGAGGCCGGTCCACTTTACGCGGCCTCCGAAGTCCGGAACAACGATCGGCGCGAAGCGAGGATCGTCGTAATGTTGATAAATGACGCCGCCATAGACTTCGCTATCCAGCGTCGACGCGATCCTGTGATCCAGTCCGGTATCGAAGCGCACGCCGTCAGAACTTTTCTGGAAGCCGTAATTGTCCACCGGCTGGAAATAATGGCGGTTGTCGTAACTCAATAACCCAAATATTTCATTGTTGTCGTCCAGCCAATGGCCGGCCCGCGCGCCAAGCGTCTGCACGTCGCGGTTGCGGTCCTGGTTGTCGAGCACGCCGCCGCCGACCAGCGGCGAATTGTTGTAGTTGAAATTGTCATAGGTCCAGCCGACCCGGAGAGAGTTCTGGTCGAATTTGTAGAGCGCCGCGGCATAAAGGCTCGTCAGGCTGTAGGTAATGGGGCTGATGGGCACGATGCCCGGCTGGTAATCGGGGGAATATCGCGGTTCATGAAGGAACGAATACGAGGCGCCAGTCGTCACGGTCAGCATCGGCAGGATGTTGTACCGGCCTTTCGCATAGATGGTGTAATCATTGTAATTTTCATCGAAATAGTTCGCATAGCGGCCAAGGGCGGCGTTGCCGCCCAAATCGAGTTGGCCGTTCGAGTCTGAAAAACGCATGTTCGCGAATGGATTTACCATCAGAATCTGGTCCGCGACCTTGTTGGTCGGAGACGCATAGATATTGTCGTCAAAAGTGTCCGACAGGGAAATGCCGGAGGTGAGCACCGGCCCCAACGTGACGCCGGGCGACGACAACGCCACGCCGGGCGTCGATGCAAAAATCGGCGGCGACATCGAGTCAGCCGGCTGCGGAACCTGCGGAATTTGCTGCGCAACGGCGGATTGACGCCAAAAGCATGAGACAAAAGCTATTGTGGTCAGTATCTTAAAAGACGTCCGTGGCATTCTGACGATCCGTTAAAAGCCCTGGGCGAAAATCGCAGCATTCGCGACGGGAACATATCTGAAAGACAATACAGGCCGGGCGCGAGAAGGCCATCACCGTAAAAATACTGAAATGTCCCATTTCTAAACTTTGTTGTAAATGCGCAACGCCCTGGTCGAGATCTGTAGCAGCACAGCGGGAAGTTATCCGGACATTTGCGTGAAACCGGCGGTGGCATGCGGACCATGGTGAGGCTTGAAAAAAAACGTTTTTTCGGGAACCCGTGGAAGAGGCGGCGCCAGCGGCTTCATGGGCGCGCCCAAACCGGCCCCGGTTCTCACCCTCGGCGCCAGGCCCGGTTCGCCCGGTTCGCCGGTCGTTCTCCGTCAGGAGGAAAGCAGGGCGGATGCGCCGAGCTCGATCCGCTCCGGCCGCAGGAGGTTCAGCTTGCCGTTTGCGCCGATCGCCAGCCGATGCACATAGAAATGAGGCGGGCCGCCATCCGGCCGGGTCATGACCGGCGACGGCGCCGAGACGATGCGAAGCCCGCCGCATTCGCCGATCCAGTCGATGTGGCGGTGGCCGTGCATCACCACCACGCGGTCCGCCAGCGTCTGCATCCGGCGGACGAACCAGGCGCCGTTGATCAGGGCCGTGCCGATGCGCTCCGACATCGCCGTCGCCGGGCGTGGATATTCGACCAGATGGTGATGCAGGCCGATCGCCCAATGCGCCTTGGGATAATGCGCCATGACCGCATCGATGGCGCGAGCCTGCTCCCAGGAGATCATTCCCAGGGCGTTGGTGAAGGAGAAATGGGTGTCGGCGTTGGAGTTCAGCAGGATGATCCCGAGGCCGTCGTCGCGCTCCGGCGCGAGGGCCAGGGGAAAGGCGCGGGTCCAGACATCGGACAGCTCCGCCGAGAACACCGGGCGGCCCTCGTCCATGAAGGATTCGATGGCGCGGCGGTGCGGCGCGAGCGCCGCCGAGAGGCTGCCGCCCAGGCGTCCGCCGACGGGATCAACGACCTGCGCGCGTTCGCCCTGGATGTCGCCCATGGCGGCAAGGGCGCGCAATTTGCGCAGGCGCTTGACCGGGCTCGTCGGCAGGTCGAGTCGCGCCGGATTGGAGCGGTCGACGATATTGAGGTCGTGATTGCCCGGCGTGATCGCGATCAGGTCCGCGAGGGCGGGATGGCGCGCGACAATATCGAAGAATTCGGCCCATTCGCTGGAGAGCCCGGCGTCGGTGACGTCGCCGGTGATCAGGATCGCCTGCAGCGGCGCTTCAGCGTGCAGGACTTCGAGTTGCGCGAAAACCTTTCGGAGCCGCTCATTGCCGCGCGGCCCGGCCCGCCCGCTTTCGATGCGGAACCCATAGCGCTCGCCGACGACGTGAATGTCCGAGAGGTGGACAATGCGCCAGATGTCGCCTTCCGCCGGCGGCGCGTCGAAATTTTCGAGATCGCGCGGCTGGTCCATGGTCGCGTCGGCGACGCCCCAGCCGAGCGCGGCGACGGCGACATAGGCGCCGACCAGGGCGGCGCTGTTGGCGAAAGCCGACCGCGCCAGCCGCCGCGGCGCGTCCAGCATGCCGAGGTCGCCGATGAAAAGCGTCGCTGGCCAGACCTTCGCCAGAGCCAGAAGCGCGACGCCGCTGATCAGCAGGCCGGCGACCAGGGCGGCGGCCGAGCGCGCCATCGGCAGTCTTGCGCTGCCCGGCGCGAGTCTGCCTTCGACCAGCTGGCGCAGCGTCTCGCGGCACATTGCGTAGAAAGGCTGGACGGCGAGCGCGTTCAGCGACCAGAAACTGTGCTCGGCCAGACGGAAAAGCCGGCGCGACGAAAACAGCGCCAAGGCGACGAGCGCCGCCAGAACCAGCGCCGACCAGATCTCGACCTGAAAGGCCATGACCTGGCCGAAGATCTGGCCGAGCCAGATCGACGCCAGGATCGGCGCCAGACCAAGAAGAAGACCGGGCAGGCCGATCAGCAGGAACCAGGCGGCAACGAGCTTGGGCAGGCTGATCTCGGCCAGAAGCGAGCCCGCGAGCCGGAGCAGCGAGCGCTTCTTGGGGCTGGACGAGTCGCTTTCGACATCGCCAAGGCGCGGATCGTAAATGGGCTGCAAGCGCCGCCTCCAATTTTTTCCAGAAAAGCGCCTCCATCATAACCGGCGGCGGCGCCAGCGTATATTCTCGAGCGCCGGCGTTTGGTCGTAGGATGTCGATGCGCGTCGATTCGATTGGCGCTGAGCCGCGGCGGGTTTATAACAGCAAGCGAAGAAAGGTTCCGCGCGCACGGCGGGGAAGGCGGGGGAGGCCGGCTGTGAAGCTCATTGTTTTCGACATCGACGGCACTTTGGTCGATAGCCAGAACTGTATCGTCGAGGCGCAAAGGCGGGCCTTCGCCGCGCTTGGCCTGGAGGCGCCGCTGACGCGCGAAAAGGCGCTGTCGGTTGTCGGCCTGTCGCTGGTCGAAGCCTTCGACGCGCTGACGGAAGGGCGCGGCCCGAGCAGGGATCTGGCCGAGGCTTACAAGAACGCCTGGATGCAGTTGCGCGGCGAATCGAAGATCGAGGACCGCTGTCCGGCCTATCCCGGCGTGCAGGATTTTCTGCGTGAGTGGTCGCGGCGCGAGGATTGCCTGCTCGGCGTCGCCACCGGCAAGTCGCGCGCCGGCGTGGATCGGCTGTTCGACGCCTATGGCTGGAATGGCCTGTTCGCCACGGTGCAGACGGCCGACGACGCGCCTTCAAAACCCGCGCCCGACATGTTCAACCGGGCGCTGGCCGAAGCCGGCGTCACCGCGCGCGACGCCTGCATGGTCGGCGACACCGTGTTCGACATGCATATGGCGCATCACGCCGGCGCCCACACGATCGGCGTCGGCTGGGGCTATCACCGCCACGACAAGCTGAAAAAGGCCGGGGCGGCGAGGATCGTCAACACTCTCGACGAATTGCGCGTCGAGCTCGACGATTTCCTGCAATGCGTGACGACCTGAGCGCGATTTTCGTCGAAGCCGGCGAACGCGACCCGATCAAGGCGGCGCGGCAGGATTTTCGGCGCCCGCCGCCGAAGAAGTTTTACAGCCAGGTCGGCGTCGAGGCGCGCGACGGCGGCTTCGCCTTGACCCTCGACGGCAAACCTGTCCGCACCCCGGCGCGCGCGCCGCTGATCGCGCCGACTCACGCCTTGGCCGAGGCCATGGCCGCGGAATGGCGGCGGCAGGGCCAATTCATCGACGCCGCCGACATGCCGGTCACCCGGATGGTCAACACGGCGCTCGACGGCGTCAGCCGCG
>JAJYCZ010000179.1 GCA_021777915.1 Pseudomonadota bacterium | reverse complement strand
GCTTGATCGCATGGTCAAGCTTGGGCAGGCCGCGGACGACGATCTCGCCGTCCGGCCCCTTACTCGCCCTTCAGCCAGGCCATATAGGCGATCATCGCCCTTTTCATAGGCCGGGAACAGGGTCACGACGCCGAATTAGGGCGAGACCCTGGCGATCGCGCCGCCGTCGAGGCGGCAGGTCCCGCACGAACGGCATCGCAACCAAAGAAGCCGCCCCGCCTCGGACAACGCCTTCAGAAGTCCCCGCTGGCGCCTTGTTGCAGGATCATCTTCATGATTTTCTTGACCTGCAAGGCTTCTGCCTTCAGCTCTGGCGGCAGCGGTTTGCCTCCGTAGATCATCATATCCATATTAAGCGTATAGATCCACAACTTGCCGCTCTTGTCCTGCAACAGAGCGATGCGGCATGGAAGATAAGCCGAAAAAGCGTCGGAATAGTCAATCATTTTCGCGGCGGTCAGCGGATTGCAATAAAGATATATTTTGAGCTTTCGCCAAGGAGTCCCTTTCATCAGCGCGACCTGATCGCCCAGCGGCAATTCGCCGACGCCTTTGATATTCATGGTCGTCGCGACCGATTTGATCGACTGATCGACATCGTCGAAACTCAAGCCGTCCTTGACCTGCGCCTTCCAAACCGTCGCCTCGGCCGGATTGCCGGTCGCCAGCAGCACTTTGGCCATCTGGGCGTAAGTCGCCCGCGCTTCTGGATCGAAACCCGACAGCGCCGGCTCCAGCTTCACGAAAGCCGCCGCGGCCGCCACAAGCGCGACGAGGCCGACGATGGCGAGAATATTTTTGACGAACTGCATCTGGCGCCTTCTCTTTTCAATCTTTTGGCCGCTTCAACAAAGGTCCTTGGATCAAGGCGTGATGATCGTGTAGGCTTTTTCCGACAGGCTCGGCTGCTCGGAGAAACTGGACTCGACCGCAGCGACACCTTCGGGCGCCAGCACAGCCTGGTCAACGTCCGGGGAATCCGCGCGCGGCCCGATCCAGGAGGTCGCTTTCCCGCCGGGGCCGGTCGAGGCGACACGCCGAGATGAGGATCGTTTCGGGCTTTGAAGAGCCCCGCGGCATTCTCGGGCGCCACCTTACAGAGAACCTTAAGCTGGCGCCGCCAATCGGAATCGAAAAAGGCGGCCCGATGCGCATTCTGATTGTCGAAGACGACTCGGTCTTGTCGAACGGCTTGAAAACCGGTCTCGAACTCATGGGACTTACGGTGGACGCCGTGGTCAATTGCGTGGACGCGCGCGCCGCGCTTGCGGCGTCGAAATTCGACGCGATCGTGCTCGACCGGATGCTCCCGGACGGCTGCGGCCTCGCGATGCTGAAAGACCTGCGCCAATCGGGTGACGACGCGCCCGTGCTTGTGCTCACGGCGCTCGACGAGGTCGAGGACAAGATCAAGGGGCTCGACGCGGGCGCCGACGATTATCTCGGCAAGCCTTTCGATCTCAACGAGCTGGCGGCGCGGATTCGCGCCATCGTGCGTCGGCGCTCCGGTCGGGCCTCCTCCCGGCTTGCGCTGGGCGGCCTTGTTCTCGATCCGGCCGACATGTCCATTTCATACAAGGGCGAACCGGTCGCGCTGTCGCGGCGGGAGTTTTCGGTCCTCGCTATCTTGATGGAGCGACCGGGATCGATTCGCTCGAAAGCCGGGATCGAGGATCGGCTTTACGGCTGGGGCGAGGAAGTCGAAAGCAACGCGGTGGAGGTGCACATTCACAATATCCGCGTCAAACTCGGCCGCGACATGATAGAAACCGTGCGCGGTCTCGGCTATCGGATCAAGCGCGCGCCATGACCTCGCTTCGCAATCGTCTTCTGCTGATATTGGTCACGGCGACCTGCCTGATCTGGATGGCGGCGATCTTCTGGGTCTATGCGGGCAGCAAGCCGAAATTCGACCACGCTTTGGACAATCGTCTGCGCGAAGCCGCCAGCATGGTGCTGTCGCTGGTGGCCAACAACGCCCCGCTCACCGTGGATTCGTTGGAGGCGCCGGCGAAAAACGCCACTTACGAGCGGCAATTGTCCTGCCAGATCTGGTCGCTGGACGGACGGATGATCGCGCACTCCAGGGACGCCCCAAGGTCGCGTCTGGCGGCCACCGGTTCGGGTTTCGCCGACCGTCTCGTCGATGGCCGGATGTGGCGCGTTTACAGCATCGACGATGAGGAGAAAGGCGTTCGCGTCATGGTCGGCGACAGCGCCGCCATGCGCGAGCGGCTGGCGGCGAGTCTCGTGGCCGGACTCGCCGTGCCCGCCTTGCTGGCGATTCCCGCTCTCGCGCTGATCGTCTGGCTCAGCCTCGGGCTGGGGCTCAGGCCTTTGATCGTTTTCGCCGAACATTTGCGCGAGCGGGCGAGCGACGACATGACCCGGGTCGAACCCGGCGACGCGCCATCCGAAGTGCGGCCGCTGATCGACGCGGTCAATGACCTTCTGACCAATCTTGAGGGTGCGCTGCGTCATGACCGCGAACTGACCGCTTTCGCGGCCCATGAATTGCGCACGCCGATCGCCGGCTTGAAGACTCACGCCCAGATCGCGCTCGCCGCCGCCGATCCGACCGTCAAGGAAGGCGCGCTCCGGCAGATTCTCGTTTCCGTCGATCGGACGACGCGGCTGATTCGGCAACTCCTCACCCTGTCCAAACTCGACGCCGCCAATCCGCCCGAATGCGACGAAGAGGTCAATGTCGGCGAAGTGCTCGACGAGATCGTCGGCGCGGCTGAATATCGGAACGAGGCGGCCACGGTCGAAATCGATTCGGAATTACGCAAGGTCAGCCTGAATTCCAACCGCGAAATTCTGACCGTCGCGCTACGCAATCTGCATGAGAACGCGCTCCAATATGTGCCGGACTCCGGCTCGGTGCGCTGGCGGCTCGAAAGCGCCCCCTGCGGCATAGTGATCGAAGACGAAGGCCCCGGTATGCCGGAAGACGAATTGCCGCGCGCCTCGGAACGATTTTTCCGAGGCCGCCACCGCAGCGCCACGGGAACCGGCCTCGGCCTCGCCATCGTCAAGCTGGCCGCCAGCCGGCTTGGCGGAAAGCTGGTTCTCGCCAATCGGCCCGAACGCCCAGGATTCAAGGCTTCGCTTTTCTTCAAGACATTTTCCCGGAACACCGGCCAACTGTGACGAATTTGCTTCAACAGGCCGATATTTCTGGACGGATCGCGCCGCTCGGCGTTCCTTAAGCTTGCCTTAAGGTGGCCCGGCGACTTCATTTCCCATTAAAAACTTCACAAAAACGTGAAGAATTCGGGGGGAGGAAACATGTCGATTCGGTGGAAGGCGCGGCGCCGCAAATTGCCGGGCGCGCTGGCTGTCATGGCCGGACTGCTGGTCGCAAGCGGCGCTCAGGCGGCCGATCAGAGCTCGGACAAGTCCGACCCTGCCGCGCCAGGCGTTTCCACGCCCGATCGTCCGAACGCCCCGACGCCGCTCGGCATTTACGGCGTCAATCAGCCGAAGCAGGGCGTCTTCAGCCTGAGTATCAATCCCGGCTATTTCGCCCTTTCCGGCAGCCTGATCGGCACGCAATCGATGTCGCCCGTCCAGGCGGTGACGGATCCGAGTGTCAAAACCACTTTCGGACCCATAGTCGGGAAACCGGTGCAGGTCCGCAATGTCCCGGCGACCGTCAATATCGGGTTCGTGGGCTTTGGCTTGACCTACGGACTGACCAAGGATTTCGCGGTGACCGTGGCGAGCGCCTATCTGGACAAGAACCAGGACGTCAATGTCTACAAGGGAATGTCGGGATCAACCCTGCTCGGCCAGAGCGACGCGGGAACGCAGGGCATCAGCGACACGGCGCTGGTCGGTCTTTATCGCCTTTATCACGACAGCATGAACCAGATTAACGTCTTTTTCGGCTTTTTCCTCCCGACCGGCAGCACGACGGAAAACGAAGGCGGATTCAATAACTCCGGCAAATACGGCACCAAGCGCGCGGTTTATACCCTGCAACTGGGCACAGGCACAGTCGACGCACTTCCCGGCATCACCTATTCGGGTGTTCTGGGCAAATGGTCATGGGGCCTCGCCTTCCGCGGTCGCTACGCGCTCGACACCAACGCCCAGGGCTATCGCTGGGGCGCCTATAGCGAATTCGACGGCTGGGGCGGCTATACCTGGCTGCCGGGCTTGAGCACGACCCTGCGCGTGATGGGCCAGGTCATCGGCCATATCGACGGCTATGACCCGCAAATCCTCGGTTACGGCCCCTGTTCGAACCCGCTGTGGTTCGGCGGCGACTTTGTCGACATTCTGCCCGGCCTGTCGATCAGCGGCCGTTATTTCGACATGCCCGCCGCCACCGCCTCCGTCGCCTTCGACGTCCCGGTCTATCAGAACCTCAACGGCCTGCACACCGCGCGCAACTATGGCGTCCTGACTGGCCTGAAATTCAAGTTCTGATTCCGGTGGGGCGGTTCCTCCCGCGCCGTCTCTGCCAGCGTGCAAAAAAAAAGCCCTCGTTTCCACGCCGGAAACGAGGGTTTGCCTCCTGGCGAAAGCCGGAAGCGAAAGGACGCGGCGAGCGCCAGCGCGATTTCAGTGGAATTTTCCTTATTCCTCTTTCGGCGCGGCGACCGCCGCCCCGGTCTCGTCGGACGAGATCATCCCGCGCGGATCACCGTCAAGCGCTTTCGCCTCGGCGCCGATTTTCAAGACACTGCGACGCACGGCGCGCAAACGTCGTCCCGGGATCGGCCTCTCCGCCCCATCGCCCCTTGCAGGACGCACGGACGACATTGGGCGGGAGGCAAGTCTTTCAATCGCTTATTGCAATGTTACTCAGCGCTTGCCTATGATAAGCAACCGGTCTCGCGTCGTGTTCGTCGCGAACGGTCGCGGAAACGGCCCGACGCAAGACGTCGAAGCGGCGCAAGCGCGACAGGCCCGCGAGAAAATCTTTGGGAGTGGCTCATCGTGAACAAATTGATCCTCGGTCTGGTTATGGCGCTGTTTCTGACTCCCGCCCTGGCGGGGAGCTACAAACCGCTCGACGTCGGCAAACTGCCCGAGTCCAAGCAGACCAAGCTCGGCCTTTATCTTTCCGCCCCGGAAGCCTTCAAGATGAAAACCGATGGCGGAGCGAAAGTCGTTTTCATCGATGTGCGGACGAAGGGCGAGTTCCTGTTCCTCGGCACGCCGACGGTCACCGACATGAATATCCCCTATATGGAGATCGACGAGCCCGCGAGCTGGGACCAGAAGAACGGCCGCTACACCATGGCGCCGAACTCGGATTTCGTCGCCGCGGTCAACGCTTTGATGGCCCGCCAGAAGCTGACCAAGAACGATCCCATCATCGTGATGTGCCGTTCCGGCGACCGCTCGTCGCGCGCCGCCAACCTTCTCCAGGAGGCCGGGTTCGCCAAGGTCTATTCCGTGGACGACGGTTTCGAGGGGGATCTGGACAAGGACGGCCATCGCGACGTCAACGGCTGGAAGAACGCCGACCTGCCCTGGGCCTATAAAATGACCGAAAGCCAAGCCTATTTGCGTTGAACGCCGTCGCCGAAGACCGCTCCCGAAAGGCCCGGTCTTCGGCGCCGGGACCAGGGAGGGAGAAGATGGCGCTGCGACTGAACCGCCGGTCTTTGGCCGCGGGCGTGGCGGCGCTTCTCTTCATGGCGCGGGACGCGCAAACGAAACCTGAACAGCTCTTCGACATCGTGACCGGGGACGGAGATGTCGTCCGCAACTTTCGCATCGGGCCAGGGCTGTCGCCTTCCGGCCTGCCCGGCGTGATCATGAGCGGCCCGGCCAAGGCCGATCTGACTCTCTACGAGTTCTTCGATTACGGCTGTCCCTATTGCCGCACAGCAACGCAGGAGCTCGACGTCCTGCTGCAACCGGGCGCGGGCGTCAGGCTGGGCCTTGTGCAGAATCCGATCCTTTCGCAGCGCTCGATCGACGTCGCGCGCGTGGTTCTGGCCGCGGCGCGGAGCCACGGCGACGCCGCGGCCTATCGTCTTCATGTCGGCTATTTCGACGCGCCGGGCCGGACCAGCGCGGAAAAGGCGCTCGCCGTCGCCGCCAGCCAGGGGTTGGACGCCGCGGCGTTGAAACGCGAAGCGGACGGAGCCGCCATCTCAGGAATTCTCGAAGCTCAAGTCGCGCGGGCGCGGGCTCTGTCCCTGCCGCATACGCCGTCTTTCGTGCTCGGCGATTTCGCCTTTGCCGGATGGCCCGGCGCGGATGTGACCGAATCTTTTTTCGCCGCGATGCGCCGCTGTGGCGGCCTGCGTTGCCCGTCGCCGTGAAAGCTGGGAGTTCCGGTTGAAAACGCGCAGTGGCCGGGCGATCGTCTCCTACCTGATGACGCCGGGCGCCATGGTTCGACGATTGACATCGATCCTGCGAATTGCGGCGGCTCTCGCCTTGTGGATCGCGCCTTGCGCCGGCGCGGAACACCGCACGGAAGTGCGCGTCGGCGTGCTCGCTTTCATGGGGCCCGAGGAGGCCGAAGCCGCCTGGAGGCCGACCCTCGATGAACTCAACGCGGCTCTGCCTGAATACCATTTCACCATGTCGACGGGCAGCATATCTTTCCTTACGGCGGCCGTCGCGGCGCATCGCCTTGATTTCCTCATCACCAATCCCGGCCATTACCTCGAACTGAAAATCGATTATTCCGCTCTGGCGCTTGCGACTGAACAGGATCTCGACGGCCCGCCCGCAAGGCGTTCGGTCGGCTCGACGATCGTGGCGCTCAACCGGAGATCGGATCTGCAACATCTCGAAGACCTGAAAGGCCGCAAGCTCGCCGCCGTCGCGCCCGACACCTTCGGCTTTCGCGCCGCCGCGCTGGAATTGCTGGGGC
>JAJYCZ010000178.1 GCA_021777915.1 Pseudomonadota bacterium | reverse complement strand
GGCAGATCGAGAGCGGCATCCACGGCCTCGTTCCCGTCGGCACCACCGGCGAGAGCCCTACCCTGTCCCACCATGAGCACAAGCGCGTGGTCGAAATCGCCGTCGCCGAGGCCCGGGGCCGTGTTCCCGTGATCGCCGGCGCGGGGTCGAATAATACGGCCGAGGCGATCGATCTCGCCGTCCACGCCGAAAAGGCCGGCGCGGACGCGGTGCTGGTGGTGACGCCCTATTACAACAAGCCCAACCAGGAAGGCCTGTTCCGGCATTTCAAGGCCATCGACGACGCCATCGGCGTCCCGATCGTGATCTACAACATCCCGCCGCGCTCGGTGATCGACATGTCGGTCGAGACGATGAAGCGCTGCTATGGCGAATTGCGCAACATCATCGGGGTCAAGGACGCCACCGGCAATGTCGCGCGCATTTCCATGCAGCGCCATGCGATGGGGCCCGAGTTCCTGCAATTTTCCGGCGACGACATGACGGCGCTTGCCTGTTTCGCGGCCGGCGCGAAGGGGTGCATTTCGGTGGTCTCCAACGCTGCCCCCCGCCCCTGCGCCGAACTGTGGACCGCGGCGGAGGCCGGCGATTACGCCACGGCCCTGGCCATTCAGGACAAGCTCACGCCGCTGCACGCCGCGACCTTCCTGGAGGCCGGCGTCACCGGGGCCAAGAGCGGGCTGTCGCTTCTGGGCAAGGCCTCGGAGGAGGTGCGGCTGCCCCTGGTGTCCTCGACCGACAAGACGCGCGAAGCGATCCGCGCCGCCATGATCCACGCGGGCGTTCTCGCCTCTTAAGACTCACTCTCATGGAGCGGGACGACCCGGCGTCAAGTGGCGGAAAAACCGAAAACCAATTTCAAGATCGTCGCCGACAACCGCAAGGCGCGCTATCATTACGAGATCGGCGAGAGCTTCGAGGCTGGGATCGCCCTGACCGGCACCGAGGTGAAGAGCCTGCGCACCGGTCGGTCGACGATCGCCGAAGCCTACGCCAGCGTGGACAAGAACGGCGAAGTCTGGCTGGTCAACGCCAATATTCCCGAATATTTCGCCGGCAACCGCTTCAACCACGAGCCCAAGCGGCTGCGCAAACTCCTGCTCAAACATCGTGAAATCGTCAAGCTGGCGCGCGGCGTCGAGCGCGAAGGAATGACGATCGTGCCGCTGAAACTCTATTTCAACGACCGGGGCCGCGCGAAAATCGAGATCGCGCTGGCGCGCGGCAAGCAGGCGCACGACAAGCGCGAAACCGAGAAGCAGCGCGACTGGAACCGCGAGAAGAGCCGGTTGCTGAAACGCGGCGACTGAGACGCGCCGGCGGAATATTTCGGGAGGGGCGAGAATGAGCGGGACGTTGCAAAGCCTGTTTTTCCAGGCGCGGGACGGACTGAACCTCCATGCCCTGGTCCTGGACGGCGGGGCGGCTCCAAACAACAGCGCGCCGGTGGTCTGCCTGCCCGGCCTGTCCCGCCCTGCCCGCGATTTCGCGGTTCTGACGCGTTTCCTCGGCGCCCGGACCGGGCGAAAAATCGTCGCCCTCGATTATCGCGGGCGCGGCGGCTCCGACTGGGACCCCGACTGGACCCATTACGATTTTCCGACTGAAAGCGCCGATATCCAGACGGTTGTGGCGGCGCTCGGCGTCGCTTCGGCGATCTTCGTCGGCGTGTCGCGCGGCGGCCTTCACGCCGTCATGCTGGCCAACCAGCGGCCTGAACTGGTCAAGGCGATCGTGCTGGGCGATATCGGGCCCCGCCTCGAACCCGTGGGTCTGACGCGGATCAAGGACTATATCGGGCGCCTGCCGCTGCTACGCGATCTCGACGCCGCGATTCGTCATTACAAGAGCGCGATGGGCGGTTCCTTTCCCGCCGCCAGCGACGACGACTGGCGGATTTACGCCCAGAATTCGCTGAACGCGACGCCGGAGCGGATGCGCCTCTCCTACGACCCGCAACTGGCGCGCACGCTCGACAGTTTCGAGTCTTCCGCGCCGCCGATCGATTTCTGGCCGCAATTCGCCGGTGTCGCGGCCCCGGTCCTCGCCTTGCGCGGCGAATGTTCGGACCTGCTCAGCGCGGACGTCCATGCCGAAATGGCGGCGCGGCTCCCTGCGTGCCGGCTCCATGTCGTCCCCGGCCAGGGCCACGCGCCTTTTTTGAACGACGCGCCGACCCTCGAACGGATCGCCGCATTCATCGATGAGGTCGAGGGCGCCTGACCCTCACGCTTCGCGTTCGCCGGAAAATTCCGTCGCGCCGAGCGGCGAGGTGAATGTGCCCGACAGCGCGTCGCCATTGGCCGTGACGCTGAAGCCGATCGCGAAATTGCCCATCGGGGTCGGGATATGGGCGGTGAATTCGGCGTTGTCTTCGTTGACCTGAAGATCGTGCAGGGGCGCTTCGCCGATCGGTGAAATCAGGCCGCCCGTGCCGTCGGCGTTGATCCGCAGCGAAGGTGTCTGGACGCCGAAGGGCGTTTGCAGGGTAATTTTCCAGATGCCGACGATTCCCATCGCGCCGTCCTCAAGACAAGAGTTCCATTCCGCGGGCCGCAACGACTCGCGATCGCCGGGATGGTAGCGGGGGACGACGCGCCGCGCCACTCGCAGGAAGTCGTATCACGAGGCGCCCACGGCTTTTATGCGGAACCGGACTCACCAGCCGGCGATGCGCGTGCAGGCGCGGCCGGCGTCGCCGAATTCGTAGCGGTCGCCGCAGGCATAGGCCATCGGTGGGACGTGGGAGCGCTCGAACAGGTCGTAACCTTCCTTCAGGTTACGCCAGAACCCCGACCAGTCCCGATGCGGGCGCGCTTTTCCCTGCCCGAGGAAGGAGAGCAGGGCCGAAGGCGGCGCGTTTTCGCCGGCGATCGCCTGTTCGGTCATCCGGAAGGGGAAGATATGCACCGGAACCTCATGCACGCCGTCGCGCAGCGCCGCCGCGACGATCGGGTAGATCTGGTCGATTCCGGCGTCGGTCATGGCGAAACAGCCGACCGATTTGCAATCGCCGTGAATCATGACCGAATCGCCGGTGGCGCCATGACGCCGGTCATAGGCGTTGGGATAGCCGAGATTGAGCGCCAGATGATAATGCGAATGCGGGTTCAACTGGCGGGCTGAAATTTCATAAAAGCCTTCCGGAGCCTGATAGTCCGCCAAACGCTCCTTGGGCCCGAGGCCGCCCGACCAGCGGCAGATCGGGAAGCTCTTGTAAAGCGCGTAGGTCTCGCCGCGCTTCATCCACAGTTCAAGCACCGATTCCTTCTTGAAGATGCGGATATAGACGGGCTCGCCCATCTTGAAGCCGCCGCTCGCGACTTCCGGCGGCGCCGGCTCCGTCTCGACGGGCGACAAAGTCGCATTGGCGCCGCCCACCGACGAGCTGATGGCGGCCAGCGCGCCGGCGAAACCGGAGAGCCCGGCCTGCTGCGGGGCGGGCGCTGAAGCCGTGGGTTGGGCCGAAGCCGTGGACGGGGCGGAAAGCACGGGCGCGGGCCCCTGCCCCGGAACAGGCGGCGTCGGCGGCAGTCCGCCGGACACCGAGGTCGGACGGGCCGGCGGCAGCGGCGCGGGCTTGCCATGGAACAGGCCGTCGCCCGTGGCCGCCTGTTCAGGTTCGGACGGGAGCGGCTCGGGATTGGCGGTCGCCTGCGTCGCTGCGTCGCTGGGCGTGAGCGCCGCCTCGACGAAGCCGGGAGCGTCGTCGCTGCGCAGATCGGCTGGCAGGCTCAGCGCCGTCTCCGGGGAAAAAACCGGCGGCGCGTCGGACTCGAGGCTCGCCAGGATCGGGCCGCTCGGCGGCGCGGACGCGACAACCGGCGCGGGCTTGGGTTCCGGCGCCGCGTCGGGCGTCCGGGCGGCTAGTTTGGGGGACGAAGGCGCAGAGGGCGCTTCCGGGGCGGGACTCCGCGCGACCGCGAGTGGAGCGGCGTCGGCGTGGGTCGCCGGCTCCTGCTGCATGGCGGCTTCATAGGACAGAAAGGCGCCGAGGCACAGAGAAGCCGCGCTGGCGACGCTCAGGCCCACGAAACGCGCCCATTTGCGATGTTTCAAAGTCAACGCCTCCGATGTCCCGACCGGATCGAGAAGAGCGAATCGAAAAAAGCGAATCGTAAAACGCCGCAAAACGCGCGCCACGACCCAAGCGGGACCGTGGACACAATAGAGCATTTTCATCTTGCGCGACGCTTGCCTTGTTTCAAATCAATTCCTTATCGATCCGCGGCGGCAAAAACGCTTTTTTCCACGGCCATTGCATTTATGTCACAGATTCTTACGGAATCCCTATCATCTTGTGGGTCTGGAGGCTGAGCCGCCAGCGCGGATGGGCGAGGCAGAAGGCGATCGCCGCCTCGATGTTGCGGGCGCGGCCGGGACCGTCCATCGGCTGGATGAAGAAACGCTCGAAGTCGAGCGATTCGAATTGGCGCGGATCGAGCCCGGCTTGCGGAAAAACGACTTTCAGCTCCTGGCCTGTGCGCGCGGAAAAATCCGCGCCGGCCTTGGGGCTGACACAGAGCCAGTCGATGCCGGCCGGCGGCGCCAGGGCGCCATTGCTTTCCACCGCGATGAAGAACCCCTCCCTTTTGGCCGCCTCGATCAGCGCCGCGTCGAGCTGCAACAGCGGCTCGCCCCCGGTGAAGACCACGCAGCGGCCCTCCCTGCCCTCGCCCCAGATTTCGCTTAAGGCGCGGGCGAGCGCCGGCGCGTCGGCGAATTTGCCGCCGCCCTCGCCATCCGTCCCGACGAAATCGGTGTCGCAGAAATCGCAGGCCGCGTCGGCGCGGTCCTCCTCGCGCCCGCTCCACAGATTGCAGCCGGCGAAGCGGCAGAAAACCGCCACCCGCCCCGCCTGCCCGCCCTCGCCCTGGAGGGTCTTGAAGATTTCCTTGACGCTGTATGCCAAGACCAGCCCTCGCCTTTCTCAGCAATCGGCGGGAAAGCCGCCGGCGAAGACGATCTCGTCCATGGCCTTGCGCGGGTTCGGCTTTTCCGACGTCTGGCGCTCCGGCGGCGACGAGTCGCCGCGCTTGCCGATGGCGACGATGACCTCGATTTTCAAGGAATCGGGCGCATGGGTCGCGGCGCGGGCGAGATCGCCGTCGAAGGCGCCCATGGGGCGCGCGGTCCAGCCCAGAAGTTCGGCCTGCACGGCGAGGCACGCCCAGGCCGCGCCGGCATCGAAGGAAGCCGAGCGCGAAACATTCTTTTCCGCCGAGCCGTCCCGCGTATAGACGGCTTTGCTGGCGACGGCGACCAGCGCCGAGGCGTTGCGCGCCCATTCCCTGTTCTGGTCGCTCAGGCAGGCCAGAAAGATCGCGAAATCCGGCTCGCCGCGCCTGGCGTAGGCGAAGCGCCAGGGCTGCGAATTATGGCTCGACGGGGCATGGCGCGCGGCCTCGAACATGGAGAAAAGGATTTCCTCCGGAATCGCCTCGCCGGTCATGGCGCGTGGCGACCGAGGGTCGATCAACACGGATGAAACCGGCGTTGCGGCGGCGCGCGAGACGAGAGAGACGAGCGGGGGATCGGGCTGGGTCATTGTGGGCTTTCGATGGAGTCCAGATTTCTTGGGCGCCGCGCGCCGGAAAAAGGCCGGCAGACAGGCGGGTGATTTTGTAATTTAATCGGCGCGAAAGCCAACCCGACTCGCGAGATTGCCGTGACAGCCCTTTTCGTCGGACATTCCTATATCGACGTGACCATGGTCGCCGACAGCATGCCCACCGGCGACGAAAAAGCCGTGGCGAAGGATTACGCCGTCTCCTTCGGCGGCAATGCCGTCACCGCCGCCTTCGTCTGTTCAAGGCTCGGCGTCCAGACCGATCTCCTCACCACCATGTCCGACGACTGGCTCGGCCAGATGTTCTGGGAGATGGCGCATAAATATGGCGTGTCGATCTATCCGCGCAAGGTGGCGCGCTCCTCGCTCTCCTTCGTCCTGCCCCACGCCCACAAGCGCGCGATTCTCCGCGCCCGCGATTCGGTCTATCTGCGCCCCTTCATGAAGCTCGACGTGTCGAGCTACCAGGCGTTGCATCTCGACGGGCATCAGGCCGACGCCGCCCTCTATTACGCCAAGGTCTTCCGTGAAAAGGGCCTTCTGACCTCGCTCGACGGCGGCGCGATCCGCGCCAATACCGAGGAGGTTCTCCATAACATCGACATCGCGGTGGTGGCGGAAGCCTTTTGCGCCCAGCTCAAGCTGACCCCGCTCGAGACCTTGGGCTATCTCGCCTCGCGCGGGGTCAAGATCGCCGCCGTCACCGAGGGCGAGCGCGGCCTGCTGTGGAGCGACGAGGACGGGTTGATCTCGCGCATGCCGGCGCTGCGCGTGCCTTCCGAAAAAGTCATCGACACCTCCGGCGCCGGCGACGTGTTTCACGGCGCCTATCTCGCGTCCTTCCTGCGCAACCGCACCGCGCGCTGGGCCGACCATTTCGATTTCGCCCGCGCGGCCTCCGCCTTCAAGGTCCAGCATCTGGGCAATGAATCCGGTCTGCCCGGACTGGACGACATAGCGGAAATGCAACGCCTTTACCCGGAAAACGTTGTTGCGATATGAGAGGCGCCGCGCGCCGCGCGCAGGCTTGCAAAAAGAATCGCCGCAGGGGGGATGATAAATGCCGCGTGTCCTGATCGCTTGTTCCGTTTTCATCATTTTGTGCGCCCCGGGCGCCGCCTTGGCGCAGGGCCGGACCTGCCAAGGCGAAATCGCGCGCCTTCAGGCCCTGATCGACCAGGCGCAGGCCGGCGGCCAGCCCGTCGAGGACATGAAGGAGGGAGACTTCGCCACCATGCACCGTCAGCCGACGGCGGCGACCGTGCTCGCCGCCGACAAGGACGCCATGGCCAAGGCCA
>JAJYCZ010000177.1 GCA_021777915.1 Pseudomonadota bacterium | reverse complement strand
GCGGGAAATCGCCCCAAAGTCGGGCTCGTGTCTTGCTTTCGCAATGCAAAGCAGCCAAAGCTGGGGCGGTTGGAGGCGATCAGATGTTGTCATTCGGCTTGAACGCTCGCGCCGGCGTGGCTTTCGGATCGAGGCGGGCGCCGGTTCGCCGGGGCGCCCGGGCTTTCGCCGCCGCTCTGGCCGGCCTGATCGCCTTCGGCTTCGCCGCCTGTCTCGTGCCCGCCGAGGCGTCGGCCGCGGCCCGGCTCTATATGAAATCGGGCGGCGACAACCGCTCCGCCCTCATCATCCAGCATGAGGCTTTGAAACTGCGCCGCAGGCCGCTGGTCATCGTCCTGCGGCCGAGGAGCGTTCCCAGCCCGAAACGCCGTCGCCTCGCCTTTCAGGAAATCGTCGAATCGCGCAAGCCGGTGTTCATCTATCCCGAGCCTTTGGCCGCCGGCTGGCCGGTCGCCGCCGGACCGAGCGCCGACCGCGAAACCACCTTCCTGCGCGATCTGATCAATCGGTTCGTCGGCGCGGGAGTCGGCGATCCGCGCAAGATTTTCCTGGTTGGCGAATCGTCGGGCGGCGTGTTCGCCTATCGCGCGGCCTGCGCTGGCCTCGGACGCCCGATCGCCGGCATGGCGACGCTCGGCGCCGCCATGCCGGCGGACCTCGCGCAATGCGCCTTCAATCCGATGGCATTCATCGCGGTTAACAGTCTTGGCAATCGGAACATTCCGTTCCAGGGCGGTCAGGCCACGATCGGCGGCGCCACCTTCCAGGCCCTTCCCGCCGAAACCACACTGTCGCTTTTCGCGACTCAAGCGGGATGCGGTCCCAAGCGGGAGGAATGGCCGCTGACCGAACACGATTCCCGCGGCGCGATCCATGTCCGGGGCGCGGTCCTCTCCTATACCGGCTGCAAGGCGCCGGTCGAGGAGTTGCGAATCGGGTTCGCCTCGCCGCGCGGCCCGGCGCAGAAGCCGGCGCATGCGCCAGTCGCGCCCGTGGATGAGGGGCGCGATTTCGACGCCGCGCGCAAGGTGTGGAATTTCCTCAAACGCAATGGCGCTTGAGAGCGCGGCTTCGACGTTTCTTCGACAGGCGCTCAAAAAAAATTGATCCAGGTCATTGCAAAGCGCGCGCGAAATATTTCCGTGACGGCGGAAAATTGCCGAATGGCGCTTTTTTTTGTCGCAAATCCGTAGTATAGGCGCGCCTGCGGGGCAGGGCGCCATGAGCGCGCAACTAAAAATCGCGCCCGCGAAAAGTCGTCGCATCTCTTGAACGCGCGGCGATTCGTCCCTTGTCAGTTTGGCCACAGGCCCAGAGAGAGGAAGTCATGAGCAGCGACGCTTACATTGCCGACGCTTCGGCGGGCGAAGTCCCAGCCAGCCACCACGCCACGAATTCCGACGAAGCCGCCGCTCTGAAAGGATTCATCCTCATCGCGTCGCTGGTCGTCGCGACCGCGGTCGGGCTGGGCGCGACTTACGGCATGGCGGGCGTTGGCGCGCTGGCCATCGCTCTCGCCGGCGCGATGCTGGTGTTCCTGGTCTATCTGACCGCCGGCGAATAAGGCCGGCGCTTTTGAACAGGAAAAGGCCCCCGCGTCGCCGACGCGGGGGCCTTTCTTTCGCGTCCGTCAGCGCGGGATCAGGGCCCAGTAATCGAGGTCGAGGATGACGCTCGGATCATAGCCCTCGTTCTGCCTGTAAGGATGCGCGGCGCAGGGCTGGTCCTTGGTCGCGACGGTGCGCAGGCGCAAGGCCCCCACATCGTCGCGGCCCTGGATTTCGGCGCGCTCCAGCACCTCGGTCCAGGCGAAGACGGTCAGGCCGGCGAAAAGCGGGCTGACATGGCGCCCGCCATTGATCGCCGCGATATGGAAGGCGTTGGCGAGGCCGTTGAAAGTCAGGCCGCGGGCGAGCGAAATGACATGGCCGCCATAGATCAGGCGGCGGCCGAACCGGCCCTGGCCTTCGGTGAACTGGTTGAAGTGAACCTTGGCGGTGTTCTGGAACAGCCGGGTGGCGAGCTGGTGCTCCGCCTCCTCGACCGTCATGCCGTCCACATGGTCGATCTTCTCGCCCGGCAGATAATCGCCCCAGCGATGAGGCGAGCCGGCAAGCGCGACGTCATATTTGCGGCGCTCGATCACCGGCAGCGCGTCGCCGAGCTGGTCGGGCGCCAGCGCGCGCGGCAGTTGCGGCGTGACTTCGACCGGCGCCGGCGATTTGGGGTCGCGCTTGCGCACCATGACCCAACGCACATATTCGAGCACCGCGTCGCCATGCTGGTTGAAGCCGCGCGAGCGGACATAGACCACGCCGGTCTGGCCGTTGGAATTTTCCTTGACGCCGATGACTTCCGACGTCGCTGTCAGGGTGTCGCCGGGATAGACCGGAACCAGGAAGCGGCAATCGGCATAGCCCAGATTGGCCACGGCGTTCAGCGAAATGTCCGGGACCGTCTTGCCGAAGACGATATGGAACACCAGAAGATCGTCCACGGGGCTGCGGGGGTAGCCGATCGCATGGGCGAAGGCGTCCGACGACTGGACGGCGAAACGGCCGCCGTAGAGCGCGGTGTAAAGCGCGACATCGCCGGTGGTCACGGTGCGCGGCGTCGCATGGACGATCACCTGGCCGAGCTGGAAATCCTCGAAGAAATTGCCGGAATTGGTCTTGCTCATCTTCGCCCCGCGTTTTTCGAATTCGTCCGCCTCGGAAATGGCCCCGGAACATCTGGTCTCGACGCCTCCCCCCTCGTGGGGAGGGTCAGGGCGGGGCGCCGTCCGGACGCGTCCGCCATCCGCTCTAGGCCAAGGCGCCGCGCCTTGGCAATGCGCCCTACGGCCTATCGGGCCACGGCGCCTTACGGGAACAAGGCCGCGATTCGCCCCGCCAGAGCCTCCGCGTCGCCTTCGATAAAAAACGTCTTCTGCCGCGCGGTCGCGCCCGAGGCGAGGCTTATGCGCGAGGCCGGAATTTTGAGCTGTTCGGCGAGCAGCGCGATGAGAGCGGCATTGGCCTTGCCGTCTTCGGGGACGGCGCGCACCCGCGCCTTCAGGACGCAGGCGCCGTCGTCGCGAATCTCGGGTCCGTCCAGCGCCTCGCGCGAGGATTTCGGCGTCAGCCGGACATGAAGCTCGATCCCGCCGGCGCGCGGCGCGAAAAAGCGGGGCACGTTCACATCGAGGACATGATCAGCGTCCGCGCCAGCTGGTCCAGCTCCATCTGGATGAAGGACAGCAGCAGCAGCAGGACGATCGGGGAAATGTCCATGCCGCCGATCGGCGGCAGGAAGCGGCGGATCGGCCTGAGCGCCGGTTCGGTCAGGGCGTTGACGCCGTTCCAAACCGAGCGGACGAAATCGTTGCGCATGTTGATGACGTCGAAGGCGAGCAGCCAGGACATGACGGCCATGACGATGATGATCCACCAATAAAGATTGATGGCCAAATCGACGATCCGGAATACGGGAAGAAGGAAAGCTGCGGCGGACATTGCGACTCCGGGCCAGAGGGACGAACCGGCGGGAACGCCGCCTTTTAGGCCCTTACGCGCGCCGGAACAAGTTTTCCGGCGAAGGATGCGCGTTGCGATTGACAGGAAAGCGCGCGAGCCCTAAACACCCGCTCCGGAGCGGGGCTGTAGCTCAGATGGGAGAGCGCTGCAATCGCACTGCAGAGGTCAGGGGTTCGAATCCCCTCAGCTCCACCAAGAAAATCTGCAATGATTTGAAAACATTAGGCATTCTTTGGAAGATTGTCATCGGCCCCCTCCGGGCCCCACTTCCTGCATGAGATGCGATGCGCGAACATGAGTGAGCGGCGTGCGGCTGGAAGGGCGTGATAGCGCTGGCCGGTCTTAGCCCGCGTCCGTCCGCTCGCCCTTCGCCACGATCCCCAGTTTCGCACCCGCCAACGGTATTCGCAGTTCCAACGCTGCCGGCGTCGGCGCGTTCAACCAGACATCAACCTCCTGTATGTCGCTAGTGACCTCTCCCTCTTTGGCCTTCCGGACTGATGTCCAGTTCGTCCAGATGCCGGCAAAGCAGGCCAAGGCGTCGTTCAGCGCGGCCACTGCCTATCGCATCGAACAAGACCCCCGCCTGCCGTCAGCAAAGAAAGAGCCACGGGAACGGCGGCGTCATGATCGGCTGAGCGCCGTTTTCGAGCAGGAGGTCGTGCCGATGCTGGCGGCGGCGCCGGGCCCGCGGCCAATTGCGATCTTCGAGGAGATAGTCGGGCGCCATCCCGAACTCGGTCATGGCCGTTCTCGCTCTTTGCGTGAAAGGCCCCGCCGCCGCGCGCGTGCAGCGGGCCGTTGTCGCCCTTCAGCTTGAGCGCGTAATGACCGCCGCGCTCGCGCACCGCCTCGGCCATTTTCGGATGGCGATGCAAGGCGTCCGCCGTGACGACGCAGCCTTTCAAATCCAGGCGTTTCAGGGCTTCGAGCGTCGTCTTGACCTCGTCGCCATCGGCGCCGCGCGCGCCGGCGCCGACGGCGACGAGGTCCGTGGCGGGACCGAGCCCGAGCGCCTCGCGGAGCGCCTTGGCGAACGCCGCGACGGCTTTGGTCATTTCCTCCGGGTCGAGCAGCCGGAATAGCCGCGAGAAATTGTCGTGCGATGGCGCGCCATGCGGCAGATCGACGATCTCCGCCAGATCGCGCTCGTTGGCGGGGGCGAAATCCGCGATGTCGACGCAACTCTTCGCCCCGCACAATGTAGCCATCAGCGCAATGAACAACATCGACGCGCAATCATGCCGCGCATTCATGTCGCGCGGATCGCGAAACTCGCGGAAAATCGTGATCAGAGCTTGCTCGGAAGCCTCCCCGAATCGAGAAGACTCCTCATGAATCCTTTTTTACATTCAGCGGGTCAATCTTATACTCATCTGCGATTCCCCTGCCCACAAGGGGGAGGGAGTCCTCGCCGCTCGCCTTTTGCCCGGAAATTGTTTTAGTTCCATTTAGTCGCAGCCTTCGTAGCGAAGTCTGAAATGCTATTTGCCTTCAGCGAGGCGAATTATGCATATCAAGTCAACTTACGTTTCGCGTTAATATATATCTCGCTCGCCCACTCAGGATAGGCGCGCCCCAGCTTGTTGAGCCCGTCAAGAACGGATTGCTCATCCGTTCCAAGGATGACGCATATATCTTCCATTTGTTTATGGGTAAACGGTTTGATTAAATAGCCGTCCATATCGTCTGGAACCAATTGGTGACGATCAAGCAGTGATTTCAGCGTATCTATCGTGAATACATTATGTTGCTGAAGCGATTGGTTTCGCGCGCTAAGTTCAGACGCATCCTTAATGAGTCCCATCGCGACAGCCAGTCGCCGATGCATGCTGCCTGCATTAGGAACATTAACATGCAGTCTGCCGCTGGATCCCAACAGCCCGGCGATGCAGGCGACGACTCTATCGGCGTCAGCCACTTCATGCAGCAGGCTGGAACAGATCACCTGGTCCGGCGGCCCGCCGAGCAGAGCGGCAATTGATGTGGCGGCCTCCTCAATTCCCATCTGCAATATGACAGCGTTCGGCATATTCGCCGCCCGCGCGCCCTCGGCGAAATTGACCGATGGCTCGACGATGATCCAACGTTCGGCGACGCCATTCTGCGCGATATAATGCTTGTAGAGAAATTCGGAACCGCAACCGACTTCGACGACCGTGTTTGGACGATAGGCGCGCAGAGTGTCCAATATCTGTCGACGACGGTAATGCACCATGACGGACTCAAAGCCATAGTCTGCGCTGTAGGCATTCGCATAGGCGTCGATATCCCGCATGTTCATTCCCTGGGTTTGCGAAGTTGGTTCGGGGCCGTTCACGCGAGCGACTCTGTCAGCCTATTCCTCGCGCCCGGCGCCATCTTTTCATCAGGCTGAACACGAACGGAACCCTCCAGCCCGACAGTTGGGCGTCCGGGAAATAGCGATCTAGAAAATCGGAAAACCTGTACAGGACCGCGCATTCTTCGGCCGTGGACAACTGGGCGGCGTAAGCACCAACCCGCTCGTCAGTAACACGCTTCCCGTACAGCTCAGAGTAAAACGGGTTGGCATTGTCGAACTGATAGGCGCTCTCGCGCCGTTGCGCCAGGTCTATCCCCGTAAACTTGCTGAGCAAGCTTATCGTTTCATGTTTTTGCGCCACAACGTCTTCGTAGCGGACAATCAGCAGTTTATCGTCGGTTTGGCTGGCGCGACCGATCGCAAGCAGGTGCGGGGCGACGGCCCTCATGGCTTTTCGCACGCTGGCCCGCGGCTTCGTTCGGCGAAGAACTTGCAGCATGGAGCCCACGACGTCGCGCGGATCGCGAACGATCATCACCATCCGGTCATCTGGAAACAACTCGCGCCAATCGTCTAAATACAAACACAGATTAGGATCTTTAAGAACGGCATACTTAGGTGTTTCCTTCAATGAAATATTCAAAATTGCCGAGAAGTTTTCTTTCAGTTGATTGTTCTCTCCGAGGAACGTCTTGTATCTCTGGTCATTGTCGTATTTGCAAGTGTGGTATAATTTTACAAATTCAGTTATAATTGAACATTCTGGCAGATACCCATCCCCCGATAGCATGACATTGAGCATTGTCGTGCCCGACCTCGGCGGCCCACTTATCCAAAGCATGTATGCGCCTCGCCCTTGATTTCCGTCTCCAGAATCTGCAATTCAGGCGGCGCGCCGGCGCGCCGTTTCAGATCTGACTCAGCCCGCCGTCGCGAGGTCCGCTCGCCTGGTTCTCCGCGATCAGCGCGCGCTTCCGAAGGAGCGACTGACGAGCCGCCAAGGCAGCGCCGCTTTTTGCGACAAAACCTCGCAAGGTGTCAACAATCGGGCGGCGGGCTTGAGTAACGGCTCGATTTTCCGCGCAACTTG
>JAJYCZ010000017.1 GCA_021777915.1 Pseudomonadota bacterium | reverse complement strand
TGGCGCTCCCTAGGGGACTCGAACCCCTGTTTTCGCCGTGAGAGGGCGACGTCCTGGACCGCTAGACGAAGGGAGCCGCGGCAAGGATTCGTTCTATATCGGGGCGCGGCCCTCGCCGCAAGCCTTTCGCGACGACAAGTTCTTGCGCCCCTTTGTCGTCAGCAGGCCCTGGAGCAACAGGTCGATATGGCAGGCGATATAGGCTTCTTCGTCCAGGGCGAGGCTTGCGCCGAAGATCAGGCGCATCAGGCTGAGGAAAACCGAGGGCGCCACCGCGATCTCCGCGCCATGCGCCACGATTTCCGGGCGGAAATCCCCACTCGCGGCGCCGGCGGCGAGCAGGTCCGAGACCATGCCCATGGCGGGCGCGAAAAAATCGCGGCGATGGCGCTCGACCAATCGCGGAAAATTCCTGCCGTCGGAAACCATGAGCCCGATCAGGGCGCGACCGTAACGATCCTGGGCGCAGCGGCCGTAAATATGCAGCAGCAGGGCGCGCAGCCTTTCCGCGCAGCCGCCTTCGGCCGAGGCCAGCATGGCGCCCGCGTCGGCCAGCATGTTCTGGGAATAGTGGGAGACGGTCTCCTCGAACAGGCGCTCCTTGGTCTCGAAATAGAAATAAATCGCGCCCTTGGTCACGCCGGCGCGGGCCGCGACGTCTTCCATCCGCGTCGCGGCGAAGCCGCGCTCGGCGAAGGCGTCGAACGCCGCTTGGAGAATTTCGCCCGGCCGCTCGGCCTTGCGGCGCGCCCGTGTTTTCATCGCCCCGCTTCCCCGACTTTTGGACTTATTGACTTCCCGGTCAGTCAATAATATTTCTCTCGCCACGAATAAAGCCCAAAATTTTCGTCGGGCCGCAAGGAGCCCTCATGCCGGCCGGACTGCGTGTCATCGCCCCCTTGCTGACGGCTCTCGCGCTCGCCGCCTGCGGCAAGGGAGCGCCCCGCGCGGAGCGGCCGCCCTTTGCGGTGGTGACGCAGAAGGCGGAGCCGCAATCCTATGAAAGCCTCGTCACCTTGACCGGAACGGTGCGGGCGCAGGTGCAAAGCGATTTGTCCTTCCGCATCAGCGGACGGGTGATCGAGCGCAACGCCGACGTCGGCCAGCATGTGACAGCGGACAGCCTGCTCGCCCGGCTCGACCCGACCGAGCAGCAGGCCGACCTCAGGGCGGCTCAAGCCGGGCTGGAGGGCGCCCAGGCGACGATGCGACAGGCCGACGCCGCCTTTGCTCGCCAGAAAACCCTGCTCGCCAACGGCTACGCCACGAAAGCCGCCTTCGATCTCGCCCAGCGCGCCCGGCGCACGGCGGCCGGTTCGCTCGACGCCGCCCAGGCCCAGGTCGCCATGGCCAAGGAGTCCCAGTCCTATACCGAGCTGCGCGCCGGTCATCCGGGCATGATCACCGCGCGCAACATCGAGGTGGGGCAGGTGGCGCAGGCGGCGCAAACGGCTTTCACCCTGGCCCAGGACGGGCCGCGCGACGCGGTTTTCGCCCTCTATGAATCCGCCTTCACGCGGAAGCTCAGTTCGCCTGTCATCGCCCTCTCTCTGGTCAGCGATCCTTCGGTCAAGACCACGGGCAGGGTGCGCGAGGTGTCGCCCGTGGTTGACGTCCGGACAGGCACGGTTCAGGTCAAGGTCCAGATCGATCCGAACGGACCCGCTCTGCCGCTCGGCGCGGCGGTGACCGGCAGCGGGCGGCTGCGGCTCGACAATGTTGTCGTCCTGCCCTGGACCGCCCTGAGCGCCAGGGACGGCAAGCCGGCGCTGTGGGTGGTCGATTCCGCCGACCACGCCGCCCATCTGCGCCCGGTGACCATCGCGCTCTACGCCAAGGAGCAAATCGTCCTCGGCGACGGGCTCAGACCGGGAGAAAGCGTCGTGGTCGAGGGCGGCAAATTTTTGCGCGAGGGTCAGGTCGTGGCCCCGCGCGAGGAGGGCGCGCCATGAAGCGCCGCGTTCGCCTTGGGCCGGTTCTGATGCTGGCTTCGGTCGCGGCGTTCTCCGGCTGCAAGAAGGAGCAGGAGCCGCCGCCGCCGCCGCGTCCCGCCTTCACCATGCTGGTCGAGCCCGGCGCCGCGCTGGACATGGTTTTCTCCGGAACGGTTCAGCCGCGGGTCCAGACCCCGGTCGGCTTCCGCGTGATCGGCCGCATGATCTCCCGCCCGGTCAACGCCGGCGACCGGGTGGAAAAGGGCGCGACTCTCGCCGCGATCGATCCTCTGGCGTTGGAAATGGCGGCGCGCACGGCCACGGCCAACCTGGCCAGCGCCCGCGCCCAGTTCGACAACGCCGCCGCGACGGAGACCCGCCAGGCCGCGTTGCTGGAAAAAAAGACGGCCTCGCAGGCGGCCTTCGACAATGCCGAGCAGGAGCGCGCGGCGGCGCAGGCCAATATGGAACAGGCCGAGGCCAATCTCGCCAAGGCGCGGGAGCAGCTCTCCTATGCGGTGCTGAAGGCGGATTATTCGGGCATCGTCACCGCGACCTACGCCGAGGTCGGCCAGACGGTTTCGCCCGGCCAGCCGATTCTCGCGATCGCCGAGCCGACCCGGCGCGACGCGGTGATCGACGCGCCCGAGAAAATCATCGACGCCCTGCGTCCGGGGCAGGATTTCGACATCGCGCTGCAGATCGATCCGGCCCGGAAGGTCGTCGGAACGGTGCGCGAAATCGCGCCGGAATCGGACCTCGTGACCCGCACCCGGCGGGTGAAGATCGCGCTGGACAATCCGCCGGGGTCCTTCCGCATCGGCGCCACGATTTTCGCGCGGCCCGCGACGGGCGCGAACGCCACGATCCGAATTCCCGAATCTTCCGTGCTGCGCGACGGCGGCCGCGCGCAGGTTTTCGTGGTCGATCCCGCGAGCGCGCGCGTCGCCTTGCGCGACGTCGACATCACGCCTGACCGCACGCCTGAGCGTTGGATCGTGCGCGCCGGGCTGAAAGCCGGCGAGCGCATCGTCACGGCGGGCGTCCATCGCCTCAAACCGGGCGAAGAGGTGCGAATTTACGGGAGCGAGGCGCCGTGAAAAGGTTCAACCTTTCGGACTGGGCGCTCGATCGCCGCTCGCTCGTCTGGTATTTCATGATCGTCTTCCTGCTGGCGGGCGTTTTTTCCTACATCCGGCTCGGCCGCGAGGAAGATCCGAATTTCACCATCAAGACCATGGTGATCCAGGCCAACTGGCCCGGCGCCACCGCGCGGGAGACGACGCTCCAGGTCACCGAGCGGATCGAGCGCAAGCTCGAAGAGCTGGAATCGCTCGATTACACCAAGTCGATCACCACCGCCGGCCAGACCACCGTTTTCGTCAATCTGCTGCCGACCACCCGCGCAAAGGACGTCGAGCCGACCTGGACCCGCGTGCGCAACATGATCGCGGACATCAGGAGCCAGTTTCCTTCAGGCGTCCAGGGGCCTTTCTTCAACGACCGCTTCGGCGACGTGTTCGGCAATATCTACGCCTTCACCGGCGACGGCCTGACCTTGCGGCAATTGCGCGATCAGGTCGAATTCGCGCGCTCGCAGATCCTCACCACGCCGAATGTCGGGCGCGTCGATCTGGTCGGCGAACAGGACGAGGCGATCTATCTCGAATTCTCGACCCGGCAACTGGCCGCGCTCGGCCTCGATCTGCAGTCGGTGATCAACACGCTCGCGGCGCAGAACGCGGTGACGCCCTCGGGCTTCGTGCAGGCGGGGCCGGAGCGCATCGCCATTCGCGTCAGCGGCGCGTTCTCGTCCGAGGAGTCCCTGCGCGCGATCAACCTGCGCGTCAACGACCGCTTCTTTCCGCTGACCGACGTCGCCAGGATCCGGCGCGGCTATGTCGATCCGCCGACCAAGCTCTTCCGCTATGACGGCCAGCCGGCGATCGGCCTCGCCATCGGCATGAAACAGGGCGCCAATCTGCTCGAATTCGGCGCGGCGCTCGACAGGAAGGTCGCGCGGCTCAAGAACGAACTGCCGATCGGCGTCGACATCTCTCGCGTGTCCGATCAGCCGGCGGTCGTGGACGAGGCGGTGTCTGGATTCACCCGCGGCCTGTTCGCGGCGATTTTCATCGTGCTCGGCATCAGCTTCATCAGTCTTGGCTGGCGCGCTGGGCTCGTCGTCGCCATCGCCATTCCCCTGGTGCTGGCGATCACCTTCCTGGTCATGCGCATGACCGACATTTCGCTCCAGCGCATCTCGCTCGGCGCGCTGATCATCTCGCTCGGCCTGCTGGTGGACGACGCCATGATCGCGGTGGAGATGATGGTGGCGCGGCTCGAGGCGGGCGACGGCCTGCGCAAGGCGGCGACCCATGTCTATACCAGCACCGCCTTTCCCATGCTGACCGGCACATTGGTGACCGTCGCCGGTTTCATCCCGGTCGGGCTCAACAACAGCGCGGCGGGCGAATTCACCTTCACGCTCTTCGTCGTCATCGCGGTGTCGCTGGTGGTCTCCTGGATCGTCGCGGTGCTGTTCACGCCGCTCCTCGGCGTCGCATTGCTGCCCGCGGCGATGAAAGGCCATCACGAGACCGGCAAATCCTGGTTCGCCCGCGCCTTCGACCGCGCGCTGGACTTCTGCATGGCGCGCCGCTGGCTGACCATCGGCGCGACGCTGGGCGCCTTCGTTCTGGCCGTCGGGGGCATGGCTTTGGTCCAGCAGCAATTCTTTCCCAGCTCCGACCGCCTGGAGCTGATCATCGACTGGAACCTGCCTCAGAACGCCTCGATTCAGGACACCAACGACCAGATGGCGCGATTCGAACGCGAAATGCTCGGCCATGAGCCGGATGTCGATCACTGGTCCACTTATGTGGGCGAGGGCGCCCGGCGTTTCGTCCTGTCCTTCGACGTGCAGCCGGCCAATATCGCCTTCGGCCAGATGGTGATCCTGACCAGAAGCATCGCCGCCCGCGACCGCTTGCGCGCAAAATATCACGACTGGCTGCGGAAGACCTTCCCCGGCACGGACGCCTTCGTCCATCTGCTCGACATCGGCCCGCCGGTCGGCCGCCCGGTGCAATATCGCGTCAGCGGTCCGGAAATCGGCAAGGTGCGCGACTACGCCCAGGCGCTCGGCAATATCGTGGCGAAGAACCGCCATCTCGGCGACGTGACCTTCGACTGGATGGAGCCGGCGCGCATGGTCCGCGTCAATGTTCTGCAAGACAAGGCGCGGACGCTGGGCGTGTCCTCGCAGGACATCGCCGCGACCATCAGCGGCGTGATCAATGGCGTCGACGTCACCCAGCTGCGCGACGACATCTATCTCGTCGATGTCATCGCCCGGGCGCGCGGCCGGGAGCGCGGGTCGGTCGAGACCTTGCAGAACCTGCAATTGCCGGCGGCCAACGGCCAGTCCGCGCCTTTGGCGGCGGTCGCCAGTTTCTCTTACGGGCTCGAGCAGCCGACGATCTGGCGGCGTTCGCGCCTGCCGACCATCACCCTCAAGGTCGCGGTCACCGACGACGTCCAGCCCGCGACGGTGGTGGATGAGCTGGCGCCCAGGGTGAAAACCTTTGCCGACGCCCTGCCGCAGGAATACAAGGTCGAGGTCGGCGGCGCGGTCGAGGAGAGCGCCAAGGCGCAGGGGCCGATCAACGCCGTCATGCCGCTGATGCTGTTCATCATGGCGACGATCCTGATGATCCAGTTGCAATCGTTCAGCAAGCTGGTCCTGGTGTTCGCCGTCGCGCCGCTCGCCTTGATCGGCGTGGTGATCGCGCTCCTGTCGAGCAACGCGCCGATGGGTTTCGTCGCCACGCTCGGCGTTCTCGCGCTGATCGGCATTCTCATCCGCAATTCGGTGATCCTGATCGTGCAGATCGACGCCTTGCGGAAAGAGGGCGTCGCGCCTTTCGAGGCGGTGCGCGCGGCGACCCGGAATCGCATGCGGCCGATCCTGCTGACCGCCGCCGCCGCGACTTTGGCGCTGATCCCGATCTCGCGCGAGATCTTCTGGGGGCCGATGGCTTATGCGATGATGGGCGGCATCGTCGTCGGCACGGTGCTGACGCTTCTGTTCCTGCCTGCCCTTTATCTCGCCTGGTTCCGCATTCCCGATCCCGAGGCGCCCGCCTCATAATTGCTGTATAGAAGGGGTTGTTCGCCGCGCGAACCTGTCTTTCCCCTCGTCCGCTTGCAAGGTCATGGCTTCAAACAGCAAAAAGTCTCCACCTCGAACCCCGCGCCCGCTCCTTCTGCTGCTGGCGGCTTTCGCCGCCGCATTGGCGCTGTCCGCGATCGGTCTCGGCATGTTGGCGAAGATGAAGCCGGGCGCGTCGGTTTCGGCGGTTGGCGGGCCTTTCGCGCTGCAAACCGGCGACGGCAGGACCGTCACCGACCGCGACATGCTCGGCGAGCCCTTTCTGGTTTTCTTCGGCTATACCCATTGCCCCGATGTCTGTCCGACCACTCTGGCGGAGATTTCGCAGATGCTGACGGCGCTGGGGCCTGAGACGAAGCTCAAGGTCCTGTTCATTACCATCGATCCGGAGCGCGACACGCCCAAGCTGATGCAGCAATACGCCGGCAGTTTCGGCCCCAATGTCATCGGCCTGTCCGGCAACCGCGCGGCGATCGACAATGTGATGAAGGAATTTCGCGTCTATGCCCGGAAAGTCCCGGAGAAGAACGGCGGGTACTCGATGGATCATTCCGCCGTCATCTATCTGATGGGCCGCGACGGCAAGTTCCTGCACGCGTTCAACATCCAGCGCCCGGCGGAAGATTCGGCGGCGGAGTTGAGGCGGCTGCTCTGACGACCGGGGCGATCAGTCAATGGAGGAAGCCGCGCCGCGGCCCCGTTTCCAGCGCCACCCGCTTCAGGACCGCCATGATCATCACGGCGCTGGTCGGCTTGCCGAGGAAAATGATGGGTGGCAGCCGCGCCAGATCTTCCGGGCGGGACGACATGACGATGAGTTTGGTGTGCGGCCATCGTTCAGCGACCGTTGTGACCATGGCGTGCTGTTCCTCGTCGTTGGAAAGATGAACAAAGGCCACGACGACCTTGCCGGTGCGATCGATCAGTTCCATTGCATGTTCACCCGACTGGACCGTCACGGCCTCGAAGCCCAGGTGGCGGAACGCGCCGGTCAAGAATCCGGCAACCTCAGGTTCGTCCTCGATCACGAGCGCCAGTTGCATGGTTCCACCGCCAATTTTTCCAAACGTCAGATCCGGAAACCACGCCGTCCGATCCAGGACCACGAACCGCGATGAGGGTTGCGGCGGCCGGGTGGGATTTCCGTTGCAATTGTCACAAGCGCCGTATGTCTCGACGCCCTCCCATTCAGTCAAAGGCCATGCGGCTTTTTCCGCATCAACGTGGCATAGACCTCAGGGAAGAGGAGTACTACGTCAAAAAAGTGGCGTGGTGTCCGTAATGAATCATTAGGCTTAACAATATATAAACGCTTTCTGTTCAATTAATTAAATAATATATGATAAATGTTATGAACAGTTATTCGTATTACCAGCTAGTATCAATCTTTATTACTGATAAGATAGCATTTTCCCTGAGGTATTATTTTAATAAAACGCTCAAAAGTGCGGTGGCGGCGCCGCGAGCGCGTCTGGCATGGCGGGGCATCAGCCAGCAAAATCCTCGCAGACTCCGTTTCCGCTGGCGTCAATCGGTTGTTCGGCAGGCTGGAGTGGCGGGGCTTCGTCAATAAAATCCGACCGGAAAATATTTCAGATAAAGCTCGTTGAGTTTGCCGTTTTCGTCGAGTTGCTGGAGCGCCCAGTTGAGCGCCTGGCGCAGAATCTCGTCCTCGGCCCGCACCCCTATGCCGACGCCCGGGCCAAAAAAATTCGGTTCGAGGAACGGCCCGCCCTGAAAGACGCAGCAATTGCCCAAGCGCGGATCGTTCATCCAGATTGCGAAAGTCACGGCGTCGCCGAAGGCGAGGTCGATCTCTTTCGCGCGCAAGGCCTCCAGCAGCGCGGCGCGATTGGGAAAGCTTTTGATCGTCGCCGCCGCGAAAAAACGTTTCAAATAGGCCTCATGCGCGCTGCCGGCCTCAACGCCGACGGTCTTGTCGCGCAAAGCCTCGGGCCGGACATTCAGCTTTCCGGCGCCGGCGAGCGACATGAATCGCGCCGGGGTGAGGTAATAGGACGCGGTGAAACGCAGGCGCGTCCGCGCCGCGGGAGTCTCCCGGAGAGAGGCGATCAGGGCGTCGCCGTCTCCTTCCTTCATCGCGTCGAGCAGATTGTCCCACCGGCGCGGCTGGATGGTGCAACTCGCCTTCAACTCGTCGCAGATCGCGCGCGCCAGATCGACGTTGAAGCCGGCCAGCGTTCCGTCGTTCCTGAGAAATTCGAAGGGCGGATAATCGTCGGCGGTCAGGAACCGGATCTGCTTCACGGCGCCGGTCGCCGGCGCATCCTGGCGGTTGTGGGGATCGAACAGGCGCGGCAAAAAGATTGAGGAATTTGGCGCCTCTGCCCCGGCGATGCAACTGCCAGGTTGAAAGGATGAAAAAAAACAAAGGCATAGCCAAAAAACGCTGGCCGCGCGCCGGAAGGGGCGGATAAAAACTCTGCGTCTGGCCACGTTCCGTCCCGATCCGCTCATGAATCCTGGGCCCTTATACCGCGCTGGCCGGCGTTTTGCAGCCGATGTCGGCGATTGGCCGCCTGAAATCGCCTTCCTCGCCGCCGAGGGCGTCGGGCCGGACCTGCTTGGCCGCGCGACGCGACACGCCCGCGCCCTGGGCGTCGGCGCCGACGAGGTTCTCATCGCCGAAGGACTCGTCGAGGAGGAGTTCTACTATCGCGCGCTCGCGCGCCGCCTCAACTGCGCCTCTGTCGAGCGGGCGGCGGCTTTGGCCCCGGGCTTCGATTACCGCGCCGCCCTGCGGGCCAGCGTCGCCCGCGCCGACCCGCGGCGCGAGAGTTTCGACTGGCTGATGGCTCCGCGCGGCGGGGAGGTCCGCAAAATGCTCGCGCTTGGCGCAGGCGGCGCGGACAGGGTGGCCATTTGCGCGCCAAAAATCTTCTCCGCGCTGGTTCGCGCCGCGGGCCGCCGCGCCCTGGCCGAGGACGCCAGTTTCGCCTTGTCGCGCGCCGATTCGCGCCTCAGCGCCAGCGCGCCGCAATTGCGCTGGAGCAACCGAGTGACGGTGCTGTTCGCCCTGACGGTGATGGCGGGCCTCCTGGCCTTGTCGCAGGAACTGCTCGCCTTCACCTCGCTGTTTCTCTCGCTGCTGTTCCTCGCCGGAATCTATGTGCGCCTTTCCGCGCTGGCCGCGAGCCCTCCGCCGGGCGCGCCGCCGCCGTTTTTGCGCGCGTGCGATCTGCCGATCTATACGCTCGTCGCGCCGATGTATCGCGAAGCGGGCGTCGCCGCGCAATTCCTGCGCTCGATCCGGTCGCTCGACTATCCGCCCGCCAAGCTCGACGTGAAAATCGTCCTGGAGCATGACGACGAGGACACCGCGCGGGCCCTGCGCGCCGCCGGCCTGCCGCCTTACGCCGAAATCGTCGTCACGCCGCGCGGGGAGCCGCGCACCAAGCCGCGCGCCCTGAACGTCGCTCTTCCGCTGGCGCGCGGAAAACTGCTGACGATCTTCGACGCCGAGGACCGGCCCGAGCCGGGACAATTGCAGGCGGCGGCGGCCGCCTTCGCGGCGGCCAGCCCGCGCCTCGCCTGTCTCCAGGCGCGGCTCGCCATCGACAATGGCGATGAGTCCTGGCTGTCCTATTTCTTCTCCCTCGGCTATGCGGCTTTGTTCGACGTGATCAATCCCGGCCTCGCCGCGCTCGGCCTGCCGGTGCCGTTAGGGGGCACCTCCAATCATTTCCGCACCGACATCCTGCGACGGGTCGTCGGCTGGGACGCCTGGAACGTCACCGAGGACGCCGATCTCGGCCTGCGCTTCGCGCGGCTCGGCTACGACGTCGGCATGCTGGCTTCGACGACTTTCGAGGACGCGCCGACCGAAATCGCCGGCTGGCTGGGGCAAAGAGCGCGCTGGATGAAAGGCTGGATGCAGACGCTCGCGGTTTTTTTGCGCCGCCCGCGCGGGAAGGTCCGCAGGATCGGCGCGGTCCAGAACCTTGCGGCGCTCAGCGCCATGACCAGCCTGATCGCCGGCCCGTTGTTCGGCCCCTTTTACACCATGCGCTTCCTCCACGATCTGTTTTTCGGCGACCTGCTGGCGCCGGAGACGCCCGCCCGCCTCGTCTTCGCCGCACTCAATCTGAGCGTCGGGATTTTCGGTCTCGCCGCGCTGATCGCGCCCCTGGTCGTCGGCATGAAAAGGCGCGGCCTCAAAGCCTCGCCTTTCCTCGCGCTCGCGCCGCTCTATCTGCTGCTGCTGAGCGCGGCGGCCTGGCGCGCTTTATGGGAATGGACGCGCCGGCCTTTTGTGTGGACCAAGACGACCCATGCCGCCCGGCCGACTGCCGCAGCGGCAAGCGCAAGGAAGTCCGCCGCGAAAGCCTCGACGATCGAGGCGCGGGCGTTGTCCGCGCCATAGCGGCAAAGCCGGAACCGTTTCCGACGGGAGCGATTTTCGTTCCCACGGAATCGACGCCGCAATTTCCCTCCCCACAAGGGGGAGGGAGTCTTCACCGCTCGCCTTTTGCGGTGATAAACCGATGTTTTATAAGGCCTTGCCAACGCTTCAGCACATTGTCCCGGCCTATTCCGACCAGAGGCGCGTCGAACATTATCTTCGCGAAGACGGCGAATGGCGATTCGAACCGCGGGTCGCGGCAAAGGATGCGCCGTGGCTGAAAATTTTGGCGTTCCAGATCGGTTTTGAAGACGTTTATTTCGACCTGGCGTTTTGAGGCGGGCGCGAAACAGCCAAAACGCTGATTCGCCTCACTTCGTCGCGTCCGCCAAAAACTTCCCCGCCAGCGCGTCGGCGATCAAGGTCCGGGCGTTGTCCACGCCGTAGAGCGCGATGAAGGAGCCGAAGCGCGGCCCGCGCGCCTCGCCGAGCAGCACCTGATAGAGCATGGAGAACCAGTCGTTGGACACGCCGGGCTTTTCCGGCGCCGCGCCCTTGGCGGCGAAATTCTGGTAGCGCGGGATCGGGCGGGCCACGTCGTAGAGCAGGGTCTGGACTTCTTCGGCGCTCGGATTGGCCGGCAAGGCCGCAAGCGCCCCGGAAAGTTTTTCCAGCGCCTGCCGCTCCACCTCGTCCGCGGCGCGATAGACTTTTTTCGGTCGCACGAAATCGCGGAAATAGACCACGGCGTAACGGATCATGCGGTCGAGCCGGGGGAATTTCTCCGGGCTGGCGCCTGGCGCATAGCGACGTAAAAAACCCCACAAAACAGAAGGGTCCTCGCTATTGGCGACCGCCGCCAGATTGAGCAGCATGGCGAAGGAAATCGCCATTCTTTTCGCCTCGCCGGCGGGGCTGCTTTTCGCCTCGCCGGCGGGACTGCTTTTCGCCTCGCCGGCGGGGTTGCCTTTCGCTTCGCCCTCGTGGGCGATGAATTCGGGCGGCGGCGGGTCGCCGGCATGGATGTGCCAGGCCGGATTGCCGAGCCGCAATTTCCACTCCTGGCGCGGATAAGCGTCGAGAAAGGCGAGATATTCGTCCACCGCTTTGGGGATCACGTCGAAATAGAGTTTTTTGGCCTCGCGCGGTTTCCAATACATGAAAAAGGCGAGCGATTCCGGGCTGGCGTAGCGCAGCCATTCCTGAATCGTCAGACCATTGCCCCTGGACTTGGAAATTTTCTGGCCGTTCTCGTCGAGGAACAGCTCGTAGTTGAAACCTTCCGGCGGCGTCCCGTCGAGCGCGCGGGCGATCTCGCTGGACAGTTTCACCGAATCGATCAGGTCCTTGCCGGCCATTTCGTAATCGACGCCGAGCGCGCACCAGCGCATCGCCCAGTCCGGCTTCCATTGCAGCTTGCAATGGCCCCCGGTGACGGGGGTCTCGAAACGCTCGCCGGTGTCGGGATCGCGCCAGGCCACCAAGCCGCGCGAAGAGTCGATTTCTTCAAGCGGGACCTGCATCACAATTCCCGAGCGAGGATGGATCGGCAGGAAGGGCGCGTAGGACGAGGCGCGTTCGGCGCGCAGCGACGGCAGCATGATGTTCTGGACCGCATCGTAGCGCGCCAGCATTTTCAGCAGGGTCGCGTCGAAACGGCCCGACTGGTAATAATGCGTCGCCGAGGCGAATTCATATTGGAAGCCGAAGGCGTCGAGGAACGCGCGCAGCCGCGCGTTATTGTGCTCGCCGAAGCTGTTGTATTCGCCGAACGGGTCGGGAACTTTCGTCAGCGGCTTGCCGAGATGGGCGGCGACCAGTTCCTTGTTGGGGATATTGTCGGGAACTTTCCGCAGCCCGTCGAGATCGTCGGAAAAGGCGATGAGCCGCGTGGCGATCCGGCCCTCGGTGAGGGTCTCGAACGCGTGGCGCACCATGGTGGTGCGGGCGACCTCGCCGAAGGTGCCGATATGGGGCAGGCCCGAGGGGCCATAGCCGGTCTCGAACAAAACCTGTTTCTGGCCGGTGCGCTCCACCCTGGCGACAAGTTTTTTCGCCTCCTCGAACGGCCAGGCGTTGGCGTTGCGGGCGAATGGGGCGAGCTCGGACGCGGTCTTGGACATTTTCTCTCGGGAAGCCTTCAAGTTCCGGGGTTAAGGCGGCGCTGGGCTTTTCTCTTATCTGTTGCGCGGCGCTGGCGGAAGGGCAAAAAAAATGCTGTAACTTGGGCCAAATGGGGGCGGAATTTGGCGTTTGTTTACAAAATTGTCGCGGCCGACGAATGGGCGCGCGCGCAAGAGCGCGGTGTGTTCGAAGGCTCGACGGTCGACCTCGCCGACGGATTCATCCATTTCTCGACCGCCGCCCAGGTGGCGGAGACCGCGGCGAAACATTTCGCCGGGCAGGACGATCTGCTGCTGGTTGCGGTCGAGGCCAGGGATTGCGGCGAAAAACTGGTTTATGAAGTCTCGCGCGGCGGCGCCCTGTTTCCGCATCTTTACGCGCCTTTGCCGACGGCGTTGGCGCGATCGGCCCTTCCTCTCCAGCGCCGCGCCGACGGCGCGCATGATTTTGCCGGATTGCTGGAATGATCGGATTTTTCGATTCCCTCGCGCTGCCCTTTCTCCACGCGCTGAATGCCGAGCGCGCGCATGATCTGACGATCTTTTCGCTGGAGCGCATGCCTTTGCCGCCGTTGCCGGCGGACCACGACGCGCTCGGCCAGAACCTGTTCGGTCTCGATTTCCCCAATCCGGTCGGCATGGCGGCGGGTTTCGACAAGAACGCCCGGGTTCCCGACGCGCTGCTGCATCTTGGGTTCGGCTTTACCGAAGTCGGCACGCTTACGCCGCGCCCGCAGCCCGGCAATCCCCAGCCACGCCTGTTCCGCCTGCACGAGGATCGCGGAATCATCAACCGTTTCGGCTTCAACAATGGCGGCCATTCCGCCGCCCATCAGCGCCTCGCGGCGCGCAGCGCGCGGGGCGGCGTGGTCGGCGTCAATATCGGCGCCAACAAGGATTCGTCCGACCGCGCCGCCGATTATGTCGCCGGGATCGAAGCCTTCGCCGACGTCGCCTCCTATTTCACCGTCAATATTTCCTCGCCCAACACCCCCGGCCTGCGCGACCTGCAACAGGCCGGCGCGCTCGACGACCTGCTCGCCCGCGTGCTCGACGCCCGCGACGCCATGGCCGCGACCGAACCGCGCCGGCCAGTGCTGCTGAAGATCGCGCCCGATCTTTCCCTGGCCGAACTCGACGATGTGGTGCGGGTCGCGCGCACGCAAAAAATCAACGGAATGATCGTCTCCAACACCACCATTTCCCGCCCCGATTTTCTGCGCGACGAGGCGCGCAAGGAGACCGGCGGCCTGTCCGGGTCGCCGCTCTTCGCGCTCTCGACCCGCATGCTGGCGCAGACTTTTGTCCGCGTCGAAGGCCAGTTCCCGCTGATCGGGGTCGGCGGCGTCGATTCGCCGGAGGCCGCCTGGACCAAGATCGAGGCCGGGGCGAGCCTGATCCAGCTCTATTCCGCGCTGGTTTACGAGGGCCTGGGCCTCGTAAATCGCATCAAGCAGGGGCTGGTCGCGCATCTGCGGGCGCGCCGGATGACGCGACTCGACCAGGCGGTGGGAAGCGCGGTCGACGACTGGCTCTGACCGGGCGTCATGGTTTGGGAAAGAACGATGACCGACTCACGTCTTCGCGCGCCCGCCGTCGCCCGCAACCGCGAGGCGATTCTCGACGTCCTGCGCCGGGTCTTGCCCGTGACCGGACTCGTGCTGGAAATCGCCAGCGGCTCCGGCGAACATGCCGCCCATTTCGCCGCCGCCTTTCCCGATCTGGTGTTCCAGCCCTCCGATCCCGACCCAATGGCGCGGGCGAGCATCGACGCCTGGAGCGCATCAAGCGGCCTTGAGAACATCCGCCCCGCCCTGGCGCTCGACGCGGCGCGCGCGCCCTGGCCTCTTCCGCGGGCCGATGCGATTCTCTGCATCAACATGACCCACATCTCGCCCTTTTCGGCGACCGAGGGCCTGTTCCGAAACGCGCGGGAAATTTTGCCCTCCGGGGCCGTGCTTTATCTCTACGGTCCCTATCTTCGCGCGGGCGTCGAGACGGCGGAAAGCAATCTCGCCTTCGACGCCTGGCTGCGCCGGCAAAATCCGCAATGGGGCCTGCGCGACCTCGGCGCCGTCGCGGCGCTGGGGCGCGCAAACGGATTCTTGCCGCCCGAGGTTGTCGAAATGCCGGCGAACAACGTGAGCGCGATCTTTCGCCGAAGCTGAATTCTCAGGCCGACGCCCGCCGCGTCAAAACTTTGTCCCGCGCGCGCAGCACATTATCGACAAAAATACGGGCGCTTTCCGGCCAGCTGTAGCGCGCGGCGTGAAGCCGGCAATCGTCGCGCGAAAGTTTCAGCGCCGCCAGGCAGGCGAGGCGCAGGTCGTCGTCGAGAACGCCGACGCGCGGGTCGTCGATCACGTCGATCGGGCCGGGAACCGGAAAAGCCGCGACCGGCGCGCCGCAGGCCAGCGCCTCGATCATCACATTGCCGAACGTGTCGGTGCGGCTGGGGAAGACGAAAACATCGGCGGCGGAATAAAAAGGCGCCAGTTCGTGCCGGGCCTTGACCCCGACGAAATGCGCGGCGGGAAAGCGGTGCTGGAGCGCGGCGCGCGACGGCCCGTCGCCGACCACGATCTTGGAGCCGGGCAGGTCGAGGGCGAGAAAGGCCCCGATGTTCTTTTCCGGCGCGACCCGGCCGCAATAGAGGAAGAACGGGCGCGGCAGGTTTTTCAACTCGGGCGGCAGGTCCGCGACCGGGCGGAACAGGGTCTGGTCCACCCCGCGCGGCCACAGCATCGGCGGCGGAAAGCCGCGGGCGGCCAACTCGTCGGCGAGCGTCCGGGTCGCGACCATCAGGCCGGCGCCGGCCGAGTGGAATCGGCGCAGGGCCTCATAGGACCAGGCGGCGGGAATCGGCCAGCGCGCCTCGACATATTCGGGGAAGCGGGTGTGATAGGAAGTGGTGAAAATTTCCTCGTTTCGCGCGCACCAGAAACGCGCCGCGAGGCCGAGCGGCCCTTCGGTGGCGATATGGATATGGTCGGGCCGCCGCGCGCGGATCTTTTCGCCGACCGCCCTGGGGCGGGTCAGGGCCAGCCTTATTTCCGGATAGGACGGCGCGGCGACGGTGGGGAAAAGATCCGGCGCGACCACCGCGAAATCATGGCCGAGTTTCTGGCCCGCCACGATCAGGCTGGCGAGCGTGCCGGCCACGCCATTGACCTGGGGCCGCCAGGCGTCGGTGACGATGCAGATCCTCATGCGGCCTGTCTAGCAGCCACATGTGACCGAAATTTAAAGCGCCCGATCAATGCGCCGAGCCGGTTGCGAAAGGCGGAAGCTCAATCCTTTCCGCGCATGGTCAGCAGGCGCAGGGCGAGCCAGGCCGGGACGACGATGGCCGCGCCGGCCATGACATAGGCGGCGATGTCGTGAAGCGCCTGGAAGCCCATGTTCCAGAACCGCAGGACCATGACCCTCAGGCTGAAGAAAATATCGGCCGGCCTGATGTCCAGCCAGACCAGGAAGAAGCCGACGATCAGCGAGAGGAACACCAGCCGCACCGCGACCGAAGCCGGCTTGCCGCCGAGAAAGCGTTCGAGTTCGCCCGGCTGGGAGCGGCGCGTGACGGCGAGGTCGGCGGGGCGGGGTTCGAACGGATGGCGCGCCGGGCCGTTCTGGTCGGTCATGGTCTGGTCCTCGTCAATGGCGGAGCGGCGGGAATGGTCCCGCGCGCCCTTAAAACAAGCTTATCCCGCGTGGACGCCGGCAGATGGCCGAACATCAATCGCCCTGGGCGTCGGCGGAAAGATCGGTCATCGCCTCGATGCGCGCGGCCGCGATCACCGCCTGCGTCCGGCTTTCGACCCCGAGCTTTTGCAGAATGGCCGAGACATGGGCCTTGACGGTCGCTTCCGACACCGAAAGCTCATAGGCGATCTGCTTGTTGAGCAGGCCCTCGGACAGCATCATCAGCACCCGAGCCTGCTGCGGGGTGAGGGATGCTAGGCGGCGCACGTTCTCGGCGGCTTCGCGATCCATGGGGGCGTTGAGATCGACATCGGGCGGCGCCCAGACGTCGCCGGCCAGCACCGTGCGGATCGCGGACTGCATCGTCTCCATGTCGGTGCTTTTCGGGATGAAGCCGGAAGCGCCGAAATCGAGGCAGAGGCGGATGACGTTGCGCTCCTCGCGCGCCGAGACGACCACGACCGGCGTGCTGGGATATTGCGCGCGCAGCATCATCAGGCCGGAATAGCCGCGCACGCCGGGCATGGCGAGGTCGAGCAGGACGAGATCGACTTCGGGGTTGGCGTCGAGAGCCTTGACCGTCTCGTCGAGACTGCCGCATTCGACGATGTCCGCTCCGGCGACCGCGTTGGCGACCGCCTGGCGCAGCGCGCCGCGAACGAGAGGATGGTCGTCGGCGATCAAAATACGCGTCGTCTGTTGTTCCACTCTTTTCACCCTGGGCCTGAATCTGCGCCCCGACCGGCGCGGGAAGGTCCTGCCGGAGGAAAGTCGTCAATCCTACTTCTTTCTATCGCATACTCAAGTCTAATAGGCGAAGCCAGATCCTTTCCCATGCGCGGAACGCGGGTCCGCCATGCGCGGGTTTGCGCCGCGGCAAGACATGTTGCGCCGCGTTCAAGCGGTGAAGCTTGCAAAGCACGGAAAAAGCGCCGAAAATGATCCAGCGCAAAGAAAGGCGCCCATTCCTTGTGTTTTGGTGCCTCGGTCCCGGACTTGAGGACGCGCTTGCGGCAGGATGCGACAACGAGACGCTCGCCGAAACGGTGAAGAACCTGTATAGCAGACCGCCGCAGGGGGAGAAGATTGCGCCGCGCCGGGACAACGCGCGGGGCGACAAGAGCGATGAGGGCTGAGAAAATGCAGTATCGGCAGGTGTTCGAGGACGCGATCCACAAGCTCAAGAGCGAAAAGCGCTATCGCGTTTTCGCCGACATCGAACGCGACGCCGAACGGTTCCCTTCCGCCATCTGGCATGACGACGGCGGCGCCAAGCACGACATCACCATCTGGTGCTCGAACGATTATCTCGGCATGGGCGTGAACCCGGAAGTGATCGCGGCGATGAAGAGCGCCGCCTCCCGGCATGGCGCCGGCGCCGGCGGCACCCGCAACATTTCCGGCACCAGCCATCCTCTGGTGCAGCTCGAAGCCGAACTCGCCGACCTGCATGGCAAGGAATCCGCTTTGCTCTTCAATTCGGGGTGGGTTTCCAATCTCGCGGCGATCTCGACCATCGCCGACCTGTTGCCCAATTGCCTGATCCTGTCCGACGCCCTCAACCACAATTCGATGATCGAGGGCGTGCGCCGGTCCAAGGCCGAGCGCCAGATCTGGCGCCATAACGACCTCGCCCATCTCGAAGAACTGCTCGCCGCCCAGCCGCTGGAGCGCGCCAAGCTGATCGTGTTCGAGAGCCTTTACTCGATGGACGGCGACATCGCTCCGATCAAGGAAATCTGCGATCTCGCCGAAAAATACAACGCCATGACCTATATCGACGAGGTCCATGCGGTCGCCATGTATGGCGCGCGCGGCGGCGGCGTCGCCGAGCGCGAAGGCCAGATGCACCGCATCGACATCATCGAGGGCACGCTGGCGAAAGGTTTTGGCGTCGTCGGCGGTTATATCGCGGGTGACGCCGCGATCTGCGACGCGGTGCGCTCCTTCGCGCCGGCCTTCATCTTCAGCACGGCCCTGCCGCCAGCGGTCTGCGCCGCCGCCGCCACGGCGGTGCGGCTCGCCAAGACTCAGCCCCAGCTGCGCATGGCCCACCAGCGCCAGTCCTGGCTCACCAAGCACGCCCTGATGAACGCCGGACTGCCGGTCCTGCCCAATCCGTCCCATATCGTGCCGGTGATGGTGCGCGACGCCCAATTGTGCAAGGCCGCCAGCGATCTGCTGATCACCCGCCACAATATCTACATTCAGCCGATCAACTATCCGACCGTGCCCAAGGGAGCCGAGCGGCTGCGCATCACCCCGACCCCCTATCACAGCGACGCCCATGTCGCCCATCTGGTCGAGTCGCTGGTCGATGTCTGGACCACCCTGGGCCTGCCCTTCGTCGAGCCGCAGAAGGTCGAGTCGCCCTTCGCCAACGACGCGACCTGCACCTATCCCACAGTCACCATGAGACGCGCCGCCGAATAAGGCGCCCTCCTGTCGATCCTGAAATGCGAGCGCGGCCTTCAGGGCCGCGCTTATTTTTTGTCCAGAATTTCGAGCACGGCGCGGGACGGATAGCCGTCCGCCTTGGCTACCCTCGCTCTTTTTTGCAATTCGTGGATGGCGAGCCGCGTCACCGGCCCGAAACGGCCGTCGATCTTGCCGTCATAGAGGCCGCGCGCCGCCAGCCCGCGCTGGATCGCCTGACGTTCGGCAAACGCCAGCGGTTGCGCTTCCTTTGGCCATGGCGCGCGGAGAATCGGGCGACCGGCGATGCGCTCCGCCAGCACCGAAGCGGCGAAGGCGTAAGAATCGGAGAAATTATAGGCCTTGAGCACGAAGAAATTTCCCGACAGCAGGAAAGCCGGACTCGGCGCGCCGACGGGAAAGAACAGCATGGCTTCGCCCGAGCGGGGCAGGGCGCCGCCCGCGACCGGCGCGATCCCGGCGTTGGCGAAAGCGCCGAAATCGCCGCGCAGGCTGTCATAGGCGAAATCTCGCGGGATTTTGGCCTCGATCAGGGGCGGCAGGCCTGGCGTCCAGCCGGATTCTTTCAGAAAATTGCCGATCGAGGCGAGCGAATCGGGCGCGCTGGTCCAGATGTCCGGGGAGCCGGCGCGATCGAAACCGCGGGCGTATTTCAGATAGGCCGAGGGCATGAATTGCGGGTCGCCCATCGCCCCGGCCCAGGAGCCGCGCAGTTTTTCGCGCGGAATCCCGCGCTGCAAAAGGACCAGCCCGGCGACGAATTCCTGCGCGTAGACCGGATTGTCGGAGTTGAGAAAAGCGAGAGTCGCCAGCGAGCGGAAAATGTCGCGATCGCCGCGCGCGGCGCCGAAATCGCTCTCCATCCCCCAGAGCGCGACGATCATCGCCGCCGGCGCGCCATAGCGGGCGGAAATCTCGCGCAACGGCCCAGCGTATTTCCGCGCCATCGCTCGACCCTTGGCCGCCCGCGCGGGCGAGGCGGCGGCGTCGATATAGGATTTCAGCGGCTGGACGAATTCGCCCTGCGCCGCGCGCTTTCCGGTCAGCGTTGGATCGAGGGTGAGGCCGGAGGCGACCGAATCGAACGTCGCCGCCGAGACGCCCGCGGCCAGAGCCGCCGCGCGAAGACTTTCGACAAAGCCGGAGAAATCGCCCGCGCGGGCAAAAGCGGGCGCGGCCGCCCAGAAAGCGATGGCGGCGAGCAGTTCACGACGGTTCATGCGCCTGAGGTCCTTCGCATCCGCGCGGATTCCGCCAAAGCGATTCCGGCAAGGCCGAGCGCCATGGCGACGCCATGATAGAGGCGAAAGGGCTCGCCGAGCAAAAGAATCGCCAAAAGCGCGCGCAGGCATTTGCCCTTCGCGGCGGCGGCGAGGCGCGATTTCGCCGAAATTCGCCAAACGGTCCTGCGAAAGCGCCTTGCAGGAACGGAAAGCCCGATTGGCGTCGAAAAAAACTCGCTTTTCCACCTTCATCATGCCGCCCCGCTTATGTTCTCCCGCCGGAGGCCCCATGCGCCTGATCCTGCCGCTCGCTTTCTCGCTCTCCGCTCTTTGCGCTTGTATCCCCGCCCTCGCAGCGGATATCGACGCCGCCTCGCGGATCGACGCCGTCACCGTCTATCCCGAGGGGGCGAGCGTCGAGCGCGTCGCCGAGGCCGACGCGCCGGCCGGCGACAGCCGATTGATCTTTCGCGGGCTGCCGCCGGGAATCGATCCCGCGACTCTCCGTGTGCGCGGCGAGGGCGAAAGCCGCGTCCTGCTGGGAGCGGTCGATCTGAAAAAAGCGCCGGCCGCCGGCGAAAACGCCTTCGACAAGCAGATGAAAGTTTTACGCGACGAGCGCGCCGCCGCCCAGGTTCGCATCGACGCGCTCGCGGCCAAGCTCGACATGACGCGTCTCTATGGCGGCACGGCGCCGGACAAGGTCGGCGAGAAGGGCCTGAAGCCCGAGGACTGGAGCGCGGCCTGGGACGCGGTCGGCGCCGGCATGGCGAAAACCGGCGAGGAATTGCGTATCGCCCGCCTGGCCGGGGAGGTGATCGACGAGAAAATCAAGGCGCTGGAGGCCGCCCGGCCGGCGCCGGGGCCGGGCGGCGCGACCGAGGATGTGGCGGTGGATTTTTCCGCGCCGGCGGCGGGAAAAATCCGGCTTGTTCTGACCTATCGGGTCGCCGGGGCGCGCTGGACCCCGGCCTATGAGGCGCATCTGGCCACCGGGGCCAAGGACGGCAAGCCGGGCCTGGAGCTGACCCGCCGCGCGCTTGTATCCCAGGCGACCGGCGAGGATTGGAACGATGTGAAACTGACCTTGGCCACATTCCCGGCGACGGGCGCGGCCTCGGCGCCGGACGTCGAGCCGAAGGTCATCGAATTTTATGAGCCGCCGGCGCCCGTCGCGGCCAAGGCCATGAACATTCCCGAGGGTGCGATGATGCGCGCGCGCCAGGCGTCCATGCTTCCCGTCCCCGCCGAAACGATCCAGGCGCGTCTGAACGCCGGCCCCTATCAGGCGACATTTTCCGCGCCCGGCCGGGTCAGCCTGTCGTCGGGCTCCGGCGCCAGGACGATCGCGCTTTCGACCCAGACGCCGCCGGCGCGGCTGACCTGGCGCATTTCGCCGGCGCTCGACCCGCGCGCCTTCCTTTCGGTCCATTATGAAAACGCGGAAGGTGCGCCGCTGCTGCCCGGCGCCGTCGCGCTTTACCGCGATGGCGAACTGATCGGGCAGGGGAGGCTGCCGCTGGTCGCGCCGCACGCGGGCGGCGACCTCGGCTTCGGCGCCGACGAGCGCGTGCTGGTCAAGCGCGAGCCGGTGCGGCGCAAGGAGAACGAGCCGGGCTGGTTCGGCCGGACTGAGGTCGAGACGCGCGAGTTCAAGACCACCATGCGCAACCTGCACGACTTCCCGGTTCATGCGGTCGTCACCGACCAAACGCCTTATTCGGAAAATTCGGAAATCGTCGTCGAACTTCTGCCGCAGACCACGCCGCCCGACGAAAAGGACCCGGAGGGCCAGCGCGGCCTGTTGCGCTGGCGCCTGGATCTCGCGCCCAGGGAAAGCAAGGACATCGACCTCGCCTACCAGATGAAATGGCCGGAGGACCGTCGGGTGATCATTCCCGGGCCATAAAATAAAAACCCGGCCCGCGCGTGAGCGGGCCGGGTCTGCAAAACAGACGGATCGCCGGGGCTCAGGCTTCCGTCATCACCTTGGCGATACATTCGCTGACATAGTCGATGTTCTTCTCGTTCAGCGCCGCGACGCAGATCCGGCCGCTGTCGAGCGCGTACACCGCGTATTTTTCGCGCAGCGCGATCGCCTGCGCCTTGGTGAGGCGCGAATAGGAGAACATGCCGTTCTGGCGCACGATATATGAAAAATCGCGGCCGGGCATGCGTTCCGTCAGCTTGTCGGCCAGCAGCTTGCGCATCTGCTTGATGCGCTCGCGCATGCCGCCGAGTTCATCGTCCCATTGCTTGCGCAGGGACGCCTCGGTCAGCACCATGGCCGCGGCGGAAGCGCCATGGCCGGGCGGCGAGGAATAGGTCACGCGGGCGATGCGCTTGAGCTGGCTCTGCACCCGCGCCCGCTCCTGCGCGCTGGCGGTGAGCACGCACAGCGCCCCGACGCGCTCGCCATAGAGCGACAGCGACTTGGAGAAGGAGAAGGAAACGAACAGAGGCCCGCCATCGGAGGCGAACAGCCTGACCGAAAAGGCGTCTGCCTCCAGTCCCTCCGCAAAACCCATATAGGCGGTGTCGAGGAAGGGGATCAGGCCGCGTTCGCGCACGATCCTGGCGATTTCCCGCCACTGGTCGCGCGACAGGTCGAGCCCGGTCGGATTGTGGCAGCAGGCGTGCAGCAGCACCGCGTCGCCGGCGGGGATCGACGACAGCGTCTTGATCAGGCCGGAATGATCCAGTTCGCCGTCGGCGCCGTAATAGGGATAGGTCTCGACCGTGAAGCCGGCGGCGGAAAAGAGGGCGAGATGGTTTTCCCAGCTCGGATCGCTGATCCAGACCTTTGCCTTGGGCGAGGCGACGCGGATCATTTCCGCGCCGAGCTTGAGGGCGCCGGTGCCGCCGAGCGACTGGATGGTCGCGACCTTGGCGAGATCGGCGGAATTCGCGAAAACCATGGCCGCCACCGCCGCGTCGAAAGCCGCGAGGCCGTCGATCGGCACGTAGGAATGCGGCGCGGCCCTGGCGAGCAGCGCCTCCTCCGCCTGCTTCACGCAAGCCAGCAAGGGCGTCTTTCCGGAAGCGTCCTGATAGACGCCGACGCCGAGATTGACGCGGTTCGGCGACTTGTCGGCGACAAAGGCTTCTGTGAGGCCGAGGATCGGGTCGCGGGGGAACTCCTCGACTTCGGCGAAAAGACTGTTTTGCATGGATGCGCTCGACTAATGTTTGAACTGGCGCGCTTGTTAGCGCATTTTTCCCCCCGAACGCCAGTTGGATTTGCGCCCTGGCCAAAAGGGAACTTCCCGCGAGTCCGCGGGTTACCGAATTGTAATCGAGCGTTCAGGGCTCCGCCCTCTTTCGGCCACGGTTCATGGTCCCTATATGTTCACGTTGACGGTCGGCGCATGCGATCGTTTCGGGCGAGCCGTTACAGGGCGCTCGGATTTTGGAGGGTTTGATGGCTGCCGCGCTTCCCATTCTCGCAGGCGAAAACGGCCTGACGCGTTATCTCGACGAAATTCGCCGTTTCCCGATGCTGCAGCCCGATGAGGAATATGTTCTCGCCAAGCGCTGGCGCGAACATTCCGATTCTCACGCGGCGCACCGGCTGGTCACCTCCCACCTCCGGCTCGTGGCGAAGATCGCCATGGGCTACCGTGGCTATGGCCTGCCCATCGGCGAAGTGATCTCCGAGGGCAATATCGGCCTCATGCAGGCGGTGAAACGGTTCGAGCCGGACAAGGGATTCCGCCTGGCCACATATGCCATGTGGTGGATCCGCGCGTCGATTCAAGAGTATATCCTGCGCTCGTGGAGCCTGGTGAAGCTCGGCACCACCGCGAATCAGAAGAAACTGTTCTTCAACCTGCGCAAGGCCAAGAGCCAGATTTCGGCTTTCGAGGAAGGCGATCTCAAGCCGGAGAACGTCGCCGCGATCGCGACCAAGCTCGGGGTGAGCCAGCAGGAAGTTGTCGAAATGAACCGCCGCCTGTCCGGCGACGCCTCGCTCAACGCGCCTTTGCGCGACGAGGGCGATGGCGAATGGCAGGATTGGCTGGTGGACGAGTCTTCGGATCAGGAAAGCTTGCTGGCCGAGAGCGAGGAGACCGCGAACCGCCGCGCCGCTCTGGCCCAGGCGCTCGGCGTCCTCAACCCGCGCGAGCGCCGCATTTTCGAGGCCCGGCGTCTGTCCGAGGACTCCGTGACGCTCGAAGAGCTTTCGACCGAATTCGGCATTTCGCGCGAGCGCGTGCGCCAGATCGAGGTGCGGGCCTTCGAGAAGGTCCAGCAGGCGGCCAAGGAGCGCGTCGCCCGGGTCGAGGCCGTCGCGCGGCCGCTGCCCCTGACCGCTCCGGCGCAGGTTTGACCCGCGCGGGGATCACGGCTTGGCCGGCGGCGTGTCCGTCGGGTTCCCCCAGGCGGTGAAAACGTCGTCGATGATCTGCGTCCCCACCGCGCCCTTTTCGAAGGTCACCTTGGCGATGCGTCCGTCGGCGAGGCTCATCGGAATGTCAAACCACGCCATGTTGCGGATCATCTCGATATTTTGCGTCGATGAGGCGGAATAGAGCCCGACCAGGAAGAGGTTGGGCGCCACATCGACCTCCATGCCCTGGAGCGGCGCGCCACGCGGCGCGTCGTCGCGGCGCATTTCCGGCACGTTGACGGCGCGTATCTTGCCGATGATGGAATTCGCCGCGGGATCGAAGCGGATCGTCATCGTGTGGCTCGCGGAAAGCGTCGCGTCGTCATTCTTTTCAATGGTCATCGACGCCTTGAGTCCGGCGTCGGGGACGTCGATATCGGCGCGGATGACTGGCGTCAGTTGCTGGCTCGGCCCGGCATTGACCGAATCGCGCCGCCAGATCACGGCGCCGACATAGGTTTTGACGCCGCCGGGCTCCGACGACGCCTGGATCAGCAGGGCCGCGCGGTAGGCGATCGGAACGCTTTGGGCCGGCGCCGGAGGCGCCGGGTTGACGGGCGGCGCGGCGGCCGGCGGGGACGCGGGTTGCGGCGCGGCTGCGCCGACGCGCTGCTCGATCTTGCCGCCGGCTTGCTGGTCCGCCTTCTGGGACGACGGGGCGAGCTTGGCGAGGTCCTCCGGCCGGTCGCGCAGCTTCCACGCCGCGCCCGCGACCAGAACGACCACGGCGGCAAGCGCGCCGGCGAGGATGGCGAAGCGCCGCAGACCGCCGCTTCGGTTCGAGGCCGGCTTGGGCGCCGCCGGCCGCAGATTTTCGCGCGCGGCGGACGAATCGTCCTCCGGGCTTTCCGTTTCGGCCTGCTCCGGCTGCTCGGGCTTCCGGGGAGCCTGATCTGCCTCTTGCGCTGGCTCATGCGCGGCCTTTTCCGCGGCGTCCGCCGCCGGGGGCGCTGTTTCGGCGAATGGCTTTCCTTCGCCGGGCGTCTTGCCCTCGTCGGGGGGCTGGCCGCCGGCGTGCTCCAGTTCGATCCGCGCGATCGCCTCGTCCAGGGCGCGCGCCTCGCGCTCGATCGCGGCCTCGGGCGCCGGCGGCTGCATGTTCCGCAACTGGCCGAGCAGGGCCTTGCGGGCGCGTTCGTAGATCGCGCCGCGGGTTTCCGGCGTCGAGGTCTTCAAGCCGGATACGGCCTTGGACAGCAGCGGATAATAGTCGGCCATCACGCGCCTTCTTGTTGGTCGCCAAATCCCCGGTCGTCACGATCCGGGGCTTCGCGTCAGTCCTGAAACGGGTCGTGCATCAAAATTGTGTCCTCGCGCTCGGGACTTGTCGAGAGCAAGGCGACCGGCGCCTGGATCAATTCCTCAATCCGGCGCACATATTTGACCGCCTGGGCCGGAAGCTGCGCCCAGGATCGCGCTCCTCCGGTCGGCTCGCGCCAGCCATCGATCGCCTCGTAGATCGGCTCGACCCGCGCCTGCGCCGCCTGCGAGGCCGGCAGATAATCGATGGTCTCGCCGTCGAGGCGATAACCGACGCAGACCTTGAGCGTATCGAAGCCGTCGAGAATGTCCAGCTTGGTCAAGGCGATTCCGTCGATGCCGGATGTTTTCACCGTCTGGCGCACCAGAACGGCGTCGAACCAGCCGCAGCGCCGCGCGCGCCCGGTCACGGTGCCGAACTCGCGGCCGCGCTCGCCGATCGCGCGGCCGATGTCGTCGTGCAACTCGGTCGGGAAAGGCCCTTCGCCGACCCGCGTCGTATAGGCCTTGGCGATGCCCAGCACATAGCCGATCGCCTTGGGCCCGAGGCCGACGCCGGTCGGCGCGTTGGACGCGACCGTATTGGACGAGGTGACAAAGGGATAGGTGCCGTGATCGATGTCGAGCAGGGCGCCCTGCGCGCCCTCGAACAGGATGCGCTTGCCCTGCCGGCGGAGGTCTTCGAGCAGCGACCAGGTCCGGTCCATAAAGGGCAGGATGTGCGGCGCCACTTCGTCCAGCTCCGCGCGGATCGCCTCGGTTCTGAACTCCTCGAGCCCGAAGCCCCGGCGCAAGGCGTTGTGATGGCTCAGCAGCCGGTCGATCTTGGCGTTGAGCGTCGAAGGCTCGGCGAGGTCCATGACGCGGATCGAGCGGCGGCCGACCTTGTCCTCGTAGGCCGGGCCGATGCCGCGCTTGGTCGTGCCGATCTTGTTGCCGGCGGCGGCGGAATTTTCGCGCAGGGCGTCGAGTTCGCCATGGATCGACAGGATGAGCGGCGCGTTTTCGGCGATGCGCAGATTGTCGCGGCTGACCGTGACGCCCTTGGCGCGCAGCTCGGCGATCTCCTTCACCAGATGGCGGGGATCGAGCACCACGCCATTGCCGATGACGGAGAGCTTGCCGGGCCGCACAATGCCCGAGGGCAGCAGGGACAATTTGTAGGTCACGCCGTCGATGACCAGAGTATGTCCGGCGTTGTGCCCGCCCTGATAGCGCGCCACCACATCCGCCGAGACCGAAAGCCAGTCGACGATCTTGCCCTTGCCTTCGTCGCCCCACTGGGCGCCGACCACCACCACATTCGCCATCTTTCGCGCTCTTCCCTTTTTCTACGCCTCGCTCTGGCGTGCGCCAACCGCTCGGCCGGAGTTTTTTCGCCTCGCTCCGGCGTGCGCCAACCGCGTGGCCGGAGTGTTTTACGCCTCGCTCCGGCGTGCGCCAACCGCGTGGCCGGAGTGTTTTACGCCTCGCTCCGGCATGCGCCAACCGCGTGACCGGAGTGTTTTTCGCCCCGCTCCGGCGCGCGCCAACCGCTTGGCTTGTTTCGGATTGTCCGCAACACAAAAAGCCCGGCTCGCGCCGGGGAATTAAGATCGCGTAACGGATCGAGGCGATGAAGTAAAGCGTCAAGGCCCCGGGAAGGGGCCGTCATGCTTAAAATTCGTGGTAAAAGGTTAGGGTTAAGACCTGTTTAAATCTTTGATGGCACAAATTCTGGCGTCGATACGATTTCGGGCCATGCGCGCCCTGGATACGAAGGGATTTTGCCATGGGCAGCTTGAGAGCCCTCACTCTGGCCGGCGCCGTCGCGATGCTCGCCGCGCCGACCACAATTGTTCCCGCGGCCCTTGCGGCCGACGTGCTTCCGCCCGTGCCTCAGCTGGAGGCGGCTCCTGTGGCCGGCGCCGTCGTGGGTTCAGGTTTCTACCTTAGGGGCGATCTTGGCGCCGGATTCGACGAACCCGCGAGCCGCACATCGACCTTCGCCGCGCCCTATACGATGGGGGCGTTGAACGCCTGGTATGGCGACACGTCGATGGCCACAAGTTTTATCGCCGGCCTTGGCGTCGGCTATCAGTTCAACAGCTGGTTCCGCGGCGATGTGACCGGCGAATACAGGTCAGCCGCGACTTACAGGGCGTCAAACTACTATTCCGGGTCTACGGCGCCCTGTGTCGGCCTTCCGTCGGGGGTCTGCGGCGACAACTATAGCGGCCAGGTCAGCGTGGGTCTTTTCCTCGTCAACGGCTATGTCGATCTGGGCTCTTGGTCGGGCTTCACGCCCTATGTCGGCGCTGGCGTCGGCCTCGCCGACTATTCCATGGGGAAACTCACGGACCAGAGCATGCAGATATCGAATCCAGGCGCCGGCATGAGCGGCGCGACGTCCAGCGCGAATTTCGCGTGGGCGCTAATGGCCGGCGTGGCCTACCAACTGGGGCCCAACCTGCTCGTCGACGTCACCTATCGATATGTCAATATGGGGCAGATCAATTCCGCGCCGATCAGCTGCAACGCCGTTTGTTTTCACGAGTCCCAGCATTTCGACCTGTGGTCGAACGACGTGCTCTTCGGTCTGCGCTGGCTGCTGCCCGCCTATGCTCCGCCGATCGTCACCGCCAAATATTGAGCCGCCCCGCCGCCGCGGGCCTGCCGTCAGGGCGAAAGCGCAAAGCTTTCGCCCTTTTCTTTTGCCCTCGCTCCGGCGGCGCGGCTGAAAGTAAAGCGATATTTTTTTGCCCAACTCATTAAGGTTAAGTCACGTTTAACCATCTTCCTTCACACTCTTTGCACGATCGGCGCGTCGTCGCGCCCCGACAGGCGAAGAGGTAGAAGATGCGTAAAACGATTCGAGCGGGCGCCGCCGCGTTTTTTGCCTGGTCGGCGGGCGGAGTGGCCGCTCGCGCGGCCGACCTGAACATGCCTCCGGTCTTGCAGGACGACGAGCCGGGGCCGATGGTGGAACTCGGCACGGGCTGGTATCTGCGCGGCGATCTGAATACCGAATTTTTCCAGTTGCCGACGAATTTTCTCGAACCGGTGGGGCAGCTTGCCGCCGGCGGGTTTCCAACGGCGGGCTCAAACTGGCTCACCGGCGTCGGCGGCGACCTCGGCGTCGGCTACCGGTTCAACAACTGGTTCCGCATCGATCTGACCGGCGGCGTCGATCCTACTTTCAAGCGCGTCGGACAGATAATCGTGTTCAACGGGACGAGCCCGATGCCGGCGATCTGGGACGGGGGCGCGGGGAACACGGCCTGCCTGACCTCGATCAATGGCGCCGGCGTTTCGCAGTATACCGCCTGCACCGCCACCCCCTATGCCTCATACACGGCGCAAACCTATCTGCTCAACGGCTATCTCGATCTCGGGACCTGGTGGGGTATGACGCCCTATGCCGGCGCCGGCGCCGGCCTCGCCAACATCCAGGCCAATTCCAATGTCGATTTCCGACTCCTGAACGGTCAGATGTACGGCACGAGTGGCCACAACTACAATTGCGCTATCCCCAACGCGTCGACCGGCTCGTTGAACTGCGCCTATTACGGCTATCCGAACAACCGCGGGCCGCTCATCAATCGCCTCGATTTCGCCTGGGCGCTGATGACGGGCGTCGCCTTCGACATCGGCCCGCATGTCAAGCTCGACGTCGGCTATGAGTACAAGAATATGGGATCTGGCGTTTCCGCTCAGGTGGTGCGCGCCGGCGTGCGCCTGACGCCCGACCTTTGATCCTTCAACCGCCGCGCCTCATCGCGGTCCGCCGGCGGCGGCCGCCTCGGCGGCGCCGGGCGCGAGCGGCAGGACGATTTCGACCAGCGTTCCTTCGTTTTTCCGGCTTTTGATCGAAAAGCCGGCGCCATTGGCCTCGGCGAGCGCCTTGGTCAGCGGCAGGCCGAGCCCGGTTCCGCCGCGCGCCGGCGCGACCTGGCGGAACGGCTCCAGCGCCGTGCGCAATTCGTTTTCGCTCATGCCGACGCCGGTGTCCTTGATCCGCAGCGCCGCATGGCCGGAATCGCTCAGCGCGGTCGAGACGATCACCTGTCCGCCCGGCTCGTTATAGCGCACCGCATTGGCGAGCAGGTTGAGCACGATCTGGCGGAGCGACCGCTCGTCGGCGTGGACCGGCGGCAGATTGGCCGCCAGAGCCAGCCGGGTGATGACCTTTTCGCGATTGGCCTGGGGCTGCATCAGCGACACGCATTCCGACACGACGCGGTTGGCGTCCACCGCGGTGACGTTCAGATCCAGCTTGCCCGCCTCGATCTTGGAAAGGTCGAGCAGGTCGTTGACCAGGCTCAGCACATGGGCGCCCGAGGCATGGATGTCGCGCAGGTAATCCTTGTAGCGCTCGTTGCCCACCGGGCCGAACCGCTCGTCCATGATGACTTCGGCGAAGCCGAGTATGGCGTTCAGCGGGGTGCGGATTTCATGGCTGACCTTGGCCAGGAAATCAGATTTCGCCTGATTGTCGCGCTCCGCCCTTTCGCGCGCTTCGTCCATCGCGCGTTCGGTCTGCTTCCAATCCTTGAGATTGCGCAGAATCAGGCAAAATTTGCCGTCCGAGGGTCTCCCCAGGCGGCCGATGGAAAGATGAAGGGGAATCATCGCGCCGTGGCGCGCGCGCCCGAGCGCCTCGCGCCCCTGCCTCTCGGCGCCCGCCCTGGCGCGGGTGAAATAGTCCAGCGCCGAAACCTGCGATTCGCGCGCGAACAGAAGGGTGAGGTTCTCCCCCGCGACCTTGTTGCGGTCATAATCGAACAAGGCCTCCGCCTTGCGGTCGAGACCGAGGATGACGCCGTCGGCGTTGAGCAGCACGACGCCATCGGCGGCGGCGTCGAGCATGGAGCGCCATTCCTCGCTTTCCGCCTCGTGCTGGCGCAGGCTCGCCTCCAGCTCGGCGACTCGCTGGTCGGGCGTCGGAGCGGCGGGCCGCGACAGGGTGAGCAGCTCGGCCGGCGCGCCGTCCCAGTCGAACTGGGCGCGATGAACTTCGGCAAGGAATGCGCCGCCGCCCGCTTCATGCGCCCGCAGGATTTTCTTCTGGCCCGGCGCGAGGTCTTCGGCCGGGGACCCGAAGGCGGCGCGCGATCCGCCGGCCTCGGCGAAAGCCGCGCCGTCGGCATAGCCCAGCCAGTCGAGCGCCAGCCGGTTGGTGTAAAGCGTTTTGTCGCCGCGCGTCACGATCAGACCCAGGGAGGCGGCTTCGGCCGGGGCCGCGCCTTCGCCTTCCGCGTCGACAAAGCCGCCGGCGGCCGTGACGGCCGTGGACCGGCCGTCGCTCTCCGAGGCGCCGGCCTTCGCTCCCCGCGCGCCGAGCGCCCGCGCGATCTCGCGAAAGGCCGAACGCTCGTGCGGCGCGAGCGCGATCAGGGCGGAATCGTCGTCGCCGTCGTCGCGCGGCCCCGCGCCGGCCTCGGGCCGCGGGGCGGCGTGCGGGCGCAACGGAACGACGACGCCGGAAAAATCATGCGCCGGCGCCGGCGGCGACGCTTGTTCCGGGCTTTTCGCCGCCGCCTGCTCGGCGGGCGCGGGCTGAAAAGGCTCGCGGACCAGGGACCCCTCGCGCAAACGGTCGAGATGGATCACGCCAAATCCGCGCCAGCCGTCGAAAGCGCCGCGGCGGTCGAATACGGGCAATCCGCCGAGGGTCGTCGGCGCCACGGCGCCAGCTTGTTCGATCGG
>JAJYCZ010000176.1 GCA_021777915.1 Pseudomonadota bacterium | reverse complement strand
CTAGCCGGCGCGCGAGCAAAGGAGCAAGGTCGTCCTATTCCGTAAACACGATCGTCTTGCGGCCGTTGATCAGCACCCGGCTCTCGATGTGGTAGCGCACGGCGCGGGCCAGCACCCGGCGTTCGATGTCGCGGCCCTTGCGGATCAGGTCGTCGGGCGTGTGGTGGTGCGAGATGCGCTCCACGTCCTGTTCGATGATCGGCCCCTCGTCGAGGTCGGAGGTCACGTAATGGGCGGTGGCGCCGATGACCTTCACCCCGCGCGCATGGGCCTGGTGATAGGGTTTCGCGCCCTTGAAGCCCGGCAGGAAGGAATGGTGGATGTTGATGCAGCGCCCGGCGAGCTTGGCGGCGAGGCCGTCGGAGAGGATCTGCATGTAGCGGGCGAGCACGACCAGTTCGGCCTGCGCTTCCTTGACCAGCGCCCAGATCTGCGCCTCCTGCTCCATCTTGGTCTCGCGGGTGACCGGCAGATAGTGGAACGGGATCTTTCCGAAATCGAGATGAGGATAGGTTTCGCGGGGGTAATTGGCGATGATGCCGACAATATCGATCGGCAGTTCGTCGATCCGCCAGCGGTAAAGAAGATCAGCCAGGCAATGGTCGAACTTCGAGACCAGAATCATCACCTTGGGCCGGCGCCAGGCCGCGCAAAGCGTCCAGTCCATGCCGAATTCCCCGGCGAGGCCCACGAAACTGGCGCGCCAGGCCTCGAGATCGGCGTCGGCGCGGACCGGATTGAATTCGATGCGCATGAAAAAGCGGTTGGTGTCCAGTTCGTCGAACTGGCGCGAGTCGCCAATGTTGAAGCCGGCCTGGTAAATATGGCCGGCGACCCGCGCGACAATGCCGGGGCGATTGGGACAGCTCAGCAACAGCCGATAAATTTGCTCCTCGGGCGCGGGCGGCGGCGGCGCCGCGGCGCATGTTCCCGGATTGGCTCTTGCGGCGGATTCAGGCTTTGGGGCGCGGGAACGAGCAATCATGAAACGCTTCCACAGCGGCCCGCCGCGAACTTATTCGTGCGGGTTTTCCGCTGTGTAGCCGCTCAACGGCCGAATGTCGATCCGGCGGCAAGGAAAATCAGGCGCGCGCCGCGCGGACCTTGGCCAAGGCATAGGCCGGGAGCAGGATCGGCGCCCGCGCGCCGCCGCCGCCTTCCCAGGAGTCTTCGTCGGTCGGCAGCAGCATGATCGCGGTCGCGGCGACCACGCCGCCGAAGGTGAAGCCGAAGCCGCCGTAAAGCAGGGCGAGGCCTTGCAGCATCAGTTGCGACGACAGCATCAGGTCACGCAGGCCGGCGAGGTTCGACAGGAGAATGGCGGAAGCGCAGACGAAGCCCACCGCCCAGCCGAGCGCCCAATTGGCGACAATCAGACGAACCAGCCGATTCGGCCTGGCGCTTTTGCGATTCTGGATCATGGCGCGGTTCCCAAATTTTCTCCCTGGTCACTCTAGCGCAAAAGAACATTCGCGCCAGCCGATATTTCACGCATTCGCCGCTTCAAGACTCAGCACCTGAACGCCGCCGCCCAGAGCGGCCCGCGCAATGCTCAATATATGCGCATGGTGGGTGAAGAGAATGGGTTGAATTGTCGCGCTTGCCGTCGCCAGGGCGCGGAAGCCGGCGGCGACCCTTTGATCGTCGAAACTGGCGAAAAGATCGTCGCCGATGAAGGGCGGCGCTTCCGCGCGGGCCGCGTAATCTTCCAGAAAGGCGAGCCGCAGGGCGAGATAGAGCTGGTCGCGGGCGCCCTCGCTCAAATAGCGCAATTCGAGGTCTTCGCCGTCGGCGCGGCGGGCGGCGAGACGCAGCGCGTCGTCCTCGCCGAAAGTCTGGTCGACGCCGGCGTAGCGGCCTTCGGTCAGCGCGGAGAACAGGTCGCCGGCGCGGGCGAGCAGCGGGTCCTTGCGCTCGGCGCGGTGACGGGCAAGCCCGGCGTCCACCAGCAGCGCCGCGAGTTTCAACGCCGCCCAGCGCCGCGCCTGGTCGTGGATTTCGGCGCGCGCGCTCTCGCGGTCGAAGATCGCCGCCTCGGCGCCGGCGCTCTCCTGCAAATGCTCCCATTCGGCCTTTTTCGCACTCTGCTCGGCGTAGATTTTCCGCGCCAGGCCGGTCCGCTCCTCGCTCTGGCTGGCGATCTCGGCGAGGCGGATTTCCGCCGCGTCGGCGTCGAAACCTTCCATCTGTTGCGCCAGCGCCGCCTCGTCGAGCCCATCCGCGACGAGGGCCAGATTGTCGCTCTGCGCCTTGATTTCGCTTTCCGCCGCCTCGCGCGCGGAAAAACGCGCCGCCAGAATTTCCGGCGCGCCGCCGGCGCCGAATTCCGCGCAAAGATTTTCAACCTGCCGCTCGGCCTGCGCCAGGGACTCGTCCGTCTGACGCGCCATTTCCTCGGCTGCTTGCACGGCGCGTTCGGCGCGCGCTCGCAAGGCGGCGGTTTCCCGCGCGCGGGCCAGCCGGTCGCGCAGCGTCGCCGCCGCCGCCTCCGCCGGACGCGCGGGAATGTCGCGCCCGCATGACGCGAGCAAGATGTCGAGCCTTTGTCCGAAGGCCAGAATATCGTCGCGGATCGCCACGACCCGCCGGGCTTTTTCGTCCTCGTCCGCGAATTCTGCCGGCAGGGCGCGAAACAGGGCGATCCGCTCGCGCGCCTCGTCGAAGGCAGCGTCGTCGTCGAGACGCAGATGGCGAAGCGCCTCGCGCCAGTCGTTGCGCCACGAGACGTCTTCCTCCGCCAGCCGCGCCAGCTGGTTTTTCAGCCGGGCGATGCGCTCGGGCGCGTCGGCGAGCCGGGCGCGGGCCTCGCGCGCGGACGTTTCCGCCTTGGCGATTTCCTCGATCCGCGCGGCGATCCGGCGCGCGAGCGCGCCGGGCCTCAGCGGCAAAGGCGACAGGCCGCATTCGCCGGCCAAAGCCTCCAGTCCCGGCCGCGCTTCGTCGAGCCCGAGGCGCAACTCCTCGGCGCGCGCCTTTTCGCGCGCGAGTTCTTCCCTTGCGGCGACGAGGTGGTCGGCCTTGGCGCGCCAGCCCAGCATGTCGCGCGGGGCGGCCGGCGTGACCCCGCAGGCCCGCCAGGCCAGCGCCCAATCGTCCCGCAGCCGCGCGCCGTCTTTTTCCAGTTCCGCCAGCGCCGCCCCGGCGCCGTCCTTTTCGCTCTGGTGAAGCGCGATTTTCTCGCGCTCGGCTTCCGCCGCCGCGACCCGCGCGGCGCCGGCCAGAAGTGCGTCGGCGTTGCGATCGGCTTCGGCGGCAAGCGTTTCGAAAATTTTCGCGCGGTCTTCGAGCCTGTCCGGATCGGGCGGCGCCGCCCCGAACACGTCGCGCAGATCGCGCCAGGCTTGCTCGCGCCGGGCGCGGGCGGCGCGCAAATCGGCTGCGCTTGCGATCGGCCCCTGCTGCTCCAGTTTGCGCAACTGGCCCTGGGCCAGGGCAAGCTTTGCCGCCGCCTCCCGCGCCCTGTCCCGCAAAGCCGTCTGGCGGGCGAAAAAATCATCGAAGGCGCGCGCCGCCTGTTCGATGGCGTTCGATCCGGGGCTGGGGCTGCGGGCGAAAAGGTCGAGGTCGGGCAGCGCCGGCGACAGCCGGCCTTGCGCCTCGGCGAGTTGCCGCGCGCTGTCGTCGCGCAAGCGCGACGCATCCATGAAGGCGTCGTCGAGCCTTTCGACCTCGCCGAAGGCGCGCAATTTTTCCCGCAGCGTCTCCGCCTCGGGCAGGGCCTCGCCCCTTTGGGCGCCCAGCGCGGCGAGCCGGCTTTCCTCCTCGCCAAGATCGCGCTCCGGCTGCTGTTTCCTGAGCGCCAGTTCGCGTCCTTTCGCGGAAATTTTTTCGGCGCGCAAAAGGGTCGCGAAATCGGGCGCCGCGGCGCGCAATTCGTCGCGCGTCGCCAATCCGCAGGCTTGAGCCCGAAAATCGAGTTTTTGCTGCGCTTCCCGCAAGGCGTTTTCGCGTTTGGGCAGGTCGGCGGCGGATTTTTCATAGGCGCCGCTGGCGCGGATCAAATCCTCGATATGTTCGGCTCGCGCGAGAAGTTCTGCGTCGGGCTGGGCGGCCTCCCGTTCGGCGCGCGCCGCCTCGCACGATTTGCGCGCCTGCTCGGCCTGTTCGCGGGCGCGGTCCCTGCCGGCGATTTTTTGCGAAAAAATCGCGGCGGCCTGCGCGGAAACGCCAGCGAGATCGGCGAATGCCGAGGCCTCGACCCGCAAAGCGGCGAGGCGGCGCAGAATCGGCGCGGCTTTCCGCAGGCGCTCCAGCCGCAGTCTTTCGGCCTGGGCCTCTTTTTCAGCGGCCTCGGTCTCCGCAATCCGCGCGCCCGAACTTTCGATGGATTCGTTGAGCGTTTTCAACTGGCTTTCCGAAACCAGCGCCGTTTTTTCCCGCACCCGCGCGGCGTCGTAACGATCGAGCGCCTGATAGAAGGCGCGATCGCCGGCGCGGCGGCCATCGAAGATTTTTTTCGCTTCCTCCTCAAGACCCTTGCGCAAATCCAGCAGGCCGCGCAGGCCCGAGGCGGCGGCGAACAGGCTGGCGCCGATCTCGCCTTCGTTGTGCAGCATTTCGTCGCCGCCTTCGCGCAGGCTTTTGGCGTCGAGGCCGAAGGCGCGGTGGAAAATCTCGCGCGTCGCCGCGCCGAGAAAAGGCGCGAGCGCGTCGTCGGGCAGGGGACTGCCGGTGGCGTCCAGAAGAGTGTTCCGGTCGCCGCGTCGGCGAAAGAATTGCAACACCTGACCATTGCGGCCGCGGGTGGTCGCGCCGATCCGCATGTCCTTCGGCCGCAGGAAGGAAATCTTTTCCCGCCGCGGCGCGCCATAGAAAAGATCGCCGATGGCGGTCAAAGCCGAACTCTTGCCGGCCTCGTTGGCGCCATAGACGATATGGACTTTTGCGTTCGGATCGAATTCGAGCCGCAGGCCATTGAAGGGGCCGTAAACATCCAATGTGAGGTCGAGAAGCCTCATGATCCGGAGCCGCCTTCGGCCCGCGCCACGGCGAGGTCGCGCGCCTCGCGCAGCAGCGCGTCAAGCTCGGCGCCGAGATCGAGGCCCGGCGCGGGAATTTTGGCCTCGACGCTCGCCAGCGCGGCGCGCGCGGCCTCGCGCAGGTCCGGCTCGGCGAGACAGGCGTCGAGCAGGCCGGCAAAGTCGAAGTCCTGATCGAGGCGCTTGGCCGTGACCGGCGCCTCGGTTTCCAGCAGGAGGCGTTCGATGGCGATGTCTTCCTGGGCGCGCTGCGCCGCCGCCTCGATCTCGTCGCGCCAGCGCGCCGGATCGGCGGCGAATTCGGCGTGCAGCGGGCTCGCGCCGTATATGCGGATGCGCAGGGCGAGCGGGCGGCCCCCGGCCAACAAAACCTCGTCGGCGGCGCGGGCCTCCAGCGCCCGCAGCAGGCCGGTCATGTCGTCGTGAGCGGCGGCGTCGAGCGCGATTTCGCAAAAGCGGGCGCGATCGACGATCAGGCGGCGCACGTCCTGCACCTGTCCGTCGGCGACATCGACCAGAACCGCGCCCTTGGCCCCGGTCTCGCGGATGCTGCGGCCCTGAAGATTGCCGGGAAAGACGATATAAGGATCGCGCGCCGCCAGTTCGAAGGCGTGGACATGGCCGAGCGCCCAGTAATCGTAGTTTTTGGCGCGCAGATCGTCGAGGCTGCACGGCGCATAAGAAGTATGGCCGGGGCGCCCGTCGAGCGAAGTGTGCAGCACGCCGATATTGAACCAGCCGGACTTGGGCGCCGGCAAGGCGCGGGCGAGGTTTTCGCTTTCGGCGCGATGGGAAAAGCCGCGCCCGTGCAAGGCGACGCGCCATTCGGGCAGTTCGAAAGTCCCCGCCCGGCTGGTGGGGAAATTCTGGGCCAGATCGGGCAGGACGAGGTTTTTGGTGACGACGCTATCGGCGTCGTGATTGCCCTTGAGCAGAAAGATCGGAATTCCCGCCTTGGCGAGCCGGGCGATCTGGCGGTTGAAGAACAAAGCGATGGCCGCGTCGCGCCAGTCGCCGTCGAAAATATCGCCGGCGAAAATCGCAAAAGCGATTTTTTCGGCCAAAGCCCGGTCGATCAATTCGACAAAGGCCTCGCGGCTGGCCCCGGCCAGTTTTTGGCCCAGCGCCTCGTCGCGCAGGCTCAAGCCGCGAAACGGGCTGCCGAGATGGAGATCGGCGGCGTGGAGAAAGGTGAAGTTCATGGCGGGCGAAAACGATTCGTTTCGCCGAGTCTAGGCCGGGCGGGGCGGGGGGAGAAGCCTTTGCTCAAAAAGATCGCTGCTTGCCGCCAAACGCGAATTGAGGATTTCGTATGGCGTCCCTGTAACCCCGGGACATCGTAAAGCGTCGCGAGGGCGTGGGCCGTTTTGGTCGCCGCGCGCCGCAAGAGTCTGAAACAGCGCGGAATGATCGCGAGATCTTCGCCGTTGGGGGGTAGTGATGAATTGCGCCTTCATGATCAGTGCCTCTTGTAGGTGGAAACCTCCAAAGCCGTCATTGCGAGGAGCGCAGCGACGAAGCAATCCAGAAAACCTTGCCACAATAAGCGCGTCGCAGGAGTGGATTGCTTCGCTTCGCTCGCAATGACGGCGCCGTTTGAGGTTCTTGGAGGTTTCCAGCTTTGATCGGCCGCCGTTTTCGTTCAACATGCGACCATCTCGGTCGCGGCGGTTTCGCGTTCCGCTGCTGACGCAGATCAAGGACCGAAAAGCGTCTTTGCTCTTGTCTGGAAAAAACGAAGGGGAGAGCCATGTCCGGCCAGGTCAAATATATGCTCGATGAAAACCAGATTCCCAAATTCTGGTACAATATTGTCGCGGACCTGCCGGTGGGGCCGCATCCGGTCCTGCACCCCGGCACCAAACAGCCGGTCGGGCCGTCGGACCTGGAGCCGCTTTTCCCGATGGAGCTGATCCTTCAGGAGG
>JAJYCZ010000175.1 GCA_021777915.1 Pseudomonadota bacterium | reverse complement strand
GTGACGGCGCGACGGTAGTAGCGGGTCACGTCATGGCCGATGCCGATCGCTATGAGCTGGACCGGCGATGTCGTCTCGATTTCCTCGATCTTGCGCCGCAAGTGACGCTCCAGATAATGGCCCGGGTTGACCGACAAGGTGGAATCATCGACCGGCGCGCCGTCTGAAATCATCATCAGGATCTTGCGTTGCTCGGGGCGAGCCATCAACCGCCGGTGAGCCCAGTCAAGCGCCTCGCCGTCGATATTTTCTTTCAGCAGGCCCTCGCGCATCATCAGGCCCAGGTTCTTGCGCGTGCGCCGCCAGGGCGCGTCCGCCGCCTTGTAGATGATGTGGCGCAGGTCGTTGAGCCGACCGGGATTGAGCGGCTTGCCGGCCTTGAGCCATGTTTCGCGCGACAGACCTCCCTTCCACGCCCTGGTGGTAAAGCCGAGGATTTCGACTTTGACGCCGCACCGCTCAAGGGTCCGCGCCAGAATGTCGGCGCTGGTCGCTGCGATGGTGATCGGCCGGCCGCGCATCGATCCGGAATTGTCGATCAGCAAGGTGACGACCGTGTCGCGGAAATCGGAATCCTTTTCGCGCCTGAACGACAAAGGCGATTGAGGGTCGACGACCACGCGTGACAACCTGGCAGGATCGAGCGCGCCTTCTTCGAGATCGAACTCCCAGGCGCGGTTCTGCTGCGCCATTAATAAGCGCTGAAGCCGATTGGCGAGACGCGCCACCACCGCCGATAGGTTCTGGAGCTGCTTGTCGAGATAGGCGCGCAGCCGCTGAAGCTCCTCGGCGTCGCAAAGGTCCTCGGCGCGGACAACTTCATCGAATTGGCTGGTGAACGCGCGATAATCGCCCAGTGACGCATTGGTGTTTGGTGTCGGCGGGCGCAGGGCCGTCGCCGCCTCGTCGCCCTCGCCGAGATCGAAATCATCGGCTTCGTCGCCAGCCGCGCCCTCGATCGAGTCGTCGCGGCCTTCCAAGCTTTCTTCCGCTGATTCCTCTGTCGTCTCGCTGCTGTCGGCATCGAGGCTTTCCTCTTTTTCCCCGGCGTCCGAATGCTCTTTTTCTTCAGTGGACGGCGACTCCTCGCCACTTTCTTCCTGTTCCTGATCGTCAGAGTCCCCCTGACCGGCCAGATCGAGGTCCGCCAGAATCTTGCGCGACAGTTTCGCGAAGGCTTTTTGGTCGTCGATGGTTGCGAAGAGCCGGGAGAGATGCGACCCCGCGCGGGACTCAAGCGTCTCGCGCCAGAGCTGGACCAGGCTCGTGGCGAGGCGCGGGGGCGGCGCGCCCGTCAGTTTCTCGCGCACGAGAAGCGCCAGCGCCTCCTCGATCGGCGCGTCGGAACGCTGACGGATTTCCGCATAGGAGCCGCCTTCATACCGATGTTCGAGCGCGGCAGTCAGGTTTCGGGCGACGCCGACCATTCGGCGCCCCCCAATGGCCTCGACGCGCGCCTGCTCAAGGGCGTCGAAAATGGTCCGCGCAAGTCTTGTCTGAGGCGCCCACCGCCGATGGGTCTGGGCGTTGTGACAGGCCAGGCGTAGCGCCTGAGCGTCCGCCTGACCACGGAGAATCGCCGCGTCGCGCTCCGTCATGCGCCGCGGAGGCTCGTTCAGGCGGATCGGCCCGGCGTCAGGCGGCCCGGCGGCGACCACCTTTTCGGGCGCGAAAACAACCTCGACATCGGGCGCCCGCGCCATGGCGCGCAAACAGCCGGCGACCGCGCGCTTGAACGGTTCGTGTGGCGCTTCCCGCGGCGATGACGGCTTGGTGTTGGACAGAGACACCCGGCGGTTCCAATTCGCGGACGTAAGGGAGGAAGATGGCGCGACGCTCAGCTCAAAGCGACGTTCATCGCGCTTTCCGGCAATTCCTTGCCGAACGAGCGCTGGTAGAATTCGGCGACGAGCGGCCGCTCAAGTTCGTCGCATTTGTTCAGGAAGGTGAGACGGAAAGCGAAACCGACATCGCCGAAAATTTCGGCGTTTTCCGCCCAGGTGATCACGGTTCGAGGGCTCATGACGGTCGAAATATCCCCGCCCATGAAGGCGTTGCGGGTCAGATCGGCGACACGAACCATCTTGCCGACGGTTTCGACGCCTTCCTTGTCCTTCTGGAAGCGCTTGACCTTGGCCAGGACAATATCGACCTCCTTGTCATGGGGCAGATAGTTCAAGGTGGTGACGATCGACCAGCGGTCCATCTGCCCCTGATTGATCTGCTGCGTGCCGTGATAAAGACCGGAGGTGTCGCCAAGCCCGATCGTATTGGCGGTCGCGAACAGCCGGAACGCCGGATGAGGGCTGATCACCCGGTTCTGATCGAGCAGCGTGAGCCGGCCGGACACTTCGAGCACCCGCTGGATGACGAACATGACATCGGGACGGCCGGCGTCATATTCGTCGAAACAGAGCGCGATATTGTGCTGGAGAGCCCAGGGCAGAATGCCGTCGCGGAATTCCGTGACCTGTTTGCCGTCGCGCAGGACGATCGCGTCCTTGCCGACGAGATCGATGCGGGAGACATGGCTGTCGAGGTTGACGCGGACGCAGGGCCAGTTCAACCGCGCCGCCACCTGCTCGATATGGGTCGATTTGCCGGTGCCGTGATAGCCGGAGACCATGACGCGGCGGTTGAAGGCAAAACCGGCGAGAATGGCCAGAGTGGTCATTTGGTCGAACAGATAATCCGGATCGAACTCCGGCACATGCTCGTCGGACTGTGAAAAAGCGGGGACGACCATATCCGAATCGATTCCAAAAACCTCCCGCACCGAGATGGTCTTGTCCGGGAGCCGCGAAATGGACCCCGTGGATTGCACGCCTTGCATTTAACCTCCGTCTCCGAGCCCGCCGCTTCCATTCGCCGCGCTCCTCCGTCTTGTCCGACAACGATAGACCCGCTGTGTGGGTGGCCACAAGCGGCGACGCGGCGACCTTCCTGTCGCCCTGCGGGCTGTCATACCGCGCGGAAAGACCTCAGGGTATTGTAAGCATTGATGATTTCCTGAAGCCTGGCTTCATTCGAACGATCGCCGCCATTGGCGTCGGGGTGCAATCTTTTCACCAATTCCTTGTAACGCGCCTTGATTTCCTCAGGCCGCGCCTCATCGTCAAGGCCAAGGACATACAAAGCTTTCAGCGCGACGACGCCGTGGCGCGGTTGGCGCCGGGCGGCGCGTTTGCCCCCTCCCCCATCGGTGGCGAAACCGCTCTGTGCGCCGCGTGACATGGCGTCGCCGTGATTGGCGCCCATTTTCCAGGTCGGACGATGCCCGGTCAGCGCCTCTTTCTGATAAAGGCGCACGGCTTCGTCGGTCATGCCGTTAAAATAATTATAGGTCGCGTTATATTCACGGACATGGTCGAGGCAGAAGCAAAAATACTGGCCTTCCCGCAATCGTCCCATGGGCGCGCGAAATTCTCCCGACGCCTCGCATCCGGGATGTTGGCATCTCGGGCCAAGCTGATCGGCGGGCGCCGCAGTGTTGCGTCGCGTCCTGATCCGGTCAAAAATGGGAGAGTTCAGATCCATGGGATCAAGAATAGGGTTGAAGGGGATTATGGGCAAGGACGAGGGCGCGATTAATCGTCTTGACAATTCCCGTCCCCCCGGTCGGCGCTCAAGGAGAACGCTTTATGGAATCAGAGAAAAATCCCACAGTCCGCGAAAAGATGGAAGGCAAGCTTGCCGCCGCTTTCGCGCCTGAGTTCCTGGCCGTCATCGACGAATCGGACAGTCACGCCGGCCATGCGGGTCATTCGGGCGGCGCCGGGCACGGCGGAGAGACCCATTTCCGGGTCCGGATCGTCTCCGCCAAATTCGAGGGCTTGAGCCGAGTCGACCGTCACCGCGCGGTCAATGCGATTCTGGCCGACGAGATCGCCGGCGGCGTTCACGCTCTGGCTCTCGATCTCAAGGCGCCGGGCGAAATGAAATCCCGGGCTTGGACATAAAAGCGTCCCAAAGCCATGGTGACGGGAAGCGGCGTGGAATGACCGTGAGAATGTGATCGGCTTCGGCGCAGCTTGTCCGTCACGCCCCCGGGAACGTCGATCGGGAGCCTTTGCTCATTCGCCCCCTATTGCAACCTGAGCCGGGCGCGCCTGGCCAAATGCGCAGAGACGATGATGTTTTTCATTCCGCATCGATTCCGGTTGCCCACAGGCGCCGTGCTCGCCGCCCTGTGCGTGGCGAACGGCGGCTATATCGGCGCCGCCCAGGCGCGCCACAAACATGCGAAAGCGCACGCCCACGCCGCAGCGTCGTCCGTTCATTACGCGCCGCCGCCTTATATTTCGATCGATGTCCCGACGGGTCGGATCATCGAGGCCCGCAACCCCACCCATGCGTGGTATCCGGCCTCCGTCACCAAGCTGATGACCGTCTATGTCGCGCTCCAGGCGGTCCAGGAAGGGCGGCTGTCATTGAATACGCCCCTGATCGTTTCCGCGCGGGCGGCCAGGATGAAGCCGTCCAAAATGGGGTTCGCCCCCGGTTCCCTGGTCACCTTGGACAACGCCTTGAAAATGCTGATGGTGAAATCGGCCAATGATCTGGCGGTCACCGTCGCGGAAGGCGTGTCCGGCTCGGTCGAGGCTTTCGCCGACGAAATGAACCAGACCGCGGCCAAATTGGGCATGCGCGAGTCGCATTTCATGAATCCCAATGGTCTGCCCGATTCCAACCATTACAGCTCGCCACGCGACATGGCGATCCTGGGCCGCGCGCTGCTGCTGAATTTCCCGCAATATGCCGGGCTTTTCGATATCGGCGCGATGAAACTGAACGATCAGGTGATCCCCAACCATAATGGCCTGCTTGGACGCTATCCTGGCGCCGACGGCATGAAAACCGGCTTCACCTGTGCCGCGGGCTTCAATCTGGTGGCGAGCGCGACCCGAGGCGGGCGGAAGGTCATCGTCGTGATCATGGGCGATCTGACCGCCAGGATCCGCACGGCGCACGCCGCGGACCTGCTCGATCGCGCCTTTGCCGCCTCGCAGCTCGGCGAATCGGCTGCCGAACTGCCGTCGGCCGGCGGCGCCCCCCCCGACATGCACCCGGAAATTTGCGGCGGACGAAGCCCCAAGGCCGTACTCGAAGCCGAAAGCGAGGATTTCAACAGCCCGATCCAGGCCGCGCCCGACGCGATGCCGGCCGTTCCCAAGGAAGGAGCGGCCATCGCGGCTCTGCCGCGCCCGGTTTTCGATCCTACGCCGGTTTATGTCGGCGGGGAGCCGGGTTACCAGGGTCCGATCGCGGGCCCTCGTCCCGCCAATAGCCCGATCGGCGCGATCGCCTATACTACGCCGCAGCCTCAACAGGCCGCGCCGGCCCCGCTGCAACCCGACCCGAAGGCGCTTCCCATGCATCGCGGCGCAAAAAAGCAGCATGCCGCGAAACCGGCCGGTCCGGGCAAAAAGAAGTCCACGACCGCAACTAAGAATGGCCCAAAGAAAGCCGCCGCAAAGAAAACGCCTGCCACGAAGGCCGACGCCAAAAAGGCCGACGGCTCCAAGACGCACGCCAAAACCGCGACGCCACCGAAATCGAAAAAACCGGCAAACAAGGCTCACCGCGCGGGCCCGGCGGCCGCCGGTCAGGCGACGGGAAATTGAGCGCGTCGCCTTCCGGCCGGCGCGCGCCGCCCCCGATACCCGTGACGATCCTCACGGGGTTCCTCGGGGCCGGCAAGACAACCCTGCTGAACCGCCTCCTGCGCGACCCCGCTCTGGCGCGATCCGTGGTCCTCATCAACGAATTCGGCGAGGTCGGCCTCGACCATCTTTTCGTCGAGAAAATCGACGGCGACATGGTCATGATGGCCTCCGGCTGCCTGTGCTGCACCCTGCGCGGCGACCTGATCGACGCCTTGGAAAACCTGCTTCGCCGCCTCGACAACGGACGGATTCCGCCCTTCGACCGGCTCCTGATCGAAACGACGGGGTTGGCCGATCCAGCGCCGATCCTTCACACATTGATGAGCCATCCTTACCTGCTGATGCGCTTCCGGCTCGACGGCGTCGTAACGGTTCTGGACGCGATCAATGGCGCCGCGACGCTCGACGCTCACCCCGAATCCCTGCGCCAGGCCGCCATGGCCGATCTTCTGGTGTTTTCCAAAATCGATCTGATTCAATCGGATGAGGAAAAACAGGCCTTTAAGCATCTTATCGAACGACTCGAACGGATCAACGCAAGCGCGCGGCGGCTCGACGATCCAAAGCTGCTCGACGCCGCTCATCTCCTCGGACTTGGCCTCTATAATCCGGAAACCAAGGCCCCGGATGTCGCGCGCTGGCTCAATGCCGAAGCTTTGGCCGTCCCGGGCGACGGTCACGGCCATGAGTCGGGACATCACCATGATCACGACGTCAATCGTCACGGGGAATCGATCCGCGCCTTCGTTCTGGTCGGCGAAAAGCCCCTGGCTCCCTCATCCTGCGATCTGTTCCTGGAAATCCTGCGCAACGCCCATGGGCCAAATCTGCTCCGGGTCAAGGGAATCATCGCCTTGGCCGACGACCCGGCTCGGCCTTTGGTCATTCATGGCGTGCAGCACGTCTTTCATCCGCCGCTGCGTCTCGACGCCTGGCCGGACGCCGACCATCGGACCAGGATCGTGTTCATCGTCAACAATTTGACCGCCCAATTCATTCAGGGGCTTTACGAGGCCTTCGCGGGCGATCTCGGCATCGACCGCGCCGACGCGCAGGCGCTGACCAAGAGTCCATTGACCCCTGGCAGGAGCGGATTGCTCGCCTGACCGCGACTGGCGCCAAGATTGATTGACAACGGTCATTTCATGGCGCCAGCGGAGAATCGCCCCATAACGGTCCAGCGGTTCCGTTTTGGGGCGCCTCCGCGAACCGGGGCAGACCAGGAGTGACACAGTTTTTCGAACGCGAAGCAGCCTGGCGAACGACGCGGCTCGACGGTCTGCTC
>JAJYCZ010000174.1 GCA_021777915.1 Pseudomonadota bacterium | reverse complement strand
GGACCCTTAGCCCCAACGAGCGGATCAGGCCCCAAAAACTCTGGCCGGCGCGCCCGCCGCCCGCCTCGCGGCGCAGCGAGACGGTCACAACTTCCGAGCGCGAGGCGGCCAGAGCCTCGGCGAGGATGGCCGGCGAGGGATATTGCGCGGTGCCGACCAGCAGGCGGGAGCCCAGTTCGACATCGTAAAGGCGAAGGGGATCGTTCAACTGTCATCCTCCCTGGCGCGGCGTCAGGATCTCGACCTTGTCGCCTTGCGAAAGGCGGCACAGCCGGCGCTCCTTGGCGCGCACAAAATTTTCATTGACCGCCGTGGCGACAAATTCGGGCGAAAAGTCGAGCTCGACGATCAAGGCGGCGAGGTCAGACGACTTCACGTCGCGCGTCTCCCCATTGACCACGATTTTCATCCATCACCTCCGGAAAATAGCCGTCCTCCAGCACGATCCGCGCCGCGCGGCTGGCGAGCGCCGGCGAAAGCAGGAAACCGTGGCGGTAGAGACCGTTGAGATAAAGCCTGCGCCCGTCGCGCGCGATTCGCGGCAGATTGTCCCAGAAACTCGGCCGCACATCGGAGCCGGTTTCGACCACTTCCGCCTCGCCGAAGGCCGGATGGATGGCGAAGGCCGAATTGACCAGTTCGACGATCGAGCGCGCGGTGACGCGGGCGCGCTCCTCGTTCTCGATCATGGTGGCGCCGACCATGAACGTCCCGTCGGGGCGCGGAACCACATAGACCGGATGACGCGGATGCAGCATGCGCACCGGCCGCGCCAGTTTCACGTCCATGGAGCGCACGATCATCATTTCGCCCTTGACGCCGCGCAGGCCGGAAAGATCCGGCTTGGCGGCGTAGCCGCGGCAATCCAGCAGCCAGTCGAAATTGTCCGGCAGGGTCTCGGCGTCCACGCCATAATGGAGCGTCACACTGGGTTCGGCGGCGAGCTTTTCAGCCAAGGCGGCAAGCGCGGCGCGCGGCTCCAGATGGGCCTCTTCCTCGAAATAGAGCGCGGTGGAGAAATTTTCGGCCAGATCGGGCTCAAGCGCCGCGAGGCCGGCGCGGTCCAGTGTCACGAAATGCGAGGTGCGCCGCGAGAATTGCATCAGCTCGCCACGGTCGCGCTCGGGCGCCACCACGACGCTGCCGCGCCGCTCGGCCAGCGGAACTTCGCGGGTCCAGAAATCCAGCGCCTCGGCGCCGAGGCTGGCGACGATCGGCTCGGTGGATTCGGCCTCGCACCAGGGCGCGATCATGCCGCCGGCATAGAAGGAGCATCCCATTCCAGGGCCGGCGCTCTTTTCGATGATTTCAATGGCCAGATCGCGCCCCATGGCGCGGGCCCGCGTGAAAAGTTCGTAAGCGGCGGTGAGCCCCGCCGCGCCGGCTCCGATGACGCGAATGCGCATTCTGCCCTCGCTTTCCCGCCCCATGGGCTTGAACGCAGACGGAAACGCGCGCGTGGGCGAAGCAGGCTTCGTTTCGCGCCATCCCTCCGCCAGTGCGAACTGGATCAGGTGCGGCGGTTCGAGACCGAACCGCCTGAGGGTCGCCGGGCCGTTCAAAAAAACGCCGCCGGCCTCTCAGCCCCAAGTTGCGATTTCTCTCGCGGGGCTCCCCTTGGCCAAGTGAGATTTATGTGTCGCCCGGCCCGTCGCCGTCAAGAGCCCTGACGCCGCGGCGCCGGATTTGCATGGCCGGATAGGCTTTGACGCCGCAAGCGGAATATGTTTAGAACAGTTCCAAGAACTCTTCCAATGTTTGGCGTGACCGAAAACGCCGGGGGAACGAACGTGGAAATGCAGGGCGTGGTCCATCAGAAATCAAAACCGCCGGCGTCGCGTCGTCCGGCGGCGCGGCCGGCGTTCGACTGGCAGGGGGGCGCGTTGGCGCGGCTGGTGCGGGAGAAGCTGCGCTCGTTTGATCTGCGTCCGACCCGCCAGCGCGTCAGTCTGGCGAGCCTGCTTTTCGTCGCCGGCGACCGCCATGTGACGGTGGACCAGTTGTTCGACGAGGCCAAGGCCTTGCGCATGCCTTTGTCGCGCGCCACGGTTTACAACACTTTGCATCAATTCGTGGCGGCGGGTCTGGTGCGCGAGATCGCGCTTTACGGCTCGAAGGTCTGGTACGACACCAAGACCGGCTCGCATTGTCATTTCTACGACGAAGCCAGGGCTGATCTGTTCGACATGCCCGAGGATGTCGCCAAACAGCTTGCGATCGTGCCGCCCAAGGGCAAAAGGATTGTCGGCGTGGACGTCATCGTCCGGCTGGTGGACGACGCGTCCGAAAACGCAACGGAAACAGGCGACGATCCGCGCCAGTGAACGGCGCCCGCGGCGAACGGGCGCCGGGCCGGGCTATTTCATGTCCCCGGTGACGTCGATGAACTCCTGCTTGCCCGCCGTCGAGATCTTCAGCAGGCTTTTGGCGTTCATGTCGAGCTTGTTCATGTCCACGACATGGATCGACTGGTCGTCATAGGACTTCCAGTAGAATTTCAACGCCTGCGGATCGCGCGCCACCGTCAGCATGGTGTAGTCGCTGTGGATCACGCCATCGTGGACTTCCCGGGCCACGCCGACCGGAATGTCGAAATTATTGAGGATGTGGAAGACCTGCAGCACGCCGTGCTCGGCGTCCTTTGCCGGAATCGCGGTCGCGGAAAAGACGGCGGCGCGGACGAAGCGCGAGGGCGGCGAGAAATCGCCGGGCAGGCCCAGCATGCCCGAGCCCTGGCCGAGCGGACGGAACGTCGCCTTGTCGATGGTCAGCGCCGGCACGTTGCGCGGGTTCAGTGCGATATAATTGCGCAGATTGGTCGTGTGCCAGTCGAAGGTCGGCGAATTGGTCATCACGCCGAGCGGATTGTCGAAAATGACCAGCTTGCCCTTGATCGGCTCGATCGCGATGCTCGCGCCGGTCTTGTCATAAACGACATAATGGAAGGGCTGCGGCTCCGGCGGCCAGCCTTTCAGGATTGTCGGGGCCACAATCGCTTCGCCCGACTCGACAGCCTTGCGCACTTCCGCCACGCTGGCGAAACTGGTCAGCAGCCAGTTGGGGAAATCCGACATCGACATGGACGAAGCGCGGTTCCCCGGCGTCGTCGGGGTATATTCAGCGAAGGTCGGGAAATAGAAGGCGCCGATGGCGAGGCCCTTCTCGTTCATGCCGTCCATGATCGCGAGATTGTCGAAGGCGATCGCGCCGACGGCGGCATATTTCGCCTGCCATTGCTTGCCGGGGCCGAGCGGCGTTTCGCCGGTGAAGGCGTGGCCTCGCGGAACCATGACCACCTGGGTATCGATGAAAATTCCAAATTCCAGGGTGCGTCCATGCACGATGGAGCCGTCCGCGGTCTTCAGCATGATGCCGGTGCAGGCGTTCGCCGTCGTTGCGGCGGCGAAAAGAAGCGCGGTCACCATCGCGGCCGCGCGTTTCAAAATATTCGAAAATTCCATGACGAACCCCCCGAATTGTCGCGACTGAGGCCCCCGATTCATGGCGCCGGATCATGACAATCGCGAACGGGGAAATAGTCGAAGGTGGAAGCGGTTAGAACGCGTTTTTTGTCGAAAGCACCGAGAACGGCGTCATCGCCAGGATTTTCAGGTCGAGCCAGATCGACCAGTTCTCGATGTAATAGAGATCGTGGGCGACGCGCTGCTCGATCTTTTCCAGCGTGTCGGTCTCGCCCCGCCAGCCATTGACCTGGGCCCAGCCGGTGATTCCCGGCTTGACGCGATGGCGGGCGAAATAGCCCTCGACCGCCTCGTCATAGAGGAGGCCCGCCGCCGCGCCTTTCAGCGCATGCGGGCGCGGGCCGACCATAGACAGGTCGCCGCGCAGGACGTTGAACAATTGCGGCAATTCATCCAGCGACCAGCGGCGGATGAAGGCGCCGAAAGGGGTGACGCGCGGATCGCCGTGGGTCACCAGCCTGGAGGCGTCGACGTCGCACTGCTCCACATACATCGAGCGGAACTTGAAGACCGCGAATTTCTCGTTGTTGAAGCCATAGCGCGTCTGGCGGAACAGCGCCGGCCCCCGCGACGTCAGCTTCACGCCGAGCGCGACCGCCGCCAGGACCGGCGACAAGCCAAGAATCAGCAGCGCCGCCACGGCGCGGTCGAACAGCGCCTTGAGCGCGGAGCCCCAGTCCGAGATCGGCTTGTCGAAAACGGGGAGGAACGGCACGTCGCCGATATATTGATAGGCGCGGTCGCGCAATTTGAGCCGGCTGCCGAGCGCGGAAATGCGGATATCGACGGGCAGTGTCCATAATTTCTTGAGGATCTGGAGAATGCGGGCCTCGGCGGCGGCAGGTATGGCGACGATCAGCAGATCGACCTTCCGCTGGCGGCAGAAGGCTTCGAGATCGTCGAAGGAGCCAAGGAAGGCGTAATCGGCGATCTGATCGGGCAGCCGCTCGCGGCCGCGGTCGTCGAACAGGCCGAGAATCGCCAGCGCCCCCTTGCCCGAGCGCTCGAGGCGGCGGATGGTTTCGAGGGCATGATGGCCGCCGCCGACGATCACCGTGCGCCGCGCGAGCCGGCCTTGCCGCGTCCAAGTCTTCACCGCGATGGCGAAACCGGCGCGCGCGAGGACGCCGGCGGCCCAGGCGCCGCAGAACCACGCCAGAATCCAGCCGCGCAGAAGGTCCGGCGCGGCAAAACCGGAGAGGACCGCGCCCGTCGTCCACAACGCGAGCGCGCCGCCCACGGCCAAAGCGAGGCTCAAACTCTGGCGCGGAAAATTGTCCATCGCCCGGACGGTATAGGCCCAGCGCGCCCGGAGCGCGACAATCGCAAGCAGGGTCACGACGGCGAGGCTGGCGGCGAGCGGACCCGCATCCAGCGCTTGCCGCGCGCCCTGCGCCCGATAGGCCGCGAAACCGACCGCCGGAATGTTGAGAACGTCGAACAGCAGGAGCGCGCCGACCAGCAAGGGTTGCGAGATCCGCTTGTCCCACGGCGGGACGCGGCGCGCCGTTTCGCCCCCGGGCGCCGGGCCGCGTCCGAGCGCGTGGCTCAGGTCCACGACTTGAAAGGCCGGCCTCCCCCGCGTGGCGGCGCCGTCGGAATTGTGGGCAAGCGGGGAGGAAAGGCGCTGCGCGCTACGCATGATGACACGAAATCCATTGACGCCGGACCGTCGGCCCGCAGGCGGCAGTCTAAAATCTTCGAGTAAACGGGCCGTTGAAGCGAAGCGCGACTCTTGGCGGCGAAAGCAGCGCGGGAATGAGCGAAAGGGGCGCGGCGCCGCGCGGCGCGCGGCGGCGTCTGTCGCCTTTGAGGCTTTATTTACCTTGCCGGACGATTATCCAAAAAATCGCCCCGCCACGCCCTCACGGCCTGTTCCGCATGACTTTTTTGACCCGGTCCTCGCGCGCCCGCGGCCTCGCCCTCGCCCTGGCGTTCGTCGCGTCGGGCGCCGCCAAAGCTGGCGAATGGCGTTTCTGCGTCGGTCTCGCGCCGGATTCGCATGAAACGGTGATCACCGACATTTTCGCCAGCCCCGAAGAAAGCACGCGGCTGGAACGCCGTTTCGAGGCCTATTATCGCGGGCGGGACGGGCGCGCCCTCACCTTCCAGTGCCCGCGCGGCTATGACGATCGAACCCAGGCCCTCAACGCCCAGACCACGGCGCTGCAATTCGACCAGCAGATGGGCTTCGCCGTGAGCAATCTCGGCGCGGCCAGAATCGCGGCCATCGTCGGCGGGGGTAATTGATACCGTGTCTTTCTGATCACGACTCGTCGCATTCAGAAAGGTTCCTCGCGTCAGTTCGGCGCCGCATTCGCTCCAAGAGCGCGTTCGCAAATCATTGAGTCGAAGGCGCTCCGTTATCTCATCATCGTGACGTAGCGCGCGGCGCGATTTTAAGTCGACGCCCAGACCGTGGCCATGGCGCTAACTCGCTCCGGGAGTTGTGGTCTTCGGAACTGGCGGGACTATGGATCTGCGGGATAAGTCTTGGTATGCCTTCCTCCGGCGGGGGAAGATGATTGTGCAGCAATATTGCCGTGGACTCAAGGAAAACGCATCCGCGTGGTCGCGCGAGAAATGGTTACTGTTTCGGTCTAAATACAAGGTCTTCATAGGATCGGCAGAGGTTTTATTCGCGGTCGGTCCATGGATCGGTGCGGTGTCAGCGGGGAGCGATATTACCCTTTGGGTGCCCTTGCTGGTCTTTAGCTGGCTTACTTCGTCTATTTCTATCGCGGCGGCCAATTTGAGTCCGTATGGACGGAAACGGAGTTTTATCGTCATAACGGTGTTTATGGCGCTTACGGGGGCCTATATTTGGTGGGCGCACCAGACGAAAGCGAACATCTACGTGACAGGGGCACTACCGGAAATAGAGCCCATTCCACTTACAAAAATGGCTGATGGTTCCTACGCGATGCCTGTTGCGGTATATAACGCGGGCGACCTACCGATATTGGACCGCGAATATATTCAAGCCATTCTTTTTTCTCCTAAAATTCTCACGGCAGAGGAAGAAAATCAGGTTCCGTTTTTTAAAAAATCGCACGAGGAAGCTGAAAATGAATGGAAAAAAGCATCTGGTCTAGATGGCGTTGCGAATGCTATTCGCACTGATCGCCACCTGGTTATATACGGAAGACCCATCAAGCTAACCGATTCTCAGTATGAAGACGTGATGTCAGGTAAAGAGCACGCGTACATATTTTTACTTCTTAAATACATTGACTCTAGCATACCTAGTGGTAACTTTTATCAATCTATGTACTGCGGTAGGTTTATGCCTTCAACTCATGGCTTTGTAGCCTGTTATCACGGAAATTATAGCAAACATCTAGAGCGTAAGGGCTAAATATCCTTTGGCTTCTAACCCGCATTTCTCACCGGCTGTAGCGTCGCGGTGAGTTTTTGAGGCGACCTTGGCCGTTGGCATCGGCGCGGACGACGAGGTCTGTGGCGCGAGAAGCGCGGCAGGCTTGTCGATTTGGGTTGG
>JAJYCZ010000173.1 GCA_021777915.1 Pseudomonadota bacterium | reverse complement strand
GCGACCATGGCCTGCGGTCTGGCGACCAATTACGGCCAGATGGTGCTGGCCCGCATCTTCGTCGGCGTGGGCGAGGCAGCCTATGGCAGCGTCGGCGTCGCCGTGCTGCTCAGCGTCTTCCCGGTCCGTTTGCGCGCAACCATCACCGGCACCTTCATGGCGGGTGGCGTGTTCGGTTCGGTCCTCGGCATCGCGCTCGGCTCTCATGTCGCGGTGATGCTCGGCTGGCGCTGGGCGTTCCAGCTCATGGCGGGCATCGGCGTGGTTCTGGCGCTGGCTTATTTCGCGATCGCCCGTCCGGAGCAGGACAAGGCGCCGAATCGCATCCAGAGTGCGGCTTTCGTCTTCTCCGGCGCGACGTTCCGCCGCCTCGGCGCCCAGCTGTTCTCCGCGCAGTCGGTGATCTTCGCTTATGTCGGCAGCGGCCTGCAGCTTTTCGTGGCGAGCGCCTTCATCGCCTGGATGCCCAGCTATCTCAATCGCGTTTATGGCATGGCCACGGCTCAGGCTGGCTCCGCCGCGGCCATCTTCATCCTGCTCGGCGGCGTCGGCATGATCGTCTGCAGCGTCGTTGCTGACCGCGCCGGCCAGGTCGCGCGGACCCGGAAGCTTTCGTTCGCGATCGCCTATTGCCTGATCTCGTTCGCGGCTTTTACTGGCGCCTTCCTGTGCCCGCTCGGCCCGGCTCAGCTTGCGCTGCTCGGCGTCGGCATGTTCTTCGCCGCCGGCGTCAGCGGCGCGGCCGGTGCGGTCGTGGTCAATTGCACCGACCCCGCCATCCATGCGACGGCGCTGGCCACACTGACGCTGGTTAACAATTTGCTCGGCCTTGCGCCCGGCCCGATTGTCACCGGTCTGCTCGCCGATCATTCAAACCTGGCGACCGCGCTGCAGATTGTCCCCTTCGCCAGCCTGGGCGCGGTCGTCGCCTTCTGGTTTAGCCGGAAATATTACGATCGCGACCACGCGCGATTGGCGGGCGCTGAGATTTGACGGAATCATACAGATTTGCGTCAAGATTTAACGACGAAACTCAACAACTTGACAATTTGCGATATCGGGCGATAGCCTTTTAGAATAGCCGCTTCAGTCCAAATAGTGGAGACTGCGATGCGAAAGCTTCACCGGTGCGCTGGTCTGACCAATTACGTGGAACTAGCACAGTCGCTGCAACTTTCGCCGATGGAGCAACTCCGCCGCGTGGGCATTAATCCTTCCTGGTTGAATGAACCAGACGGTTTGATACCGGTTTCGTTAATCTGTCAGCTTCTGGAGAACTCGGCCAAATCGGCGGGGGTGGAGAATTTCGGGCTGCGCCTTGCGGAAAAACATGAATTCTCCAACCTGGGACCAGTCGCGCTTGTCCTGAAAGCGCAGCCGACACTACGCAAGGCGCTGGAAGCGTTGCACAGATACTGCCATTTGCAGGCCGAAGCGGTGACGCTGCTTTACGAGGAAAGAGACGGAGAACTGGTGATCCGGCAGGAAATGCTGACGGATCAGGCGGAGCCTATGCGGCAGGCGACCGAATTGTCGGTTGGGGTCCTCTATCGGGCCTTGCAAAAACTGCTCGGCAAAGGCTGGCGACCAAATACCGTTTGCTTCCGTCATTCCTCGCCAAAGGACTTGCGCGTGCATCGGCGCGTCTTCGACACGCGGATGGAATTCAACAGCGACATCGACGGCATCGTCTGTAGCGTCGACGAACTGGACGAACCGCTGCCCGGGTACGAGCCTGAGATCGCCCGCTATATTCAGAGACTTATCGATACCATCGACCTGACGCCCCCCGCTTCCACCGCCGAAAAGGTGCGGCAGTTGGTGCTGCTGCTCATGCCGTCGGGCCGATGCTCCATCAAGGTCGTCGCCCAGCACCTTGGACTGGACCTCCGCACCTTACAGCGTCACTTGGCGAAGGACGGGGGGAGCTTTTCGGAGATCCTCGATAGCATCCGGATCGAGCAGGGGACCAAGTACCTGATCCAGCATGACCGGCCCATCCGAGAACTCTCCTATCTGCTGGGGTTTTCCGAGCCATCCGCCTTCTCGAGGTGGTTCTCTTCGCGCTTCAGCTGCAGCCCCAGCGTCTGGCGTCAGCATCAGGCAAGCCACTGACGAGCCGATCCGGCTCGGCCATCACTTCCGTCGTCATATAATAATTCGAAAAATCGCAGTGCGGTGTCGTCTGCCCTGCCGATTGCATCATCCTTGAACCGGAACGCCGCGAGACCCGACAGCAGCTGCAGGACAAATTCAAGCTGCCCAGCCAGACCGCTGTATCGCCATGAAGTCGAATTTAGCCGACGGCGCTGAAGACTATCGTCCGAACAGAACGATCTACGCCGCCGACGGATCTACCAGCGTGTGATCAACTCCCTCTGACGCCCGGATCTAAGGTGACTGTTCGAATTGAAGCTGACTAGCGACAAGCCTGACCGGCCAGACCAAAGCTCGCTGATTGAGGCGTTATGGATTTGCCCCGTCAAGGCGATGACCTTGTCAGACGACAGCGACAGGATCTCGCCCACAATCATGGCGATTACCCCCCCGGAGGTGAAGACGGCTACCGCATCGTCCTTGCCTCGGCCATGAAGGGCGGCATTAAGCCCCTCGGTGACGCGCGTTCGAAACGCTATCCAGCTTTCCGCCAACGGTGCGTCGAGGCTATCCTTCCACAGGGCCATCGCAGCGCCCAGGGCTCGACCATACAGGCGCTGGTCCTGCTGGAACGTCGCCTCCGCGGCCGCAATTTTCGTATCCTGTTGCATGACGAGCGGCAAGAAAGCGCGCAAGACGTCGTTCGCGGAGAATTCGTTGAACGAGGTGGAAACCGTGACGCCCAGGGAGTCGCCGTAACTGGCCAGGGCGTGCGTTGCCGTGTCGACTTGGCGCCGCAAACCTCCGCTGAACATTGCGAAGGACCGTCGTCCATCCTCGGCCAAGTATTCGCCAACCAACCGCGCCTGCAGTATCCCCAGGTTGCTTAGTCGGTCATAGTCCGCAGTGCCGAACGAGGCTTGGCCGTGCCGGATCAGGTAGACTGTCGCCATGCTAAAGGCTTCCTTCCAGAACGTGGAGCAGATTGCCGCCTTTAAAAATATTCTTCCGGGGAGCTTTCAACGGCTGCGGTGAGTCAGATAGGCGGCGCTGGCCCCCAAGGTCTCGCGGGTTTTCTTGATCTCCTGGCGGGCGATGCTGCGCCGATGCACCTCGTCCGGGCCATCGACGATATGGAGCGCCCGACCCCAGGTCCACATGTCCGCCAGCGGCGTGTCGGGGGACAGGCCCGCGGCGCCGAAGCATTGAATGGCGCGGTTGACCACAGTGGTGTGGACCTCCGGCACCACCGCCTTGATCATCGAGATCTCATGGTGGGCCGCCTTGACGCCATAGGTGTCGATGAGCCAGGCGGTCTTCAGCACCAGCAGCCGCGCCTGTTCGACCTCGCAGCGGGAGCGGGCGATCCATTCGCCGACCACCCCATGCTCATGCAGATGCATGCCGAAGGTCTTGCGCTCTAGGGCCCGTTCGCACATCAGCTCGATGGCCAGTTCGCATTCGCCGATGGAACGCATGCAGTGGTGGATGCGTCCCGGCCCCAGCCGCGCCTGCGCGAGGGCGAAGCCCGAGCCTTCCTCGGACAGCAGATTGCGCTTGGGCACCCGGACATTGCGGAACAGCACCTCGCAATGCCCCTCGGGGGAATGGTGGTTCATGATGCTGACATTGCGCACCACTTCGACGCCGGGTGTGTCCATGGGCGCCAGCACCATGCTCTGGCGGCGGTGAACCTCGGCGTCAGGGTTGGTGTTGCCCATGACGATGGCGATCTTGCAGCGGGGGTCAGCGGCGCCGGTGATGAACCATTTGCGGCCGTTGATGACATAATCATTCCCATCGGGGCGGATCGTGGTGCAGATGTTGGTGGCGTCCGAAGAGGCGACGTCCGGCTCGGTCATCGCGAAGCAGGAGCGGATTTTGCCCTCCAGCAGCGGCTTCAGCCACTGGTCCCGCTGCTCCGGCGTGGCGAACATATGCAGAAGTTCCATGTTGCCGGTGTCCGGGGCGCTACAGTTGAAGACCTCCGAGGCCCAATGGATGCGCCCCATGATCTCGGCTAGCGGCGCGTATTCGATGTTGGTGAGGCGGGTTCCCGGCTCATCGTCGTGCAGCGCGGGGAGGAAAAGGTTCCACAGGCCTTCCGATTTGGCCAGGGCCTTAAGATCCTCCACCACCTGGGGCGGATGGACGCCCTTTTCCACGTCGCGCAGCCATTCCCTGTTTGCCGGAACCACATAGCGGTCCATGAAGTCGCGGATGCGGGCCTGCATTTCCTTGACCTTCGGCGAGAATTCGAAATGCATGGATGTTCCTCCTTAGGAATTAAAGCCCCGCCACCTTGACCGCCTGGGCGGCCAGATCGGCGCTGAGGGCGCCGACCTCTCCGGCATTGGCGGCGGCGGCATTGCCCTGGGCGGCGCGCCCGGCGACGCCTTCGAGGATGACGGCGAAGCGGAACAGCGAAAACGCCACATGGAACGGCAAAAGGCGGTCGCTCCGCCCGGCCCGCCGGCAATAGGCCTGGGCGTAATCCTCTTGGGTGGGGATCCCCAAGGCCTGGTGGTCAAGTCCCATGATGCCGCCGTATTGGTCGGGCTGCAGATTCCAGATCATGCAGTTGTAGCCCAGGTCGGCCAAAGGATGCCCGAGCGTCGACAGTTCCCAGTCGAGCACGGCGATGACCCTGGGCTCGGTGGGGTGGAACATGATGTTGCCGAGGCGGTAGTCGCCATGGGCGATGGCGGTGTCATCGCCGGGCGGAATGTTGTCCGGCAGCCAGGCGGCGAGGCGTTCGATGTCCGGAATGTCCCGGGTCTTCGACGTCTGGTACTGCCTCGTCCAGCGCGCTACCTGGCGAGCGAAGTAATTGCCGGGCTTGCCGTAATCGGCCAAGCCGATGGCCCGCCAATCGACCTGATGAAGGCGGACCAGGGTTTGGTTCATGGCGTCGTAAAGCGCCGCCCGCTCTTCGCGGCCGACCCCGGGGATCGCCGATTCGTGGAAGATGCGGCCGTCGAGCTGTTCCATTACGTAGAAGGGTGTGCCGACGATGCCGCGGTCGTCGCAGAACAGCAGAGTGCGGGGGACCGGCGCCTCGGTCCCGTAAAGCGCCGTCATGACGCGGTATTCGCGATCCACTGCGTGGGCCGAGGGCAGCAGCTCCCCCGGCGGCTGCTTGCGAAGGACATAACGGCCGCCGCCGTCGAAGGTGACGAAATAGGTGGGGTTGGACTGCCCGCCGCCGACGGCTTCCAGATGCATGCCGCCGGCGGCCGCTGGCAGATGGTTATGGAGATAGTTCCGCAGCCGGGTGCTGTCGAAGGGGAGGGCGGCCGGAAGTATTTCCGTCATTGTCGCTTTCCTTTGCGTGCTTTTTTTATTTGTTGCAGAGAGCGTGGCATTGGGTCTGCCCAGATCACGCCCGCATCCGAAAATCGGCGGGATCGATGACGTGGAAATCGCCGGTCACGCTACCGCGGTAGTTGCGCCAATTCTCAGGCGCGTCTGTGCGTGGGAAACGTATGACGGCGTCACAGAATCAGTTGTGGGTGAGGCTCGTCAAAGCAGCTGGTGACCTGGCCGCTCTTGAATCGGCGACGTAGAGCAGCTTCATCGAAACGCCGGCCCGCCGTTATGCCCGCCGCGTGACGCCGCGGCGGGCTTCGCCATTCAATCCACTTCAACGCTGTGGCCGCGCGCCGCGAAAGCGGCGTCGAAACGGTGAGCCGGTTCCGGATGGCTCTGGCCGCGCGTCAGCGTTTGGGCGTCAGCGTTCTTCCGCTTGAGATCTTTGACACAACGGACGCTCACAAAAATGCAATACCAGAAGAATGTGATCCAGACCCAATACATGTTCACCAAACCATCGTACGAGAATGCCCCCGTATGGTCGAATGGAATAAACGCTAGGCTTGTATAGCTGACGGCAAGCACCGTCCCCGCCACGCCACCGGTCCAGCGCGGAAAGAGTGGTGTCTTGTCATCGTCAAAAAGGCCCATCAGGCCGATGGCGCCAAACTGCGCGATGGTGACCCAGTAGGTGCCATCGAAGGTATACCAGGTGAGAAAGTGAAAGAACTTGACCAGGGCAGGATCCAACTGGGCGGAAAATTCAGCCAGGCCGAGCCACATCATGGGTCCCACCATGCCGATCCAGCCCGTCAGGACGCCGCCAATGAGCTGCACCAATGCCAGCACATGGCCATCTTTTTCCCTCTGCCACATTTGCGCGGACACTTGGCATGAAAACGCCATGAAAAGACCCGCTGCGAAACTGGCGATCGTCATTCCCCACATGATGCGGGAGCTGTGATCCCGGTAAAAGTCGAAGAACTGCTGCGGACTCATCGAGGCTTTGGGGATCCACGGTGGGATACACATGCCCATGATCCCCCAGCCGATCACATAAAGAACGACGCAGAACACGCCGCTCGCTGCAAGCCACATCTGGATCTTGTTCGCCGCGCTTTCTCTCACCATGTCCTTATCTCCCCGGAAGCAGGCTCTTGGTCGAGCCCGATCTCTCCCGCAATGGTAGCTCAGGAACAAGCAGAGAACTTTACTATAGACGACAATGAATTGGTATTTGGTGACATTTGACGTTCTTGCAAAATTGCGAAGCTGATATGATTTCCGCGCCGATTTCGTAGGAATGGGCAATATGCGTGTGGCCGTTGATGGTAGATCGTCGTTGTCGAAGTGCGATCACCGGACGAAGGAGCGGCCACAGGCGGTGTCGCTTAAGGAAACTTTAGTCTCGTACCTGGGCCGGACTCAGGGGGGACTTTTATCGACGCTGGATTATTACTGAGTGCTAAGAGTCTGTTTGAGAATGGCTCTCAGTGAGCGATGCGGCGCAGGAGCAGGCTTCCGAGGGCGACGTGGATCATCGCCTTGGAGACATCGATCCGCTGCTCGTAATCGCGCACGAGGC
>JAJYCZ010000016.1 GCA_021777915.1 Pseudomonadota bacterium | reverse complement strand
GCGGCGCGCCGCGGCGGCGCGCCGCGCGCCGCCAGGGAGCGGTCGATCGCGGCGGCCGTGCGGCGCCAGGCGGCGCGCAGATCGTCGAGATGATCGTCGCCGTAAAGGGCGAAGGCCTGCTGTCCGAGCCCGCGCCAGGTCCGGCACAGCCGCGCCAGCGCGGCGGCGCCGACATTGCCGGCGCTGCTTTCGAGCGCATGGGCCTCGCGCCCGAAGGCATGGAGGTCGCCCCGCTCGACGGCGGCGATCATGCGTTCGGCGGTTCGCCCGCCTTCCTCGATGAATTCCCTGACGACCTGGCGCAGGAAATCCTCGCCGCCCAGGGCGGCCAGGGCGTCGATCGACTTCGGGTCCAGATCGGGCGCCGCGCCTGTCTCGCCCGCGCGGCGCCGGGGCGGCGCCGGAGCGGCCGGGGCCCCGTCGCGCAGCGCCGCGTCGAGCGCGTCGAGCAGGGCTTCGGCGGCGATGGGCTTGACGAGACAGGCGGCCATGCCCGCCTGCCTGCATTCCTCGCGCCGCGCGGCGCGGGCGTCGGCGGTCAGCGCGACGATCGGCGTCCGGCTTGCGCCCGAGCGCGCCACGCCATAAAGCCGCGCCGCCTCGACGCCGTCGATTCTCGGCATGTTCAGGTCAAGCAGGAAAAGATCGAAATCCTCGATCAGCATGGCGTCGAGCGCCGCCTCGCCGTCGCCGACCGGCGTGACCTGGTAGCCGGCGCCGGACAGGATCGCCTCGAAGATCATCCGGTTGACGCCATTGTCCTCGGCCAGGAGAATTTTTCGCCCCATCCCGCGCGGAGCGGCTTTGCCTTCGCCGCTGTCGCGCGCCGCCTCGGCGAGGCCGCCCGCCAATTCGCCAAGGCGCGCCGCGAGGCGTCGCGCCGCCGCGATTTCCTCGGGCCGGTCGCGGCGCGCGACCGCGGCCAGCGCGAAGCGGCGGGCAAGCGCGAGGGCGTCGAACGGCGCGGAGGCGATGACGCAGGCCGGCCCGTGGGCCTGCCCCGCGTCCCAGGCTTGCGCGCCATCGAAATCCAGGGGCGGCGCGACGGCGCGCCCCGCGCCCACGGAAGCAGCGGAAGCGACGGAAGGCGCGCCGGGGTCCGGCGCGACCGCCAGTTCGAACCAGAACAGGGCGCCCCTGCCCGGCGCGCTTTCGACCCCGATGCGGCCGCCGCGCGCCTCGATCCGCCGGCGCGCAATGGCGAGCCCAAGCCCGCTGCCGCCGAACCGGGCGGCGATCTTCGGGCCGCCTTGCACGAAAGCCTCGAAAATCCGGTCCTGAGCCGCCTTGTCGATCCCGATTCCGGTGTCGCGAACCTCGATCCGCAGCAGAAGACCGCCGTCGGCCTCCTTTGCGCTAACATGGATCGCCACCGCGCCCGCGCCGGTGAATTTCACCGCATTGCCGCCGAGGTTCTGGATCGTGTCGAGCAGCAGGCCGGATTCGGCGCGGATGAAGCGCGGGACGCCCGCGTCGATGCTCAGGCCGAGCCTCACGTTTTTCCTGTCCGCCTCGACCGCCAGCACGTCGCGCAGCGAGACGAGGAGGGCGTAAAGATCGACGGCCTCAACCGGCGGCGCCTCGACGCCGATCTCGTCGCGCGAGAGCGTGAGAAGGGCCTCGATATGGCGCAGCAGCACATCCGCGGCGGCGCGGATGGTCTGGACCATCTTGCGCTGCGCGTCGTCGAGGCGCGCCCTGGTCAACAGGTCGCTTAGTCCGAGGATCGCGGTCAGGGGCGTGCGCAATTCGTGGCTCACATTGGCGAGCAGCAGGGTCTTGGCGCGATTGGCGCGCTCGGCCTCGGCGCGGGCCTCGGCGACGCGGCGCAAAAGCAGCGCGCCATAGGCGGGCATGGTGACAAGCGCCAGGAACAGGCCGGCGGACAGCCCGGGATTCTGCCGCCAGAACGGCGTGAACCAGATGGTTGCGGCGAAGCCGGTCGCCGCGCTGACGACCCCCGCGGCCATATAGACCGCCCCGAGGCGCAAGCCGTTGCCGAGGATCATCCACAAATAGAGCGGGTAGAGAAAGGCCGAGGCGCCGGAGCCGACATGGAGGCCGTAGGAAATAATGGCGGAGTCGGCCCAGACCGCAAGAATGCGGCGCCAGAAGCAGCGCTCGGGCCAGATCAGAAGATGGACCTGAACCAGACCGGCCACCCCCACATAGGCTTGAAGCCATGGCAGTCCCTCGACGAGAAAACGGCGCGCTTCCGCACCGCTGGGAGCCTCGAGACGGGCGGCGACCAGAACCAGCGACGCGAAAACAAAGCGGTTCAGCGTGACGCCCTGTTCGCCGAAATCCGCCGCACGCGCCAGGCCGCGCCGCGCCGCGCCGGCGGCCGCGCGGAGTCTTCCGGCCAGGGCGCTCATGCCGGAAGGGCCCTGGTTTCCATGCTTGCTTGGCCCTCGCGCGGGGCGAGAAGCGCGCCGAGATCCCGAAGGGCGAAAGGCGAACCGAAACAGGCGCCCTGCGCCCAGCCGACGCCCGCGCGCCGCAGCGCCGGCAAAAGCCCGGGCGAGGGCGTATCGACGGCGCGCAGAACCGGCGCCTTGCCCAATTCGCGCTCGACCCGCGCCTTCAACTCACGCGCCCGCGCGACGCTGGAGGCGTCGGCGGCCGAAAAGCGCAGCACGCCGCCCCAGCTTTCGCCGAGGGCGCGTGAGAGCGCCGGCCAATTGGGCGCGTCGCCGTCGCGCGGCAAGGCGCCGAGATCGATGATCAGCCGGGGCCCGAGCGTCTGCAAGGCATGCGCCAGATTTTCCGTGGCGGCGGCGTCCGCGCCGATGTCGTCCAGGGGCACGACGAGATCGAGCCTTTCGAGTTCGGCCCCCGAATTGGCGGCCAAGGACGGCAGGCGCAGCATCGCCGTCTCGGCCCCCCGGCCGCCAAGGTTCAGGCGCAAGGCGAGGCGGAGGCCTTGCGCGCCGCGCCCGATCCGCGCGCCGCAGGCCAAGGCGACGCGCAAGGCCTCGGGATCGCCAAGCGTCGCCTCGTCGGCGCCATCGAGCACTTGCGCCCCGGCCAGCGCACCGGTCGCGAGGTTGACAGCCGGCGCGAGCCGCCAGCGCTCGTCCCCGGACGTCGCAACGGGCGAATTCTCGTGCAGCGCCTGTATCGCCGCGCGCAGGCAGGCGGCGGGATCCTGCCCGGGAAGCGGCAGGGCCGCGCCGCCGCGAAGCGCCGCGACGCCGGCGAACAGCCCGCGAAGGCTCGACAGCCGGCGCGCCAGCGCCTGCGCGTCTCCGGGAGCGGCGACCTCCTTCTGGAGCACGGCATAGCGCAGCGGGTCGAGCCGCGCGACAAGGTCGCCTTCGCGCAACTGGCCGCGCAAGGCGTTGGACAGGTCGGGCGGCGGGCCCATCGCGTCGATTTCGACGACGTGTACGGCGTAATCGCCCTCGCCTCGGTGCTCGAACAGCGCGCGCGTCCCGTCCTCGACGGAATTTTTCTCCTGCGCGGGAACGGGCGCTTCGCCGGCGGACTGGCTGAGCTTGAGCAGGTTGCGCGCGCGGCTGATGAACTCGAAATGATCGACCGGCGCGCGCAGGAAATCCGTCGCGCCGCTTTCGAGCGCGCGAAGCTTTTTCTGGCGCTGGCCGCACACGGTGATCATCATGATCGGCACGCGGCTGGCGCCCGGCAAGGCGCGGAAGCGGGTGATGAATTCGTCGCCATCGATGCGGGGCATCTCGTAGTCGGTGACGATCAGGTCGGCGCTGTTCGCGGTCAGCCAGTCGAGCGCCCCGGCGGCGTCGCCAAAGGCGTTGACCGAGATGTTCCGGTCAAGAGAACGCACAAGTTGCGAGTAGATCGCACGATTGGTCGCCCGATCGTCGATGATGACTATACTGTACATAACTGAACCCGATCACCGCTTTGGAGCCCGCCGCCTTTTTCATCAAAAAACAACGCCGCCCGACAGCGAGGTTGCGCAGGCTCCACACGAGCTATTTTCCAACAAACTCATTAAGGTACTGTTTCTACTATACTTTCAATTTCAGCCTGACCGCGCCGGCCTTCGGACGGCGGCGCTGCGGCCCTGACGCCGCCGTTTCCGCAAGCTGATTACAGGAAACAGGCGCCGCTCCCGAACGGAGGTTCAGGAAAAAAAAGACGTCAGGCGACGAATTCCGCTCGCGTCGACGCCGCGCGCCGCATCGGCGAGCCGCGCCCCGGCGATGCGCAGACCGGGCGCGATTTCGGCGAGCGGGACGAGAACGAAGGCGCGCTCCAGCAGGCCGGGGTGCGGAAGAACCAGCCTGTCGTCGCGCCAGATCAGGTCGTCATAGAACAGAAGGTCGATGTCGATGACCCGAGGCCCCCAGCGCCGGGCCTCCTCCCGCCCCAAGGCGCGCTCGGTGGCCTTGAGCAGGTCGAGCAGGTCGAGCGGCGCGAGGCGCGTGCGCGCCAAAGCGCAGGCGTTGACGAATTCCGGCTGATCGGTCACGCCCCAGGGCGGAGTGGCGTAAAGCGAGGACAAGGCGTCGAAGGCGATCCCAGCCGCGCGCAAAGCGGCGACGGCGCGGCGGAGATTTTCCGCCGGGTCGCCGAGATTGGCGCCGAGGCCGAGCCCGATGCGGCTTTCGGACCGCGAAATTTCAGGCGCGCTCAATTTCGCTCCAGATTTTCAGGGCCTGCACATGCTCGGCGACGTCATGGACGCGGAAAATCGTCGCCCCGCGCGAAAAGGCGCGCAAATGCGCCGCGAGCGTGCCCGCGAGTCGGTCCTCGACCGGCGCGCCGGTCAGGGCGCCGATAAAACTCTTGCGCGACGCGCCGATCAGCACCGGCAACCCATATTCCTCATGCAGGGCGCCGCAGGCGTCGATCGCCTGGAGATTCTGGCGCAGGGTCTTGCCGAAGCCCACGCCGGGATCGAGCACGATCTTTCCGCGCATCACGCCCGCGGACTGGGCGAGGACCAGCGTCTCGTCGAAAAAGGCGAACATGTCGGCGACGATGTCGCGCGCGGGATCGATTCCTTTGCAATGATGCATGACGACCAGCGCCGCGCCGCTTTCCGCCGCGACCTCCGCCATTGCCGGATCGGCGCGCAAGCCGGAGACATCGTTGACCATGGCGGCGCCGAGCGCCAGCGCTTTCCGCGCGACAAAAGCCTTGGTCGTGTCAACTGACACAGGCAGGTCGAGACGCGCGAAAAGCGGCGCCAGAATGGGTTCGAGCCGCGCCCATTCCTCATCCGCGCCGACGGGGACGAAGCCCGGCCGGGTCGATTCCGCGCCGATGTCGATGATGTCCGCGCCGTCGGCGGCCATGGCCAGACCATGATTGAGCGCCGCGTCCGCCGCGACGAAGCGCCCGCCGTCGGAGAAGGAATCCGGCGTGACATTGAGCACGCCCATGACGAGGGGCGCGGCGCTGAAACGGGCGGCGAGCGCGTCGGCCGCGGCCCGGGCTTTGGCGAAAGAATCCATCGGGCGAGGCGTGTCTCGCGGCCGGCTGGGTCGAGCCGGGCCGGACAATTGCGGGATTGGAGCGGGCGATGAGAATCGAACTCACGACATACAGCTTGGGAAGCTGTCGTTCTGCCACTGAACTACGCCCGCGCGCCCGACTCTCTTAGCCGGATCGCCCGCGGCCTTCAACGGGGGTCGCGAAAATGTTTCGAGAGTTTCAGGCCCTGGGCCTGGTAATTCGAGCCAAGGCCTGAGCCATAGAGGTCGCGGGGGCGTTCGGCCATGCGCTCATAGACCAGGCGCCCGACCGGTTGGCCGTCCTCAAGGATGAAGGGCACGTCGTGCGAGCGCACCTCCAGCACCGCCCGCGCACCCTTGCCGCCGGCCGAAGCCACGCCGAAACCGGGATCGAAAAAGCCGGCGTAATGGACGCGGAACTCGCCGACGAGAGGATCGAAGGGCGTCATTTCGGCGGCGTGGTCCGCCGGCACCACGACTTCTTCCTTCGACGCCAGGATATAGAATTCGCCGGGGTCGAGCACCAGTTCGCCGCCGGAGCTGGCGAAGATCGGCTCCCAGTAATCGGCGGCGTCGCAAGACGCCGGTCGGTCCACGTCGATCAGGCCGGTGTGGCGTTTGGCGCGATAGCCGATCAGCCCGCCGCCGAAGCCGGCAAGGTCGATCGAGATCGTCACCCCGCCGCAAAAGGCCGGCGTTTCGGCCGAGACCAGTTTTTGCCGCGCATGCAGTTCCGCGTGCGCGGCGTCATCCAACCGCGCATGGCCGCGGCGAAAGCGGATCTGCGACAGCCGCGAGCCGGCGCGCGCCAGAATGGGAAAGGTGCGCGGCGAGATTTCCGCATGGAGCGGGCCGTGATAGCCGGCCTCGATGGTGTCGAAGGCGCTGGCGCGGTCGGCGATGACGCGGGTGAAGACGTCGATGCGGCCGGTCGAGCTTTTGGGATTGGCGCTGGCCGCGACGTCAGGCGGCAGAGCCAGGCTTTCCATGAGTTCCGCGACATAGACGCAATTGGTCTCCAGCACCGCGCCGGGGCCGAGGTCGATCTCGTGCAGGGCGTGGCGCGCGATCGCCTCGCCGACGCTGCGCGCGCCGGGCAGGAAACTGGCGCGCATCCGCCAGGCGCGCCGGCCCAGCCGCAGGTCGAGGCTCGCGGGCTGGATCTGCCCGGGCGCCAGCGGCGCGGCGGGCCGAATCGCCGCGCCTTGCGCGAGCGCCGCGATCTGATGGGCGGCGAAAACGCCTTGCGCCTGCTTTATCGCCGCCGCTGCGGTCACCTGTCTCTCCCCGGCCTCTTTCGGCCCCGCTCCAAACGGGCGCGCGAGCCTAATGCAACTTTCTCTTTCGGCAAAGACGCTACCTAAGCCTCGTTGACCCTGTTCCGGCGCGGCGCTACAAGCGGATCGTGGTTTTTTGAGCCGGCCGGCTTGCCGCCACGTTAAATAATGGAGCTAAAAGGCCGGTTCTGCCCAAAATCGAGCAGCCGGCCTTTTCGCTCTTCGCAGCCCCATCGGGCGCCTTGCGCCCGTCAAGATCGCAATCAAGCGCGCTTCGCGCCCGTGAGGAATCCGCCATGTCCGCCTATGACCGTCCGCCCCTCGACGCCGCAAACCTGCGTCCGCGCACGAAAATGGTTCATGGCGGGACGATGCGCTCGGCCTTTGGCGAGACTTCTGAGGCTTTGTTCCTCACCCAGGGCTTTGTCTATAACAGCGCCGAGGTCGCGGAAGGCCGCTTCACCGGCGCCGACGAGGGCTTTCAATATTCCCGTTTCGGCAATCCGACCGTCGCCATGTTCGAGCAGCGCATGGCCCTGCTCGAAGGCGCGGAAGCGGCGCGCGCCACCGCGACCGGCATGGCGGCGGTCACCGCCGCGCTGATGGGCCAGGTGCGCGCCGGCGACCACGTCGTCGCCGCGCGGCAATTGTTCGGCTCCTGCCTCTATATCGTCGCCGATCTTCTGCCGCGTTTCGGGGTGGAATCCACCCTTGTCGACGGCAATGATCTCGACGCGTGGAAAGCGGCGCTGCGGCCCAACACCAAAACCGCCTTTCTCGAAAGCCCGACCAATCCCGCGCTCGGCGTCCTCGACATCGAGGCGATCGCGAAAATCGTTCATTCGGTCGGCGCGACCCTGGTGGTCGACAATGTCTTCGCCACGCCGCTGATGCAGAAGCCCCTGGAGCTTGGCGCCGATTGCGTGGTCTATTCCGCGACCAAACATATCGACGGCCAGGGCCGATGCCTCGGCGGCGTCGTGCTCGGTTCAAAAAATTTCATCGAGAGCCAGATCCACAATTTCATCCGCCAGACCGGGCCATCGCTGTCGCCCTTCAACGCCTGGGTGCTGCTGAAAGGCCTGGAAACCTTGGCCCTGCGCGTCGCCCAGGCGCAGGACAGCGCGGGAAAAATCGCGGATTTCCTGGCCGGCGAGAAAAAGATCGCGCGGGTTTTTTACCCGGGGCGCGCCGACCATCCGCAATATGAACTGGCCAGGCGCCAGATGACGGGCGGCTCGACCATGGTCGCCTTCGATGTCGCTGGCGGCAAGGCGGAGGCCTTCCGCATGGCCGACGCTTTCGAGATCATAAAAATTTCCAACAATCTCGGCGACGCCAAGAGCCTGGTCACCCATCCCGCCACCACCACCCATCAGCGCCTCAGCGAAGAGGCGCGCCAGGCCGCCGGAATCGGGCCGGGCATGCTGCGCCTGTCGGTAGGCCTGGAGGACGCCGAGGATCTGATCGACGATCTCAAGAGAGGTCTGGCGGCGGTGTAGTGAGATTATTTGGCGTTTGGCGCCCCAGAGCGACGACCGCGTTCGGCTCAATTCCGACATTCAGGTCGTCGCCTCGGCCGAACGGCTTAGCGCGGCGAACATTCGCTTCTCTCTCGCTCCTTGGCTTTCAAAGTCAATTCGTTGGCGAATCCGAGGACTGAACGGGCGAGGTTCTCGAAATCGCCGCTGGCGATTCTTTCCAAGACGACCATACAGATCGGCGCGGCGTCAAAGACGAAGGAATTGATTCCTATGACCCAGGCTTGGCGGAGCACGTTGATCGATCGGGCTTGCCGATCGTTGAACTCTCCGGCGTGATTGGCTTCAACCCACTCATCAGCATGGCGGAAGCTATTTGCCGCCGCAGCGATCAAGTCGCCGAGTGAAACGCCGTTAAATTTCGGATTACCGATTTTCCAATCGTCTTCGCAGTCGCCGAGAGCGTTCTTGAATCTTTGCAGAATTGAAGCCAGGACCACAATAATCGCGCCGGCAATTGCCGACTGGCTCACGGCGCTTGATGCCATGCCATCGAACGCAGCGTGAAATCCTGCAATTTGCGATAAATGTGAGAATTCTCCTGGGATAAGTGGTTGACTCATAACAGCTTCACGCTCGGCGTTAAACCGCGCATAATCCTCGCGCAATTCGAGGCCCGCCACGAACATCGTTCGCAGGGCCGGAGCATTCCAGCGCCATGATTCCGTGAGGCGGTGCATTGCGTCATGCGCAACCGAGCCTATGCGTGGGTAACCTTCCTTATTCAGAGCCAAGTCACCGCTCTCGCTCACGGCCAAGTCAGCACCTGAACGAAGTGCAGTCAATCCATATTTGGCAATTACGTCTTGCGATGATTCCGGCTTTTGCAGAATCGGCATTTTCAAATCCCTGCTCGAATTGGGGGCATGGCATTATCGATTATGTGCGCGTGATGCGAAATACGTACATTTTTGATGGCATCCACGTCCGACGCCGTTTCGCGCCACGGGCCAAATTTCGGCCCGTTTCTTCCTTTCGTCCTCAGACCGCGCTCCTCCCAACTTCCCCCTTGCCGACGACTTCGGCGATGGTCCGCTTTCCGCCGTTTTGAGCCATTCGCTGACGGGAACCAAGCGGTAGATTTTGACCATTAGCCAAAAGGCCGCAGCCCGGGCCAGATTCGCGCTTGCGGCTTTTCTTAGCAAGACCTAAAGGAGGCTCCGTCATCGGCGCATTCCGGGCTTGGCCCGGATGCAACGGGAATGCGGTGCGGAGGAAACTCCCATGCCGCAGCTGCCCCCGCAACTGTAAGCGGCGAGCCCTTGCGCATTGATCCACTGGGGAAATCCCCGGGAAGGCGCGCAAGAGGCCGCGACCCGCGAGCCAGGAGACCGGCCGGTGATCGCTCAACTCGAAAGCCGTCGGCGGGACGGCCGGAGACCTTATGACGATCATCGCAAAGCCGCGCGCGCGGCTTTTCTCGCTTGTCGCCGCCCTGCTCGGCGCAACCGCGCTCCCCACGGCCGTCCGGGCCGACGACGCGGCCCCGCTCCCCGACATGGTGGTGACGGCCGACCGCATCGCCGAGCCGATCAGCGACACCGGCTCCTCGATCACGGTCATCCCCGGCGAACGCATCGCGCAATACGGGACGCAGGGCATCACTGAAACCCTGCGGGAGGTCGCCGGCGTCGAAGTCACGCCGAATGGCGGCCCCGGTTCGGCGACGGAAGTGCGCATTCGCGGCGCCGAACCCGGCGCCGTTCTCGTGCTGATCGACGGCCAGCGCGTCGGCAACGCCTCCGCCACCGACGGCTCGCTCGATTTCGGCAATCTCACCGCCGCCAATATCGACCGCATCGAGGTTCTGCGCGGGCCGCAGACCGCGCTTTACGGCTCGGACGCCATGGCCGGCGTCATCAATATCATCACCAAGAAGGGAACGCCCGGCGAGCCCGTTCGCTCGGTGTCGGTCGAAGGCGGCAGCTACGGCACGATTTCCGGCCGCGCCTCGATGTCGGGCGGCGACGACCGCTGGACCTATTCGCTCGGCGTCAACACCGGCTATTCGGACGGTTTCCCGCAATATGGCTACCGCATCAACCGCCCGCTGACCTATGGTTTCGCCGGGGCGCCGTTGCCGCCGCTGCCCTGGGGCGATCCCAACACCAAGGGCGGCGCGAGCGGAACTTTCTCCTACAAGCTCTCGGACTACGCCAGCGTCGATTTCGGCTTCTCGGTGTTCGGCAACGGGACGCGCTTCGACAACCCTTACGCTTCCATCGCCGCCGACGTGTTCTCGCCGGAAAATCATTCCGTGGCCTGGGTCGGCTCGGAATATCTGCGTTTCAATTCCATCGCTCTCGACGGCGCGCTGAAGAACCATCTGACCTTCTTCGAGAACACCACCCTGAACCAGGTCAACGAGACCGAAGCCTGCTTCAACGCCGCTTTTGCCTCCTTCACCTGCATGACGACCTATCACGGCGCGCGCTGGGGCGCCGAATATCAAGGCGAATTGTCGCTCAACCGTTATGGCGTGCTGGTCTTCGGCGCCCGGAGCGAAGAGGAGGTTGCGAGCAATTCGCAGAATCCCAACCCCAACGACGGCTCCTTCGTCCCGATTTCGGCCAGCCAGATCACCAATTCGGCCTATGCCGAATATCGGGCGACGCTGCTGCCTCGCCTGGAAGCGACCTTCGGCGGCCGGGTCGACGCCATCGCCAACGGCGCGACCTTCGTCACCGGCCGCGTGACGCTGGCCTATCACGTCGACGAAACCGGCACGAAACTGCGCGCCACCTTCGGCAATGGCGCCAAGGCCCCGACGCTGTACCAGCGATTCAGCCAGTATGGCGACCCGAACCTACAGCCGGAGCAAAGCGTCGGCGGCGAGATCGGCTTCGACCAGCAGATTCTTGGCGACCGGGCGACGCTTTCGACGACCCTGTTCGACACCAGGTTCACCAACCTGATCCAATTCGCCACGGTTTCATCCTGCACCGTGGCGCAGGCGGCGCTCGGCGGCTGCTATTACAATGTCGGCAAGGCGGAGACCAAGGGCGTCGAGGTTTCGGGCGGCGCCACGCTCGTTCCCGGCGTCCTGACCCGGCGCGTGAGCTATGCCTATGTCGAGGCGGTCAATCTGGAGACCGACCAGCAGCTTCTGCGCGTTCCGCTGAGTTCCGGCGCGATCGATCTCGACTTCACCGGGATCGACAAGCTTGAAATCAAGCCGCGCCTGCTGCTGGTCGGCCCCGCCTACGACACCAATTTCATAACAGGCGGCAGGGTGACGCTCTCCGGCTACGCCCGGCTCGATCTCATCGCCAGTTGCCGGTTCAACGACCAGTACACGGCCTATGTCCGGGGAGAAAATCTCACCGACACACGCTATGAGACCGTCTATAATTACGGCACGCCCGGCGTCTCGTTTTACGCCGGCCTGACCCATACCTGGTGAGGCGGGCGTCGGATCGCGGCCACGCCTTCGGGCGGCGCCGCGACAATCCGTCTCGCCTTCAGTTCGAGCGCAGCCAATAGACGGTCTTGCAGATCAGGCCGCCGAACACGCAGCCGCTGGTGCGCAGCTTCTTGCCGGAAACCACCATCTTGCCGCTATAGGTCTTGCCGTCGTCGGGGTTGAAGGTGTGGCCGGTCCAGCTGTTCTGGTCGGCGCGCACCATGTCGAAAAACACTTTCTCGCCGACATGCGCCTTGGAGCGCGGGCTTTTCAGCCAGATCACGTCGCCGCACAGGGCGCCGCCGCAGGGGGCGATCCGGATCTTGGAGGCGCCGTCCTCGCGCAACCAGACGCCCTCGGCTTCCTGGGACGCCGCCGCCGCCCCGGCCGACGCCAGCGTCGCCATCGCCAGAACGGCGCCCGCGAGCGCGCGACGATCGAAAAAGCGCATGGATCCTCCTCATGACCGGCCTTGGCGAAATTGCCGCGCAATTCCCGCGAAAAACTAGGCGAAACGCCGGGCCCGCGCTATGCGTCCAAAGCGTGACGCAAGACGAATCGGCTGTCGCCGCCTGGCGCGGATGCGACTTAAATCCGTCTCGACGTCCGCGCGCAAGTGATTATCGGTTCATGCCGGAGCGCGGCTCCGGTCGCGCCGGTAAATCGCCCGGGGGAGACTTCGCATGAGCACCCGCCAACTCGACCGCGCCTTCAACCCCAAATCGCTCGCGCTGGTCGGCGCGTCGGATCGCGCCGGCTCGATCGGACAGGCGGTGCTCGACAATCTGGTCTCGGCCGGATACGCCGGCGTGCTGCATCTCGTCAATCCGCGCCACGAGGAGATCGCGGGCCGGCGCTGTTTTCCGCGCCTGCGCGACCTTCCCGAGCCGCCCGACCTCGCCATCGTCGTCGCACCGATGGGGGCGGTCGAGGACATCGTCCAGGAAGCCGCCGATCTCGCCATTCCGGCCGCGCTCGTCATGACCGACGACCCCAAGCCGGGGGCCGATTCCCTGTTCCAGCATCTGCGCGCCATCGCCCGGCGCGGCGGCATCCGCATTTTCGGCCCCAATTGCCACGGGGTGATCGCGCCGCGCGTAAAACTCAACGCCAGCCTTCTGGCGCAACCGGCGCGCGTCGGCGACCTCGCGGTCATCTCTCAATCGGCGGCGGTGATGGGCGCCATCGTCGCCTGGGGCCATTCCCGGCAGGTGGGCTTTTCCGGCCTGGCGGCGCTGGGCGAAATGGCGGATGTCGATATCGACGACCTGCTCGATTTCTTCGCCCTTGATCCGATGACTCGCGCGATCATGCTCTATGTCGAGCACCTTGAAGACGCCAAGGGCTTCATGTCGGCGGCCCGCGCCGCCTCGCGGGTCAAGCCGGTGATCGTCGTGCGCTCGGGGCGCCACGAGGCGGCGCGCCGCACCGGCACCCACGCCGGCAATCTCGCCACCACCGACGACGTCTATGACGCCGCTTTCCGCCGCGCCGGCCTGCTGCGCGTTCCCACCATCGACGCCCTGTTCGACGCCGCCGAGGCGCTCGGGCGGATCAAACCCTTCAATGGCGAAAGGCTCGCGGTCGTGGCCAATGGCCGCGGCGTCGGCTTTCTCGCCATCGACCAGCTGCTCGACCTCGGCGGCAAGCTCGCCGACATGGCGCCGGCCACCCGCGACGTCCTCAGGACGTTGCTGCCGGAACGCTGGAGCGGCGCCCAGCCGGTCGAACTCGCCGCCGACGCCTCGCCCGCCGATTACGGCCATGCGCTTTCGCTCGTGTTGCAGGACAAGGCGAATGACGCGGCTCTGGTCATTCACGCGCCGACCCTGCTGGCCGACAGCCAGGAAATTGCCAAAGCGACGGTCGAGGCGGTGAAGAAACATCGCCGCGCCGCGATCGCGCCCAAGCCGGTTTTCGTCGTCTGGTATGGCGCGGACCCGGCGATCGACCATATTTTCGAGGAAGCGCGCATTCCCCATTACGAGCGCGGCGCCGTCGCCGGCTTCATGCATATGGTGAAATGGCGCAAGGCGCGCGAGGCGCTGATGGCCGCGCCGCCCTCGCTGCCCGTGGATTTCGCGCCCAACGTGTCCAAGGCGCGCGCCGTGGTCCAGCAGGCGCTCGCGCGCGGCGAAAGATGGCTCGCGCCGGTCGAGATCAGCGCCCTGCTCGAAGCCTATGACATTCCGATCGCGCCCGCCCGCCTCGCCCGCACGCCGGAAGAGGCGGCGGAGGTGGCGCGGCTGGTGCTCGGACGCTTCGGCGGCTGCGTGGTGAAGATCATGTCGCGCGACATCGTCCACAAATCCGACTTCGGCGGCGTCGCGCTCGACCTGCGAACGGTCGAACAGGTGGTGGAGGCGACGACGAAAATGCTGGACCGCGTCGCGTCCGAGGCGCCGCACGCGCATCTCGCCGGCGTGACCATCCACCCCATGGTGCGGCGTCCCAACGCCCGCGAACTGGTGATGGGCCTGACCGACGACCCGACCTTCGGCCCGGTGATCGTGTTCGGGCGCGGCGGCAAGGCGGTCGAGGTCATCAACGACAAGGCGCTCGCCCTGCCCCCGCTCGACCTGTCGCTGGCGCGCGGCCTGATCGAACAGACCCGCGTGGTGCGGGCCCTGCGCGATTATCGCGACATCCCGGCGGCGGACATCGACGCCGTCGCGCTGCTTCTGGTCAAATTGTCCCAGCTTTCCGCCGACATTCCGGAAATCCGCGAGCTGGAGTTCAATCCGGTGCTGGCCGATTCGGACGGCGTGGTGGTGGTGGACGCGCGCGCCTTGGTCTCGCCGTCGGAAGGCCGGACGCTGGCCGGCTGCAATCCCCGCTTCGCCATCGCGCCCTATCCCAAGGCGCAGGAGCGCCGCATCGCGCTCAAGAACGGGACGGCGGTGCAATTGCGCCCGGTGCGGCCGGAAGACGAAGAGATGTACAAGGTCTTCTTCGCCCATGTCTCGCCGGAGGACATCCGGCTGCGCTTTTTCGCGCCGGTGAAGGAATTCTCCCACGCCTTCATCGCCCGCCTGATCCAGATCGACTATGCGCGCTCCTTCGTCTGCGTGGCGGTCGAGGAAGAGACCGGCCTGATGCTCGGCGTGGTGCGGTTGATGCTCGACGCCGACCATGAGGAAGGCGAATATGCGATCCTGCTGCGCTCCGACCTCAAGGGCCAGGGCCTCGGCTGGAAACTGATGCAATATATGATCGAGTTCGCGCGCGCGGAGGGCGTGAAGGTGGTCGAGGGCCAGGTGCTGAGCGAGAATCAGGCCATGCTGTCGATGAACCACGCGCTCGGCTTCCATATCGAGGAGGACCCCGGCGAGCCCGGGGTCAAGAAGGTGACGCTGGACTTGACCCGCCCCCCGCCCGAGGCCGAGGCGAACCCGGACGCGGATCTCGACTGACCCACTCAGTCGCATTCCCCGTCTCGGCGGATGGCGCCGGATTTCGCTTTCCACCGCGATTGGCAAAGTCCGCCCGGCCGGTGTAGGCAGGACCTTTCCGCAAGGCCTTTCCGGAGGTGACGCATGGCGCTCGTTCTGTTTTCCGGCGGGCAGGATTCCACGACTTGTCTCGCCTGGGCTCTGGAACGTTTCGAGCGGGTCGAGACCATCGGATTCGACTATGGCCAACGCCATCGCGTCGAACTCGGCCAGCGCCCGGTCTTGCGCGATGCGCTCGCCGGGCTGAAGCCGGAATGGGCGCGAAGACTCGGTCCCGATCATGTGCTGGAGCTTTCGGCGCTGGGCGCGATTTCCGACACCGCGCTGACCTCGAAAAAAGCGATCGAAATGGGCGAGAAAGGTCTGCCCAACACATTCGTGCCCGGACGCAACCTGATCTTTCTGACCTTCGCGGCGGCCTTGGCCTATCGGCGCGGCCTGAAACGCATTGTCGGCGGCATGTGCGAGACCGATTTTTCCGGCTATCCCGATTGCCGCGACGACGCGATCAAGGCCATGCAGGTCGCGCTCAATATCGGCATGGAAAGCCGCTTCGTGCTGGAGACGCCGCTGATGTGGCTCGACAAGGCGCGGACCTGGGCGCTGGCGCGGGAACTCGGCGGCGACGGATTGGTCGAGGCGATCGTCGAACACAGCGCCACCTGCTACCTCGGCGAGCGCGGCGAACGCCACGCCTGGGGCCATGGCTGCGGCCAATGCCCGGCCTGCGTCTTGCGGGCCGAGGGATTTGAAAAATGGAAGAAATCGGGAATGTGAAACTGGACCGCGCGGAATTCCGACACCCCCGCCTCGACCGGAAGGGAGAAAAGGTGGAGGCGCCTCAATTTAGAATTTATCTAAATCACGGCTATTCGTTTGCTCCGGGGGGATGCGGCTGCGAAAGGTGGGTCGTCCGATCCATTCCTTCCTCGAGATCAAGCCTTCGATGTCGGCGACCAAGCGTTTCGTTCCCTTTTTCCTCGCGGGCCTGTCCGTGGCGGCCGTTGCGCCTCGGGCCGTCGCCCAGGACATATGGACGGGCCGCTATTACGAGCTTGAGACCAAATATCTGTTCGGCTTCACCGACGGGACCGATATCGGCGCCGAAGGCGAAAAGGAATTCGAAACGGAAACCACCGCCGGACTGGGCATGCATGGCGGGTCCTATCGGGCGATCGAACAGGAACTCGAATTCGAGAACGTGCCGTCGCAATATTGGGGCTACGAAGCGAGCGCCCATTTCCTGTCTCAGCGGATCGACAACGTCCCCGGACTGGATAATCTCAACCAGACGGCCTTCAGCGGCCTGTCATGGAAACCCAAATTCCTCATCATCGGACGCGGGCCGGGAAATCCGGTGGGCCTGTCGATCTCGGTGCAGCCGGAATGGGGAAGGATCGACGGAACCAGCGGAGTCAACGCTTCCGTCTTCAGCATGGAGACGGTCCTCGCCGCCGACACCGAACTGATCCCCAACATGCTCTATGCGGCGACGAATCTGATTTACGCGCCCGAGGTCGCGCGCGGCTCCGGCGATCAGAATTGGGGCCGGTCCTCGGAATTCGGCGCCACCGCGGCGATGGCCTATCGGGTGACGCCCAAGGCGACCCTCGGCGGCGAGGCGGAATATTATCGCGCCTATGGCGGGTTCGGCTTCAACGCGCTCGATGGATCGGCCTTTTATCTCGGCCCGACGCTGCATATCCAGTTCACGCCGAAAATATTCCTCGCCGCCGCATGGTCGGCCCAAGTCGCCGGTCACGCCCAGGGGCAGCTCGGCAATCTCGATCTGACCGATTTCACGCGGCAGCGCGCCAATCTGAAACTCGGTTTCGAATTCTAAAACGTCATCCCGCGTCATCTCAGGAGACCCAAATGAAAATGGTTCGAACTCTCGCCGCTCTCGCCCTGACCGCGATCTGGTGCGCGCCTGTCGTCGCGCAGCAGGCGACCGTCCGCATCACGATCAAGGACCACAGGTTCTCGCCGTCCGAGCCGCACGCTCCGGCCAGCCAGGCTTTCGCCATCGTCGTGAAGAACCTCGATTCGACCGCGTCCGAATTCGAGAGCAAGACGCTGCGCGTCGAGAAAGTCGTCGCGCCGGGCGGAGAAATCACCATGCGGATCCGCCCGCTCAACGCGGGACGCTATCATTTCTTCGACGATTTCCACCAGGACACGACCGAAGGCGAACTCGTGGTTGAATAAGGAGCCGACGATGTTGGGCGCGCTGATCATTGTCTTTCGGGAAGTCATCGAGGCCGGCCTGATCGTCGGCATCGTGCTGGCGGTCACGCGCGGCGTGCCGGGGCGAGGGCTTCATGTCGCGGCGGGCCTCGCGGCGGGTCTGCTCGGCGCGGCCCTTGTCGCCGTTTTCGCGGGCGAACTGGCGGACGCCTTTTCAGGCGCGGGACAGGAAATTTTCAACGCCGGCGTCCTCGCCCTCGCCGTCGTCATGCTCGCCTGGCACAATATCTGGATGGCGAGCCATGGGCGTGAAATGGCCGCGAACCTGAAAAACGTGGGCCAGGCTGTCGCGGAAGGATCCAGGACGCTCACGGCCTTGTCGATCGTCGTCGCCGTCGCCGTGCTTCGCGAAGGTTCCGAGGTCGTCCTCTTCCTTTACGGGATCGTTGCGTCGGGCGCCGCGGGTTTCCACGAATTGCTGTTGGGCGGAACGATCGGGCTTGCGTCGGGCGCGCTGCTGTCCGCCCTGATGTTCCTGGGCCTCGTCGCCATCCCGGCACGCCATCTTTTTCGCGTCACGACGGCGCTGATCACCTTTCTGGCCGCCGGCATGGCCGCCCAATGCGTCGTGTTCCTGCAACAGGCCGGCTATGTCACGGCGCTGTCGCGAACCGTCTGGGACACTTCCTCCGTCCTGCCGGACGACAGCCTTTTGGGACGCGTCCTCCACACCCTGTTCGGCTATGTCGATCAACCGTCCGGGATGCAGCTGGCGGTTTATCTGTCAGTGCTCGCGGTAATTTTCGTGGCGACGAAACTGGCTTCGCCGAGCCATGTGAGCCGTAAACGAGTCTCGATGGCGTAAGCGCATTCCGGCGATGGGTTCTCACCGATGACGATCCATGTCAGTCGCGGTGGGGAAGGATCAGCGACTGGCCGGGATAAATCAGGTTGGGATCACGGATCTTCCCGGAATTGGACTGGAAGATCGAATCGTAGAACGCGCCGCGGCCCAGCGTCTCGCGACTGATCCGCCACAGCGTGTCGCCGCGCGCCACCCTCCGCGACTCCTGGACAGGGACAGCCGGAATGGCGGCCGGCGAAGGCGCAAGGGCGGCTTGCGGCGGGCGCGCGGTTTTCGGCGCAATCGAAAAAGCGGTGAGATCGCGACGCCCGGTCGGGCCGCCCCCGGCAGCGGATTCAGCGATCAACGCCAGCCGGTGGACGCCGGCGGGAAGGCGGGGAGGCAGCATGACGAATTCTCCCGTCTTCGGGTCGGACTGCGCCTCGATCAGCGTCCGGTCGTCATCGAGCAACGCGACGCGGGCGCCCGGCGCGGCGCGGCCCGCGACGACGACATCGCCATTCGGCAGCACGCGAACGACATCGGCCCGCGGCGCTTCCGGCGCGGCGGGCCTCGGCGTTTCGGAAGGATGCGACGCGAGGCTGCCGCTCGCCGGCGCGGGCGCGGGCGGCGCCGGAAATCGGACCCGCCAGCCGACCGCCAGCGTTGCAACGCACAGGAGGACCCCGCCTGAAGTCACGGCGGCGCGCCATTGATGGGCTTCGCTGAACATCGGCCTCAAACTCCCCGGACTCCGTTTTTCACAGATAAAGCCGCGGAGGAGCAACAGGTTCCCGACTCGATCGGCGATTTTGCCAAAATCTTTCGCGCCGCCGGCCCAAAGCGTCCCGCCGGGCCCAGTCTTATTTGTCTCCGCCGATCCGCTCACGGAAGGAATGGGCCGGATAGGCGCCGAGAATGCGCACTTCTTCCGAGAAGAACTGCAATTCCTCCAGCGCCAGCGCCAGGTTGCGGTCGTCCGGATGGCCCTCGACGTCGACGAGGAACTGGGTCGCCGCGAATTCGCCGTTGACCATATAGCTTTCCAGCTTGGTCATGTTGACGCCATTGGTGGCGAAGCCGCCGAGCGCCTTGTAGAGCGCCGCGGGCACGTTGCGCACGCGGAAGACGAAAGTGGTGATCATCGGCCCTTCCCCGCGCGGCTCTTCGCGGGATTCCTGGCGCGGCTCGCGCGACAGGATCACGAAGCGCGTGGTGTTGTGGTCCTCGTCCTCGACGAAGCGGGCGAGCACGTCGAGCCCATAGATTTCGGCGGCGAGCAGCGGCGCGAGCGAGGCGCGGGTCCTGTCGCCCCATTCCGCCACCTCCCGCGCCGAGCCTGCCGTATCGCCGGTGGCGACCGCCTTCAGGTTATATTTCCGGATGATCTTGCGGCATTGGCCGAGCGCATGGACATGGCTGTAGACGCTGCGCAGATCCTCGATCTTCGCGCCCTTGAGGCCGAGCAGGTGGAAATGGATCGGCAAAAAATATTCGCCGATGATGTAAAGGCCGGAATCGGGCAGGAAATGATGGATGTCGGCGACCCGGCCGGCGAGAGAATTCTCGATCGGAATCATGCCGAGCTCCGCCCGCCCTTCCGAGATCGCGGCGAAGGCCTCCTCGAAACTGGCGCAGGGCAAGGTCTCCCAGCCCGGATAGACATCGGAACAGGCGATATGGGAATTGGCCCCCGGCTCGCCCTGATAGGCAATGATCTTCTTCATGTCCTGCTCTTCAGAATGTCTCTCGCCCGCGCGAGATCCTCGGGCGTGTCGACGCCGAGCGGCGCGGCGTCGACGATTTCGACATCGATGCGCATGCCGGCTTCGAGCGCGCGCAACTGTTCCAGCTTCTCGCGCTTTTCCAGCGCCGAGGGCGGCAGCGCGACAAACCGCTCCAGCGCCGCGCGGCGATAAGCGTAAAGCCCGATATGGTGGAACAGGTCGCCCTCGCCCCAGGGCGCGGTCGCTCGGGTGAAATAGAGCGCGCGCAGGCGCGTCGGCGCGATCGGCGCCCCCACCGCCTTGACCACATTGGGGTTGGTCCGCTCGTCCTCGCGCGCGATCCGCGCCGCCAGCGTGGCGATATCGACGGCCGGATCGGCCAGGGGCGCGAGCGCGGCGCGCACGCTCAAGGGCTCGATGGTCGGCAGGTCGCCCTGAAGATTGACGATCACGCCGAAGCGCCGTTCGGGGTCGAAAATTTCTAAGGCGGCGGCGATGCGGTCGGAGCCCGAAGGCAGGCCGGGATCGGTGAGGACCGCCTCGCCGCCGGCCGCGCGGACGGCTTCCGCGATTTCCGGCCCGTCCGCCGCGACCAGGACCGGCCCGATCCCCGCCTCCACCGCCCGGCGCCAGACCTGGACGATCATCGGCGCGCCGCGGATGTCGGCGAGCGGCTTGTCGGGCAGCCGCGTCGAGGCGAGACGGGCGGGAATGACGGTGAGGACTTGCTGGGACATCGGGCGGGCCGCGCGAAAACGTCTCGTTTCCTTGGTTTCGCCGCTTATACGTCCTGGCCCGCGCAAGGCAAGGCGTTTGTCCGAAGCCGACGCTTTCCCGCTGTCCGGGCGCGCGCAAAATTTTCACCTTTTCCGTCAAGGGCGACGAGGCTATCCTGCGTCGATCGAGTACTGCCGCTCAACAAGCGGAGTTGCCGTGACGTCGCGCGATTTCAAGGATTGTTTTCCTGCCCTCCTGGACCGGCCAACCCACGACCTCGTCCAGGAAATCCTGGCGGCGCGCCACGACCATATGAAATTCCTGGACTTCTGCCATCATGACGCCGTCTTCACCTTCACCGGCGGGATCCGCGATTACCCGTTCAGCGGCGTCTATTGCGGCAGGGACAATATTCTCGACCTGCTGCGACGGATCGACGTCGAGGTCGAGATGAGCGACCATAAAATCCTCAACCTCATCGTCGATGGCGACAGGGTCGGCTTGAGGCGCAGCCTCCGTATCCGCCATCGCGGCACGTCGGCGTCGCGCACTCTGGTGGTGGGAAACTTCTTGACCATTCGCGGCTGGCGCATCGCGGCGCTTTCCGAATATGTCGACACCACCTGGCTGAAGCAGCTTTCCGGCGGAGCCGATTGACGGGCGCGCAAAAGCCCGCGTCAAAGCTCGAAGCTCTGCCCCAGCCTCGGCAAGGTCACATCGGCCGCGCCGATTCTTTCCGCGAAAGCCTGCATCGCCGTTTCCTCGCCATGGACGAGAAAGGTGCGGCGGGGATTGGCGCGAGCGCGCCAGGCCAGCAGTTCGGCTTGGTCGGCATGGGCGGAAAAGCCGTTGATGGTGTGGATATGGGCGCGAACCGCGACGTTCTCGCCGAAAATCGTCACATGGCGCGCGCCGTCGATGATCTGGCGGGCCAGAGTGCCCTCGGCGGCGAAGCCGACGAAGATCACGCTGGCGTCGCCGCGGCCGAGATGGCGCAGCAGATGGTGGCGGACCCGGCCGCCCGTGCACATGCCCGACCCCGCGAGAATGACTGCGCCGCCGCGCAAAGCGTTCAGCGCCATGGACTCCGCTTTTTCGCGCGTGAAACGCAGGCCCGGCAGACCAAAGGGATCGACATGTTCGGCGAACAGCCGCGTCGTTTCCTCGTCATAGCATTCGGGATGCTTGCGAAAAATTTCGGTCGCCGAAATGGCCATGGGCGAGTCGAGAAAGACCGGCAGGGACGGCGGCAATTTGTTCCGCTCGACGCCTTCGCGCAGATAGAATAACAGGTCCTGCGCCCGCTCCAGCGCGAAAGTTGGAATGATCACGAGGCCGCCGCGCTGGAAGGCCGCGTTCAGCGCCTGGTAGAATTCCTCGACCGAGGCCTCGAACGGCCGGTGGAGGCGGTCGCCATAGGTCGTCTCCATGATGGCGACATCGACGTCGCGCGGCGGATCGGGATCGCGCAGCAGGGGCCGGCCCGAATTGCCGATATCGCCCGAGAACAGGATGCGCCGGGCGGCGCCGTTTTCCCGCGCCTCGACCAGCACGCTCGCCGAGCCCAGAATATGGCCGGCGTCGAAAAATGTCGCCCGCAGGCCAGGGGCGAGGTCGATGGCGCGGCCATAGGTCGCGGCCCGGCCGAAACGGTCGAACACATCCATGGCGTCGAGCAGGGAATAGAGCGGCGCGACCGCCTCGCCGTCTTCGCGGCGCTTTTCCCGCAGCCGGGCGTGAAAACGCGCCTCTTCCTCCTGAAGATGAGCGGCGTCGATCAGGACGAGGCGCGCCAGTTCGCGGGTGGCCGCGGTGGCCAGGATCTCGCCGGAAAAGCCGCGCCGGACAAGCAGAGGCAAGCGCCCGCAATGGTCGAGATGGGCGTGGGTCAGCAGAACGAAATCCACGTCGCGCGCGGAAAAACCGAAATCCTGGGCGTTCTCCTCCTCGATCCGCCGCCCGCCCTGATAGAGCCCGCAATCGACAAGAATCCTGCGTCCGGCCGCTTCCAGCAAATGGCAGGAGCCGGTGACGCCGCGATCGGCGCCGTGGAATGAAATTCTCATGCGTCCCCCCTCGCGGCGCGTTCCCAGGCCAGAAGCGAGTCGTGAATGTCCTGCGCGGTGTCTGCGAACCAGAACAATTCGCGATCCTCGCGGTCGATCACGCCCTCGGCGACCAGGTAATCGAAATCGACCGCGTGGCGCCAGAATTCCTCGCCGACAAGAATGATCGGGATCGGCCGCATCACGCGGGTCTGGACGAGGGTCAGAACCTCGAACAATTCGTCGAATGTGCCATAGCCGCCGGGAAAGGCGACCAGCGCGCGCGCCCGCTGCACGAAATGCAGCTTGCGCAAGGCGAAATAGTGGAACTGGAAACAGAGTTCCGGGGTGACATAGGGATTGGGATATTGCTCGTGAGGCAGGGAAATATTGAGGCCGATGGTTTCGGCCCCGGCATCGAAGGCGCCGCGGTTGGCCGCCTCCATGATTCCCGGGCCGCCCCCAGTCATCACCAGAGTGGCGGGCGGTTCGGCGCCCTCGCTGGCCTCGGCGACCAGCCGGGCGAAATCCCGCGCCACATCATAAAGGCGGCTCTTGGCGACGATCCGCTCGGCGATCGCGAGTTTGGCGGCCAATTCCGGCGCGGCGGCCGGCCCGCCGGCCGCGCGCAGCCGGACGCGGGCCTCGTCGCGGCGCCGGCGCGCCTCGGCCGGCTCGCAAATGCGCGTGCTGCCGAAGACCACGATCGTATGGGCGACGCCGTGGCTCTGAAGCGCCCACTCGGTCTTGAGATAATCGAACATCAGGCGCGGACCGCGCGTGTCGCGGCTGGCGAGGAAATCGGGATCCTGATAGGCCATCCGGAACGACGGCGAAGCCATGATCCGCTCCAGCCGTTCGGGCGCCTGCGGGTCGTCGAAAGGGGATTTCGGCCGATCGCTCGGCAAGGGCTCGCGCCGCTTGTGCGGTTGCGCCGGGGCCGGAATTCTGGGAGCGCCTTTGGGCGTTTTCGAATTTTCACGCAATGTCAGATTCCTCCGGCGGACAGGCGCCGTTCAAAATATAGGCGCTAGAGCATAATCCCAAAAAGTTGCAGACTTTTTGGATAAGATTCTGCGTCAGAAACAGAATGTTAGAGCGAAATCCCCGATTCGGCGTGAACGGATTTCGCTCCAAGCGAAGGATCGCTTGACGGAGGGCGTGAAATCGGCGGCGCCTGTCCTCTCGTCCCGACATGACGGAAATTTCATCTTGCCCGCACTTCCCATTGGCGCGGCCGCCGCCCATATTCCCGGCGACCGGCCATGCTCGGATGCGCCGTTGGCAATGAAAGATTGCCCCAGAGGAGTTGCGCGATGTCGCCCGAAGAACGCCAGTTGCTGTCCGAATTGTTCGACCGCGTCCGCGCGCAGTCGAATGCGCCGCGCGACCGCGACGCCGAAAATTTCATCGCCGACGGCGTCCGCGCCCAGCCTTATGCGCCTTATCTGCTCGCGCAGGCGGTGATCGTGCAGGATCACGCTTTGCGCGCGGCCGATCAGAAAATTCAGGACCTGCAGGCCGAAATCGGCCATCTCCAGCAGCAGGCGCAATCCGCCGCCCCGCAGAGCGGCGGGAGCTTTCTCGGCGGCCTGTTCGGCGGCGGGCGAGCGGCGCCTCAGCCGCAGGCCAGCGCCGCTCCTTCGCCTTGGGGCGCGCCGCCGCAGCCACAGGCTCAACAAGCGCCGCAGCCACAATATTATGCGCCGCCTCCGCCTCAACCTGGCCCCGCCCCCTCGCCCTGGGGCGCGCCGCAGCCGGCGCAGGGCGGCTTCCTGCGCAATGCGATGGGCGCGGCGGCGGGCGTCGCCGGCGGCGTGCTGCTCGCGGATTCGCTGAAGGGTCTCTTTTCCGGCGGCGGCCACGGCGCCGGCCTGTTCGGCGGCGGCCTCGCCGGCCAGGGACTGGGCGGCCAAGGACTGGGCGGCCAAGGACTGGGCGGCGGCGAAACCATCGTCAACAATTACTACGACTCGCCGCAAAGCGATCACGACGCGGGGATGGTCGACCATCCCGGCGCCAACGACCCGGGCCTTTCCGACGCCGATTATTCGGGCGACGATTTCTCCGGCGACGACCTTTCCGGCGACGACAATTTCTCCACGGACGTCTGAGCTTTCGCGAGCCAGACGTGGCAAGGGCGCGTTTCCCGGCGAAACGCGCCCTTGCCACGTTCAAGGCTTGTGCGCGAAACTTATTGCTGCGGCTTGCGGCGCAGGCGGATCATCACATCGACCCGCGCGATTTCCCAGCCCTCCGGGGGCTCGGGCAGGCGGCTGAAGTCGATCAGCTCCTTGGGCAGGTCGGTGAGCATATGGGTCTCGTCATCGACGACGAAATGCTGGTGGTCCGCGAGATTGGTGTCGAAATAGGTCTTGGCGCCGTCGACCGTGACTTCCTTCAACAGGCCGGCTGAAGTGAACTGGTTGAGCGTGTTGTAAACCGTGGCGAGCGAGATCGGCGCGCGCGCGGCGATCGCTTCCTCGTAAAGACGCTCGGCGGTGACATGGCGGTCGCCGCCGCCAAACAGCAGCCAGCCGAGGCGCAGGCGCTGGCGCGTCGGGCGCAATCCCGCCTCGCTCAACTTGCGCCGCAGGTCGTGCAGGGGGCAGCCGTTGAGGTCGGCCCCGGCCGGGGTCGTCACATAGACGGCGCCGCTTTTCGCGCTTTCAGCCGCGCGGCGGACGCGCGGCGCGCTTGCCCTCTTTTCCATCCGAATTTCCTCTATCTTCCCGCGCGAGCGAAATTTCGCTCCTTGGGGAAACATTTGGGGGAAACATTTGTCCTCGCCTGGCGATTCGGAAATTCCTCGCGGCCCAGCGCCCGCGATGCGCCACGATATAGACTTTTGCAAGCGGCCCGGCAATAAGCTCTCCAGCAGGGCCGGTCCCGCGTTCGGAAAATGGGTTTTCCGCGTCTTTCGGCGCGGCGAGGGCTATGTTAGAAGGCGCGTTCAACAGTCCGGCGGCAAGAATGCGCCGGAATGTCCGTCAACCGGCGCCCCCTGAAGGGCCGAACGAGGGAAAACTCCCTATGGGCGAAAGACGCTCGCATTTCGCATATGAAGACCTTCTGGCTTGCGGTCGGGGCGAGCTGTTCGGCTCGGGCAACGCCCAGTTGCCCCTGCCGCCGATGCTGATGTTCGACCGCATCGTCGAGATCGTCGAAGAGGGCGGCGCCCACGGCAAGGGCCATGTCCGCGCGGAATTCGACATCAAGCCCGATCTCTGGTTCTTCGGCTGCCATTTCCTCGGCGACCCGGTCATGCCGGGCTGCCTGGGCCTCGACGCTTTGTGGCAACTCACCGGCTTCTTCCTCGGCTGGCTCGGGCTTCCGGGCCGCGGGCGCGCGCTCGGCGTCGGCGAGGTGAAATTCGCCGACCAGGTGCTGCCCACGGTGAAAAAGGTGGTCTACGGCGTCGATTTCAAGCGCGTGATGAAGGGCAAGCTCAAGCTCGGCATCGCCGACGGCTGGCTCGAAGCCGACGGCAAGCGCATATATGAAGTGAAGGACATGCGCGTCGGCCTGTTCCAGCCCGCCGGCGCCTGACGTCCCGGCTTCAGGACGCCGACCACAAGGAGGACATCATGAGACGCGTCGTCGTCACCGGCATCGGCATTGTCTCCGCGATCGGCAACAACGCGGAGGAAGTCACGGCCTCGCTGCGCGCCGCGCGATCGGGAATCGTGCGCGCCGATAAATATGCCGAACTCGGATTCCGCTGCCAGGTCCATGGCGCCCCGACGCTCGATCCGGAAAAGGTCGTCGATCGCCGCGCCATGCGCTTCCACGCCACCGGCACCGCCTGGAACCATGTCGCCATGGATCAGGCCATCGCCGATTCCGGGCTGGAGGCGGGCGACGTTTCCAATCCGCGCACCGGAATCATCATGGGCTCGGGCGGCCCCTCGACGCGCACCATCGTCGAATCGGCCGACATCACCCGCGCCAAGGGGCCCAAGCGCGTCGGCCCCTTCGCCGTGCCCAAGGCCATGTCCTCGACCGCCTCGGCGACGCTCGCCACCTGGTTCAAGATCAAGGGCGTGAATTATTCGATCTCCTCGGCCTGCGCCACCTCGTCGCATTGCATCGGCAACGCCGCCGAAATGATCCAGTACGGCAAGCAGGACGTGATGTTCGCCGGCGGCTGCGAGGATCTGGACTGGACGCTTTCGGTGCTGTTCGACGCCATGGGCGCCATGTCTTCGTCCTACAACGAAACGCCCGCGACCGCCTCGCGCGCCTATGACGCCGACCGCGACGGCTTCGTCATCGCCGGCGGCGCCGGCGTCGTCGTTCTGGAGGAATATGAGCGGGCCAAGGCGCGCGGCGCGAAAATCTACGCCGAACTCGCCGGCTATGGCCTGACCTCCGACGGCCATGACATGGTGGCGCCCTCGGGCGAAGGCGCCGAGCGCTGCATGCGCATGGCGCTGGAGACCTGCAAGGTTCCAATCGACTACATCAATCCGCACGCGACCTCGACCCCGGTCGGCGACCTCAAGGAAATCGAGGCGATCCGCAAGGTCTTTGGCGCCGACAAATGCCCGCCGATTTCGGCCACCAAGTCGCTGACCGGCCATTCGCTCGGCGCGGCCGGGGTGCAGGAGGCGATTTACTGCCTGCTGATGCAGCGGAACAATTTCATTTGCGAAAGCGCCAATATCGTCAATCTCGACCCGGCTTTCGCGGACATGAACATCCTGCGCCAGCGCGTGGACGATCAGCAGCTCGGCGTGGTCCTGTCCAATTCCTTCGGCTTCGGCGGCACCAACGCCACGCTGATCTTCAAACATATCGACGCCTGAGCGAGAGTTTACGCATGAATCTTTCCGCCAAGGGGCTGATGGCCGGCAAGCGCGGCCTCATCATGGGCGTCGCCAACGATCATTCGATCGCCTGGGGCATCGCCAACGCGTTGGCCGCGGAAGGCGCCGGCCTCGCCTTCACTTTTCAGGGCGAGGCGCTCGGCAAGCGCGTCAAGCCACTGGCCGAAAGCCTGGGCTCTCATCTCACCCTGCCCTGCGACGTCGAGGATCTGGCGAGCGTGGACGCCGTCTTCGCGGCGCTCGAACAGAACTGGGGAACGCTGGATTTCGTTGTCCACGCCATCGGATTTTCCGACAAGAACGAGCTCAAGGGCCGCTATGTCGACGCGACCACCCGCGAAAATTTTTCGCGCACCATGGTCATTTCCGCCTTCTCCTTCACCGAGATCGCCCAGCGGGCGCAGAAACTCATGCCCAACGGCGGTTCGCTGCTCACCCTCACCTATGGCGGCTCGACCCGCGTCATGCCCAATTACAATGTGATGGGCGTGGCCAAGGCGGCGCTGGAGGCGAGCGTGCGCTATCTCGCCGCCGATCTCGGCGCCCAGAACATCAGGGTCAACGCCATTTCCGCCGGGCCAATCCGAACGCTCGCGGGGGCCGGCATCGCCGACGCCCGCTTCATGTTCAATTTCCAGAAAAGCCACGCGCCGCTGCGCCGCACCGTGACCATCGAGGACGTTGGCGGCTCGGCGCTCTATCTGCTGTCCGATCTGGCGGCCGGCGTCACCGGCGAAATCCATTTCGTCGACGCGGGCTACAACATCATTTCGATGCCGCAGCCCGGCAGCCTGAAATCCGAGATGGAATAAACGGAGCGGCCGGTGTTACAGGCCCTTGGTCCGGTTCCCGAACACGCGCATGCCGATGCGCCGGGCCCGCCCACAGGGCGATATCCGGGCGCATGTTTCGAGGTCGGCTTCGCGGCGGAGCGCGAAACGCGGTGAGCGCCAACGGCGCGGACGGATTGGCGCCGGTTCCCGGCATTTCCATTTGCCGCGACGTCATTTCGCCGGAATGGAAACCGGCGCCGCAAATCTGGTCCGTGCTTTTTCCGTCGGCCCCGGCGGCCGAAGCCAACATGATTGAGGTCCTGGTCTGTGCGTGAGGGGACCGGATCGCCGGCTGGAGGATGTCCGCTGTCGAGCCTTGGAACGTGGCGCACCGGCGCAAGTCTTGCCGATTTTCCTCTCGACCGATCCATGCGAAGATCGACCATGGTTTTTGCAGCGCCTCCCGACGAACGTCTGCTTGAGCGACGCCAGCCCTCGACATTGGCCGCCAAGGGGCGCTTTACCTTCGTTCTCCTGATCTGTTTTCTTTTGCATGCAATCCCGATTTCACTTTTCTACTTCGACAGATCGGACGGCCTGGCGCCGGGAGAACAGGAAATCCCCGTCGAGGTCGTCGTCGAGCCGCCGCCGCCCAAGCCGCCGGACCCGGCGACGCCCAAGAGCGAACAGCAGGCCAAGACTGCCGCGCTCGACGAGAAAATGGCCACCGACGCGCCACGCCCGGCCAATGACGAAAAAATCATGAAGGACGCCCGGGACGAGGCTTCGCATTCTCCCAAGGCGGGGCCGCAGACCGAGCCTGTCAGGATGAAGCCGGCGAACGGAGCCGCGCCGGCCCCGGAAAATTCAAACGACGCCAAACCGGCTGAAGCGTCGGCGCCGCAATCGATGAACCGCGCCGCCGATGGGGATCCCGTCGAAACCGCGGAATTGCAGCGGCCCGACAAGCAGGAGCAGGCGAAGGCGCAACAGGCGGCGCCGCAACCGGAGGCGCAACAGGACGCGTCGCAAAAGCTGTTCACGGCCTTTTCCCCCATGCCCGACTACAGCTTCGCTCCCGCCTCCCGCCACGCGCCCATCGCCTCGGGACATGCGGCGTCGACCTATCTTTCCATCGTGTATGGAATGGTGATGGCGCGCATCCGTTTGCCGGAGGTCGCGGCCCATCGCGCGCAGACTACGGGCAAAATCGACTTCAGCATCGATCTTGCCGGCAATCTTCTCCGGGAGCGTGTCGCCAAATCGAGCGGATCGCCCGAACTGGACTACGCCGCGATCGCGGCAATCCGCGGGGCGGCGCCCTTTCCTCCGTCGCCAACGGGAACCGGGCTCAGCCTGATCTTTCATTACGGCAGATAGAGCGCATGCCCGTTGACGCTTCCAGCCGGCTGGAGCCGGTCTGGCGATGTCTGGGACGACGCGGCGCGCCAGAGCCGAACACCTCGGCTCTGGCTCGTTTCTCCTCTTCCGGCTCTCATGTTACGCTGCGGATAAAAGGCGGCAGGCCGGTGTTCGACCCGCCAAGCCCATGAGCGGGGAGTCGGGCCCATGCCGAGGAAAGAGATACTCGAGCGTATCCAGAAATATGTCCACCCGTTCCGGGTGACTTCAGGCAAGGGCTTCCGTCTCAGGGATTTCGACGCCGCCGATACATGCGGCCTCAAGATGGACAAGGACGAGGCGGCGGAGCTTCTCGCGCGCGGCAGCGAATGGCTCGCGGAGGAGCAGGACATGCTCTACGCGCAGGACCGCTGGTCACTGCTGCTCGTGTTTCAGGCGATGGACGCCGCCGGCAAGGACGGCACGATCAAACACGTCATGTCGCGGATCAATCCGCAGGGCTGCGAGGTGACCTCCTTCAAACAGCCCTCGGCGGAGGAGCTCTCGCATGATTTCCTGTGGCGCTACGCCAAGGCGGTTCCGGCGCGCGGCCGGATCGGCGTCTTCAACCGCTCCTATTACGAAGAAGTCCTGGTCGTGCGTGTGCATCAGCAGCTGCTGAACCTCCAGAAACTGCCGCGGGAATATGTCTCCAGGAAAATCTGGGACGAGCGGCTCGACGACATCGCCCATTTCGAGGACTACCTGACGCGTCAGGGCGTCATCATTCTCAAATTCTTTCTCAACCTGTCCCACAAGGAGCAGAAGAAGCGCTTCATGAAGCGGCTCGACGACCCCGACCGGAACTGGAAGTTCTCGCCCTCGGACGTGCGCGAAAGGCGCTATTGGGAAGATTACCAGCACGCCTTCGAGGAGGCGATCCGCGCCACCGCGACAAAGCGCGCGCCCTGGTATGTCGTGCCGGCCGACAACAAATGGTTCACCCGCCTGGTCGTCGCCGCGGCGATCGTCGACGTGGTGGAGGGCCTCGATCTCGCTTATCCCAAGGTCGATCCCGGGATGAAACAGGATCTTGTCGCCGCGCGCGCCGAACTCGACGCCGAAAGCTGACGTAGCCGAACAGGTCAGGGCGCGAACGGAAGCACAGGGAAGGAAGGCGCATGTCGACGGCAGTTTCGGTCCTGGGTGGAATAGGCCTTTTCCTTCTGGGCATGACGATCATGACCGACGGCCTCAAGGGCCTGGCGGGCTCGTCGCTGCGCACGGTCCTGGGCAAGGCCGCCGCCACGCCGGTCTCGGGCGCGCTTTGGGGCGCGCTGGTGACCTTGCTGGTGCAATCGTCAAGCGCGACGACCATGACCACGATAGGCCTGGTCAGCGCCGGCCTGCTGACCTTTCCGCAGGGCTTGAGTCTTGTCTTCGGGGCCAATGTCGGCACCACCGGCACCGGCTGGCTGGTCGCCTTGATCGGCCTGCGGGTGTCGCTTTCCGCTTATGCCCTGCCGATGATCTTCGTCGGCGCCCTGGCCAGGTTGATGGGCAAGGGAAGGCTCGCGGCGGCGGGCGGCTCTCTCGCCGGATTCGCGCTCGTGCTCTACGGCCTGACCACGCTCCAGCAGGGCATGGGCGGGGTCGCCGCCGCGCTTCACCCCTCCGACCTGCCCGCCGTGCTCGGCATGCCGGGAGTTAGCTGGCTTTCCGGCTGGTTTGGCCTGCTGATTCTGGTCGTGGCCGGCGCGGTCATGACCACCGTCATGCAATCCTCGACCGCGGCGATCACGGTCACCCTTTCCGCCTTTTACGCGGGCGCGATCGGGCTCGAACAGGGCTGCGCCCTGATCATCGGCCAGAATATCGGGACGGCGACGAGTTCGGCCATGGCCGCGATCGGCGCCAGCGCCACCGCCAAGCGTCTCGCGCTCGCCTATATCCTGTTCAAGGTCATCGCGGCGCTCATCGCGGTTCTTTCCTTCCCCTTCGCCATGCCCCTCATTCGCCGCGCGGCGGAACATATGGACGGCGTGTCGCTGCTCGCGGCCTATCACACCGCCTTCAACGTCGTCGGCGTCGCCGTCCTGATGCCGGCGATCAAACCGTTCACCCGTTTCGTCGAGCGGCTGCTGCCGGAGATCCGCTCCGCCCTGACCCGCGCGCTCGATCCGGCCGCGCTCGAAAATCCGGTCGTGGCGGTCGAGGCCGTCCGCCGCACCATCGCGCTCACGATCCAAACCATCGGCCCGAGCATCGAAGCCGCCGTCGCCGGGACCGGGGCGGCCGCCTCGGTTCTGTCGCTGGCCGAGCCCGCCAAGGCCTTGCGCGAGGCGCAGGATTTCATCGCCGAGATC